>JSZA02000450.1 GCA_000785145.2 Candidatus Thiomargarita nelsonii
TGAATTTGATCTCGATTATGTTGATCTTTCGTGGGTGGGAGTTGGTTCATTGTGAAGAAGTGAAATAGGAGCAAAAAAAATGAAACCGATACCTTATGGCTTATCAAGCTACAAAGAAATCCAGCAAAAGGGCTCTTAC
The DNA here is from genome assembly GCA_000785145.2 of Candidatus Thiomargarita nelsonii. GTDB lineage: Bacteria > Pseudomonadota > Gammaproteobacteria > Beggiatoales > Beggiatoaceae > Thiomargarita > Thiomargarita nelsonii_B. The sequence goes on from JSZA02000450.1 coordinate 140, forward strand.
TATGTGGATAAAACCCAGTACATTCCACAAATTGAAACGGCTGGTAGCTTTCTCTTTCTGATTCGTCCCAGACGATTCGGCAAGTCGTCGCTATTGACGATGTTGGAATGTTATTATGACATCGCACGGGCGGATGAATTTGAGGCCCTTTTTGCTGGTACCTATATTCATGAACATCCGACACCGGAAAAAAATGCCTATCTCATTTTGAAATTCAACTTTTCCAAAATCAGATCCAACCTTGACAAGGTTGAAGCGTCGTTTAATGCCCATATTCATAATTGCTTTTTCTTTTTCGGAAAAAAGTATCGTTCATTCTTAGATGATGATTACTTCGAGATGATGGACAGTTTTCAAGATGCCTATCAGAAACTTGAATTTGCCTCAAAGTATATTGGTTACAAAGAACTCAAGCTTTATGTTCTGATTGATGAGTACGACAATTTCACTAACACCATTTTGTCCACGGCAGGGCAAAAACCCTATCAAGAATTAACGCATGGTGCCGGCTTTTTTCGATTTTTCTTTAGTCTGTTAAAGGGAGCCGTTGACGAAGCTGACGTTGGCATTAGCCGTATGTTCATTACCGGTGTTTCTCCTGTGACAATGGATGATGTGACAAGTGGTTTTAATATT
>JSZA02000451.1 GCA_000785145.2 Candidatus Thiomargarita nelsonii
TGAATTTGATCTCGATTATGTTGATCTTTCGTGGGTGGGAGTTGGTTCATTGTGAAGAAGTGAAATAGGAGCAAAAAAAATGAAACCGATACCTTATGGCTTATCAAGCTACAAAGAAATCCAGCAAAAGGGCTCTTACTATGTGGATAAAACCCAGTACATTCCACAAATTGAAACGGCTGGTAGCTTTCTCTTTCTGATTCGTCCCAGACGATTCGGCAAGTCGTCGCTATTGACGATGTTGGAATGTTATTATGACATCGCACGGGCGGATGAATTTGAGGCCCTTTTTGCTGGTACCTATATTCATGAACATCCGACACCGGAAAAAAATGCCTATCTCATTTTGAAATTCAACTTTTCCAAAGTCACTTCCAACATTGATGAGGTTGAAGCGTCGTTTCAAGAATATATAGATGGTTGTCTATTCTTCTTTTGTGAAAAATACCGTCATCTTTTCGAGGATAGGTATATATCAATGATGGAAACGAAGAAAACACCACATGGCAAGCTGGAGTTCCTTTTAACTTATATTGGGAGAAAAGGGCTCAAGCTCTATCTTCTAATTGATGAGTATGACAATTTCACTAACACCATTTTGTCCACAGCAGGGCAAAAACCCTATCAAGAATTAACGCATGGTGCCGGCTTTTTTCGATTTTTCTTTAGTCTGTTAAAGGGAGCCGTTGACGAAGCTGACGTTGGCATTAGCCGTATGTTCATTACCGGTGTTTCTCCTGTGACAATGGATGATGTGACGAGTGGTTTTAATATT
>JSZA02000452.1 GCA_000785145.2 Candidatus Thiomargarita nelsonii
AAAACGCGAATACTGCGTCCAATATCGAGAATCCGAATTCGACTTTATCAGTCGACTCCTAGAAGAAGAGGGCATATTCTACTTTTTTGAACATCATAACAATAAACATATATTAGTGATGGGAGACAGCCCCTCAGCGCACAAAGCGATCAAGGGAGAAAGTCAAATAATTTTCCATGAGCCACGCCCCGGACAAGTGGCTGATGAAGCACACATTTATACATTTAACTATACCCAAGAAATCCTCTCCGGCAAAGTCAGTTTAAAAGATTATAATTTTAAAAAACCCGCCTTAAATCTTAAAGGAGACAAAACGGCGGATAAAAATACCGAATTAGAAGTCTATGACTATCCGGGTAAATTTGAAGAACCTGGACGTGGAAAACATCTCGCCAAAGTACGCTTAGAAGAATATCAAGCCGTCAAAAAAGAGGGGAGTGGCGCAACAACTTGTACGCATTTCGCCGCCGGTTTTTTCTTTACTATGGAGGAATACCCCCGTGGTGATTTTAACAAAAAATACCTGATCACCCAACATCAACTCTCAGCGAGCCAACCACAAGTACTAGAAGAAAGCGCCGGTGAAGGCGGCTCCAGTTTTTCCAGCAGCTTTGAGTGCATACCTTTTGACGTACCCTATCGCCCGGACAGAGTCACCCCCAAACCCGTCGTCGAAGGCAGCCAAACCGCCATCGTAGTTGGACCAAAAGGCGAAGAAATTTATACCAACGAACATGGACAAGTCAAGGTACAATTTCACTGGGAT
>JSZA02000453.1 GCA_000785145.2 Candidatus Thiomargarita nelsonii
AAAACGCGAATACTGCGTCCAATATCGGGAATCTGAGTTTGATTTTATCAGTCGTCTCCTAGAAGAAGAGGGCATTTTTTACTTTTTTGAACATGAGGAGAATAAACATACATTAGTGATGGGAGACAGCCCCTCAGCGCACAAAGCGATCCAGGGAGAAAGTCAAATAATTTTCCACGAGCCACGCCCCGGACAAGTGGCAGATGAAGCACACATTTACACATTTAACTACACCCAAGAAATCCTCCCCGGCAAAGTCACCCTAAAAGACTATAATTTTAAGAAACCCGCCTTAAATCTAAAGGGAGACAAAACGGCAGAAAAAAATACAGACTTAGAAGTCTATGACTATCCGGGTAAATTTGAAGAGCCTGGACGTGGAAAACATCTCGCCAAAGTACGCTTAGAAGAATATCAAACCGTCAAAAAAGAAGGCAGTGGCGCAACAACCTGTACACATTTTGCCGCTGGTTTTTTCTTTACAATGAAAAAATACCCCCGTGACGATTTTAACAAAAAATACCTGCTCACCCAACATCAACTCTCAGCGAGCCAACCACAAGTACTAGAAGAAACGGCGGGAGACGGCGGCTCCAGTTTTTCCAGCAGCTTTGAGTGCATACCTTTTGACGTACCCTATCGCCCAGACAGAGTCACCCCCAAACCCGTCGTCGAAGGCAGCCAAACCGCCATCGTAGTTGGACCAAAAGGCGAAGAAATTTATACCAACGAACATGGACAAATCAAAGTCCAATTTCACTGGGAT
>JSZA02000454.1 GCA_000785145.2 Candidatus Thiomargarita nelsonii
CGCTTAGACGAGGCCTTGCCTTTGTATGAAAACGGCTATCGCTTGAGTAAAGAGGTGTTAGGCGAGAAACACCCTAACACACTTTCCAGCTTGAATAATTTGGCGTTTATTTATCAAGCCATAGGCCGCTTAGACGAGGCCTTGCCTTTGTCTGAAAAGGGCTATCGCTTGAGAAAAGAGGTGTTAGGCGAGAAACACCCTGACACTCTTACCAGCTTGAATAATTTGGCGTTTATTTATCAAGCCATAGGCCGCTTAGACGAGGCCTTGCCTTTGTCTGAAAACGGCTATCGCTTGAGAAAAGAGGTGTTAGGCGATAAACACCCTGACACTCTTTCCAGCTTGAATAATTTGGCGGTAATTTATCAATCCATAGGCCGCTTAGACGAGGCCTTGCCTTTGTCTGAAAACGGCTATCGCTTGATAAAAGAGGTGTTAGGCGAGAAACACCCTCACACTCTTTCCAGCTTGAATAATTTGGCGGTAATTTATCAATCCATAGGCTGCTTAGACGAGGCCTTGCCTTTGTCTGAAAAGGGCTATCGCTTGAGAAAAGAGGTGTTAGGCGAGAAACACCCTAACACACTTACCAGCTTGAATAATTTGGCGGAAATTTATCAAGCCATAGGCCGCTTAGACGAGGCCTTGCCTTTGTCTGAAAACGGCTATCGCTTGATAAAAGAGGTGTTAGGCGAGAAACACCCTGACACTCTTACCAGCTTGAATAATTTGGCGTTTATTTATCAAGCCAT
>JSZA02000479.1 GCA_000785145.2 Candidatus Thiomargarita nelsonii
ATCCTACTTGAAAGATTTGCAAGATAAGAGAAATCGCGCCGATTACAAAGCGGTATTCTTATCAAAAACGGTTGCCTCGCGACAATTAAGACACGCGCATGAATTTGTTGATATCATAAAGCAGGAGATAGATAAATGATTAATTTCAAACAGATGGAATTAAGCCAACGGCTGTTTGATAAGCTCAAGACGCAGTATCCTGAAATCGAGTTAGTATCCATTGGGGAAAGTCCTATCTATCAGGATAGTATCTGGGTAAATATCATTATGCCAGAGGATGAGGAGAGGGATATATCGATGAGTGAATTAGCCGCAGAAATATCTACAGATATGCTGACTGATTATGGCTATGACATTATGATAAGCCCAGCGACGAGAGTTGCATAAACCCCGTCTAAAAAATGCTTAAACAAGTCGTCATAAAATCCATCACGAGGTACGCAGCTCCGGTGAGCCTGCCAGCAAGCGTCGGGTGCGTACCACGCACCTTCAACATCGCCATAGTTCTTTATTTGTGCGGAGTAGGCACCCGTTAGGCTGGCTTGTTAGGGACAAATTTAGAAATGCCATTTTTTGAAAAAATGGCATTTCTTGTTAGGGACAATTATCCATTCTAATAACGTATTGCTTGTCGTTATTTGTTTTGATTTTTTTGAGATTAGATAAAATTATGGATTTCACTAACCTATAGAGGAAAAGTATGATATTAAAAAATTTATCACGAATTTTAGCCATTTGTGCCTTAATGG
>JSZA02000482.1 GCA_000785145.2 Candidatus Thiomargarita nelsonii
TAATATCATATAAAATAGCGAATGATAATAGGCTTCTTTTTGAATGTGTAGCGGATACGGGATTTTGGCAAATAAGGCTCGGATGATATTCATAAAGCCATCAAGATTTTCCTCCTCTAAATAGGTACGCAAATTTTCCGCAGCCGGTTGGATTTTTCCCAATTCATTTTGGGTGAAACTTTCAAACAGATAAGTAATAAAAGCTTCTTTCACTTCAAAATTGGGATAGTTCAAAACATATTGAAGCGTTCTCGCTTTTTTATCAATGGAGGTGATGGTTAAATAACCGGTTTGAAATAATAGCGCGAAAACATCCAGAGTCTCAATATTATAACTATCAAAGATAATTTTTGACACTTTTTGGTTTTCAAACTCTGTGACATCAAGTGCTGTTTTTTTGATTAATTTCATCAAAAAGGTTGGCGTGCCACTGGCAAACCAATAATTGTCAAATTGTTGTTCGGTAAACAAGTTGAGAATTGAAAACGGATTATACACTCTGTCTTTGCCATTCCATGAATAACCATTATACCAATGCTTAATTTGAGCCAGCAAATGCGCTTTTTTTAGCTCCAATTCAAAACAAAGACTTTGAATATGTTGTCCAAAATAACTTTCCAATTCATCTTGAGTGTATCCAAGCATTGTGGCAAATTGTTTCGATAAGGTAATATCTCGTAAATTGTTTAACTCGGAAAAAATCGAAACACGAGAAAATTTGGACACGCCAGTTAAGAATATA
>JSZA02000480.1 GCA_000785145.2 Candidatus Thiomargarita nelsonii
ATCAAAGAGTTTGGCTTTACCTGCACCGCTGGTGATGACATTGCCATCAAAAAAGACATCACCCAATTCCTTAATGTACCTGAAAGCACCCTCAACAGTTTTCTCAGAAAACACCAAACTGACATTAAACCGATTAAACTGGATTTGGCAAGCATTCGTTCTTTTGGCGGCAAAGCCTCACGGATGAAACGAAGTAACTTCGCTCCGCGGAGATCATGGTTATCACCTTGACGATGTGACCAAAATCGCTTTAGGAATGGACTCTGTTATTGGTATTGAACTCAAAAAGCAAGTTTTTGGGCAAATTGGCTCTTTTGCTAAACCAGCAACGAAGTAACGAAGTAAACTTCAGCCTTCGGCAATGGCAAAAAGTGTTGTCATCAGTGTTTGAGGGTTTTGACTTACATTTTAACTATCCGATTGGTCCCTACAAGGTTGATTTTTTTGTGGCAAAATTGATGTTGGTTTTAGAATGTAACGGTTATTGCCACCGTTATTATGATCCACTGCCCCGAAAAAGAACGGGAAAAGTTGATTACCCAACGCTATAGCTTAGTTCGTTTTCATCACCAAATCAGTTTAGAAACACTCTTCAACGGCATTTTACAAGCCAAACCGGGTACGATGGTTAAGTTATACGATTTAGAACAGCTTGGTAAAAAAATACCTTTTAACATCAATCCATTAAACGCACAAATGGCCTAACTTTGCGCGGCACCCGACCACAC
>JSZA02000031.1 GCA_000785145.2 Candidatus Thiomargarita nelsonii
GCTTCAAATCAAGCTTGGCCTCCACAATGGCAAAACGACTTGGCGGCGGCCTACATGAATCGCGGTTTGGCTTTATATAATCAAGGCGAACTGGCTCAAGCGGTGGCCGATTCTGGCCGGGCGATAGAGTTTCAGGAAAAGTTGCGCCAATCTCTGGCGGCTTCAAATCAAGCTTGGCCTCCAGAATGGCAAAACTCCTTGGCGGCGGCCTACATAAATCGCGGTTTGGCTTTAGATAGTCAAGGCGAACTGGCTCAAGCGGTGGCAGATTATGGCCGGGCGATTGAGTCGATGGAAAAACTATTATTTATTCAAACATTTATACCAGTAGTCCCTGATTTAGCCATCGCTTTTTACAATTTACTTCTCTTAGAACAGCGAGAAAATCTCCCTGCCCAATGCCAACCAGAAGAATGGCGTAAGCAAGCCGCTGCCTTTTTACAACGATTGGAGCAAATGGTTGATGTAAGCCATATGCCTCAGCATTGGCGGAAAAATGTGGAAAAATTGCGGGGGTTATTACATAGGAATAGTGGTCTAAAAATCAACTGGCTCCGCCTCATCCTGTTAGGCCCAATTAGGCTATCACTATGGCTGATTGCATTACCGTTTATCATCGCTCGGTGGATTATTCTGAGGTTGCGGAATAAAAAAGGTTGAGCCAGCGATTCCCGTCCAGAAAATCAGAAAATGCTTGATATGAATCGTCTGCCTCAGCATTGGCGGCAAGAGGTGGAAGATTTACGGGTTTTATTAGAGCGAGCTTCGAGGCTGGCTTTACCAACCAGAGATTAGGAACAAGAGAAACATTGACGGAAGAAACTGATTTAAAACAATGATTTTCTTAAATTTAATTCGTTTTTTTCCTCAATCCGTTGTACTCAGGGTTGTATTTGATATTCAATGGCTTATAAAAAACTGATAGGTGGTAAGCTTGTCTGTCATTTCGACCTTAGGAGAAATCTTGTTGCCGATATAAAACGTTACTTCGCGGAAAGCAAATCTGCGAGGCTGTCTTTTCATTGTCTTTATTTTAAAATTAAGTGCAGGCATTTTATCTTTCCCACACTCTGCAAAGGAATGCATTCAGGTTTGCTCCGCAAACCGCACCGCAGAGCGGTGCAAACAGGCATTCCCACGCAGAGCGTGGGAACGAGGAATAGGTGGTAAGCTTGTCTGTCATTTCGACATTAGGAGAAATCTTGTTGCCGATATAAAACGTTACTTAAGTTATCGATCTATATTAATAATTCCACAAACCTTGAGGAAAAACACAATGCTCAACTGCCCCAAATGTGGCTCCGATGCAACCATCTCTCTGCCGGAGCACAATCAAAATTATTGCCTGGATTGTCATCATGGCTGGGCAATGGACGCCCCCGTGTCGCCGAATGACCCACAAGTCAAAGCATTTTGCAGAAACCTTGCTCATTCAAGACCTTGGATAGAAAAAGTCGCCACACACTGGCCCGCTCCCATTGCCCATGAGTATCACCGCCTGAAAGAAATTTTAGGCCAAGAGCAGCTTATTATCAGCGCGATGTGGCAATTAAAAGATGTCGCTGAAGTCTTGATTAAATTCCCTACCATCGTCATGGCGCAATGGGTGTTAACTCAGCAAAACGATACCCCGCTTGTCAGGGCAGTGCAAGACAAATTATTGTCAAAATCGCCGTCAATGGGTGATTGGTACGACTTGGCGGGAGATATATTGGCACCGGTTTTGTGTCAAACGCCAAAAGTGTCCAAAGTAGCCGGCTTATTTCGTTGCCCTAACCAAAAAATCACGCCCTTATATAAATTATTGGATCAACTCATTATATGGCGTAATGATCAATTCGGACACGGTGCTTTAGGTTTAGAGATCGATAAACCGTTTCAAGACGAATTAGCTAAGTATGTCAAAGAACTCAACACGCTGCTACACGATTATCAAGATATTTGGGATGAGATGCCCTTACAGGATATCAACGGACAAATCTTACAGGGTTGGCAAAGCATTCGCCACCAAGGCTTAGAAGAAGATATTGCTTTACAACTCCGGCTGGACAAACAAGAAACTTTGTCCTTATCCCCTTGGATAACGCTCAAACGTTGCACCGTTTGCCATCAACAACATGTTTTTTTCTTTCAGAGCCGTGATCTGAAAGGCAAGAAAAAAAATAGGTACGAAATCTATTTTCTCGACTATTTAGCCGGCCATAAAATGAGCCGCCCCGGACATTTAGAACGACAATTAGCCAGTTCAGTCGATGGGGAGACGCTCGCGCCTTCAGAAACTTCTTTAGGCGATGATTATGGCGCTGCCAGTCTCGATAAGCTGTTGCAAGATAAATTCTTAGAAGCCGAGTATCTGTCACCGACTTATCTGCGTGCCCCCTTCAAAGCCTTTATTAAAACGCATGAACAAGGCGTTTATTGGCTTCGCGCTCCCGCCCATATTGGCAAAAGTATTTTTGTGCATGGCTTGCGGATGGAGCCCCTGCTGCCCGACTTAAAAGTGGTCATATTCCACATCCGCCGTGAATACCGCTACCACCCCGCCCAGTTTGAAAGTTATATCAGCGATCAGTTAAAGGAAACCTTAGACTTACAAGCTTTTCGCCAAAAATTACCCCAATTGGATTTAGACCATCCGGCTCAATGGCTGGGAGAATTTTTAGCGATTTATCGGCAAGTCCATCGCCGCCCGCAGGATAAATTATTACTCTGTCTCGATGGACTGGATGAATTAAATCAAGAGGAATCCCGCAGCCTGCTGGATTTTATTCCCACCTCACTCGCCCCCGGTTGTTATGTGTTACTCACATCGCGTCCCCAAGACGGTTGTCCTTATTGGATTTGGCAAAGCTTAGCCCAACGGCTCGACGGCCTCAAAACCGAGGACATCAGTCTCGACACGCCCGGCTATCGCGCCCTGTTACGCCAAATTTTTGATCGCGCCTTAAAAGATCGCCTATACGCTGAAATCTATAACGCTTTCAAAGAGTTCTGGAAACAGCATCAAAGTTTGCCCCAAATTGCTCCTCTCTGTGCTCGAATTCCAGACCAAACTCAGCGTGAGATTGTCAAACAAGAACGGGAGCGCCTGATCAGTGAAACGGGTTTCAACCCTCAAAAAAACAAGTTACTGGTCAAACAATTTCACGAAACGGCAGTCTTACCAGTCTTTAAGCAATTTGAGGAAGGCTTTGAGCAAGTCTTAGAGAGAAGCGAAGGACGGTTATTATATGCCAATTTATTGTGCAACTTGCTCAAGTCCGACAAGAATTGGCTTAGCGATGAAGAATTATATGCTCATTATCTGAGCCAAAAAAAATCGCTTTTAGCTGACAAAGAATGGGAATGGATCAAACGGATATTATTGATATTAGCGGCGGCTAAAGAGCAAGGGATTTCTTTAGAGAGCTTAGCGAGTTTATTGGGAGAACCTGATACGAAATCGGCCCGATTAATCTTTAGTTTGTACAGCTTAAAGGAGATTTTACGAGCCGATAAAGGCTTGCATTATCGTTTAGGCTTAAAGGGGTTTGGCAGTTATTTGCAGCAGCGTTATAGGAACGACAGCCAATACAATAATATTAGCAGGGATAAGTCCAAAACAGAGTTAGACTGATAACTATCCTTTAGAGGCTTCTTTAGGCGATGACTATGGAGTGGTGGCTCGAAGGACTCAAAGCGAACTGGCGGGCGCGGTGGCAGATTATGGGGGTGCGATTGAGTTGATGGAAAATCTCCTATTTTTTCAAAAAATAGGATTTTTTTTATTTGACTCCTAACAAAAATCCGAACCCTTAGACTCAAACCTCGTTACAAAGAATGCAACTCAACACTTTCATCGAGGAGAAAGTCTTATGCATATTAACAATAAAAAACAAAACGGGTTTGTCCAAAGCCTTAGTCAACGTAATCCCATCCTGGTGACGATTATTATTGCCTTATCGATCATCTCCTTTTACACGTCTTACGACGGCTTCCTTATTTTGAGTGGCGGACAACTTTCTAAGCCTTTATTGCTTGTTTTGGTTAGCACTATCCAGTTAATACTCGTGTTTGCCTTATTTTCGATGATTGAGATCAATTATATAATACTTCGTTTATTATGGCTTTTTATTTATATAGTCGTCATGTTTGTCAGTGTATTTTTTAGCTACAGTTTTTATTATGGATTCATTAGAGCCGAAGGCTTTGCCGAACAGAATGCCATGTCCCAAGCCCGTCAGATCGCCAATACGTTCCAAGGGTTTGAAAATGCGTTTAACAATATCCATAGCACCGTCATTGAATTATCAGATTACTCCAGCAAAACCGCTCAGCGAGAAAGAGAATATGGGGGTACCTGTGATCCAAGTGTCGGAGCGGGTAATGGTCCCAGACGCTATTTTAGAGATGAGGAAGCCAAACTGTTTGATTCATTTGTTTCTGATATCAATGAATTACAAAATAAAATTCGCCAAGATATTTCAATGATCAAAAGTGAAATGGATAATTACAGCACGGAAACTGTTCTTGAGTCACAAGAGAAAATGAATCAGCGTATTAGCCTAGTCAATTTCTATAAGGAGGATGTGATTTTAAAAGAAATTGAACAGGCTGTTAAAGCACATACCGGCGACAACCGTTTTGGGGTTCAATCGCTTGATCCCAAAAATAATCAGCCCGCCATTATCGACTGCCCTGATGCTACTTTTGATCGCAAAGCCAAACTGATCATTAGCAGCTTGAACAGATTAAAACCCATTGAATGGGTGGAATTTTTTAATCCCAATGACGAAAAAGAAAGGGTTGAAAGAGCCTTTGCCGTATTTGTCACCTTACCAAGTATTATTCAAGGAGAGTATCAATTAAATGATGAAAACAACGATCCGAATAGGATTAGCCAATCAGACATTACCCCCGTCATTATTGGCTATTTTGTTGATTTTCTGATATTTTTTATTGGACTAGCTGATGGGATGACGAATAAGAAAAAAAATAAGCCCATTGATCACAATTATGAGGGAGAAGTGTTTGGTGTGCAAAGCATTAACGCCATGAGAAAATATCTCGATAAAAGTCCAGTTGAAACTGTTTTCGGCAAATTCAGCAGATACCTGCATAGTTCGTTTTCTAGTGTCTTGTTTTTCTTGCCAACTGAGGATGCCGATAGTGATGAACAAAAATTGCTGGATTTGTTTGTCGTTTTAGAAGCAATACAAGGCGTTAAGCATTTTATGGGTAATTTACCCGCACATAAATTACCGAGAGCCCTGAAAAAGCGTCTCAGTATTGGAAAAGGTGATCCGCGTACTTTTGATGTATTTAAAATGCCTAAAAAGGCTTGGCGGGAGCTTATTTTGGCGGAATATGTGGTTGAAAATAAATAATCTCGACGCAGAGCGTCGTGGCAGGCATTCCCACGCAGAGCGTCAATGCCATTAAGTTAAGGGCAACCATAAAGGATTGCCCCTACAAAAATGGCATATCACGTAGGGGCAATCCCTTGTGGTTGCCCTTAACTTAATGGCATTTTTGCGCCGCGTGGGAACGAGAAAAACCACGACTTCGATGTTTCGGGAATGGAGCGGATTTCCCGATACGAACACTTTATTTTTCGTTGTTTCGGGAATGGAGCGGATTTCCCGAAACAATCCTTGTAGTTTATTTAAGGAGATTAATACCATGCTCTACTTAAAACTCAAATCATTCCTAAGCGAAGTTTTTTGGTATCTAAGTTTACTCACTCATATCCAAAAACTCAACCAAGGAACGCAATTAAAAATCATGCTACCCACGCTGATTTTATTGCTACCTTTACTATATGCTTATGGCATGTACAGCTACCTTGCAGGTGAAGTTAATCCAGCCATATTAAATGATTATCTCAAGCTACACCGCTATCGCACTTCAATTGCGATACGTGATCGGGATAATAACTTAATTGGCACCATACCCAGCCAACTAGAATCGCCAACAAAAGCCTTTAATCATAAACAACGCCAAGGGGCTTTATATGTAGAGAATCCCATACCACCCGTTTTTTGGGAAGTCTTAATGGCACGCGAAGATCGTTACTTAGATTTTGAATATTCAGCAATCAGTTTTTGGGATATTATCACCTTGCAAAAACGCTCCTATAAAGGAATTGATATATTTGGTATGCCTTATCGTATTTTGCAAGCTAAGGGGGGCGGCAGTGGGCTGATCAATCTGATTATCAAAAATCTGAAAGGGCAAAACTATTTTAACACAACTTATGGACGGGGAAAGATCGCTCAAATCAGAAGAAAGCTCAATGAATTGCAAGGCGCACGCCATCTTTTTCCCTATTTAGCGACAAATCAGGGGAATGAATTTCAACGGTGGATTGCCATGCATGCCCCTTTGCTGGTAGCCAGCGATGACGTCTATGGGATTCAAGCCGTTGCAGCGACACTCTTTGGTAAAAAACCCAAAGATTTAAGCGAAGCCGAGCAAGCGATATTAGCCGCCGCCTATTTGCACAATCTCCGATTGTTACCGTCAGAGTCCTCAAAATTAGCGCAAGCGCGTCAAATTCGTTGGGACAAAATTATCCGATCTGCCAAAGAAGGCGTTAAAAATGCTTATCAAGACAAACCTCAAAAATATCAAAGCATAATCGCACAATTGGCACAATTTCAACCACCGAGCGAACCCCGCTTGCCGGCATCCTTGCAAGGTTTGGTGGCGAACAAACCGTTTTTGAAAAAACAGACTTATGCCAACTTGAGTCGGCGCACGACGAAATTATTGCCCGGATTTGACGATCTCATTTATTCACCCGTCAAACAGTTTTATAATCAGCTGTCTGAGAATAGCATTTTGACTGAGCTCAAGATCACATTACCGATTCAAGAAAATTATCGGTTTAAAAGAAAAGTGGACAAAGCACTCACACGCATAGCAAGCCATCAAACCTTTAATAAAACACTGGTGCCATCAGAAAACAGTGAAAGCAAAGCAGCCGATATTCGTATAGTTGTGGCAAAACTCAGTGGCGAGATTATACGTTATTATCGTCGGGGCGAATATCTGGAAGAAAATAGTGGCTCGCAACAACGCAATGGAATCCAAAGAAATCGAGCCCTACGACGCATGGCGAGTATTGCCAAAATACCGGCGGCGGTGTTACTCGCATCCTTAGGCGACAAAGCAACTCGCTCATTATATTGCAATAAAGCCTATCAAACCCTGCGAAATTCGTCCGGCGCCCAAGGCGTCACGCATTGTGATAAGCGCAAAAAACAAGCTTGGCACACACCGATAGAGACTTTTGGTGCATCCAAAAATTTGCCGCTACGTTATGCCTTAGCAGAAAAAAAACGGACAAAGGACGAATTAATGCAACTATACCAAGCATTTGGCATATATCATCCGAGCCAATTTCAGGCAAGAGAGACGGTGACGGCGGAAAATTTGATACATGGACTAAGTTTTGGCACAGCCGAAGCAACGCCCATGCAAATGCACCGCCTGATCCATGAATTAACCGCGATTGTTTATAGCGACAGAGAGCCTGATGCACAAGCGCCTTATTTTATTGAATTTATAAAATTCCATGAAGGAGACGAACTGAGACAAGAGAGATTGCCTTTTAAAACGCCTGATATGCCAATTAAGAAATACTTAAAAACAGACGCTGCCAAAAGCTTTATAAAACAGACATTATCAGCCCCCGTTTATTCAAAGAAAGGCACCTTGCGCTCATTCAAACAAATTAAAGGCGTGCGTTTTTTGCTGATAAAATCCGGCACTGCACAAACCTATGATAAACGCAAAGTGAAAGATAAATTGGTCGTAGGCAGTATGGAAATAAAGGGAGAAATCTATACATTTACCATTTTAGTCGGCACAAAAGCGGAAGATAAGGAAGGATTAGCCTATAAAGTGAGTCACTCAAGCTTAATGATGCCGATTATGCGGGAAATAGTGCGGAGCCTTAGTCCAAGATAAATCCTTAACGACAAGGATTTATCTTGGACTCCAATACCATCAAGGCGGGGGGTTGCTTTTTTCAATTCAATCATCAATAATTACCTGACATTGTCCTTGAGCCAACCTGTCTTATAGGAATTTAACAATGCGAAAATTTTCCTCTTATGGACCAAATGATCCGGCACTACATTATTACGTTCCTCGTCAAGAATTAGTCAACGGGGCTTATCAACAATTATTGGGCGAACATTACATCACCGTCTGGGCACCTCGTCAAACGGGCAAAACTTGGATTATGCGCGAAGTTTTCTTTAAGCTTCAGCAAGACAGCCCGTTTGATATCGTTATCATGCCTTTGCAATACCTCTCTAATGTGACTGATGTCAATCGTGTTGCTCAACTCATCGCTCAGGCATTGATGGAAAAATTGGGCATAGAGAATCTAAGCATCAACACCTTAGAAGACTTTCATCTTTTGTTTAAACGAGAAATCCTCCGTAAACCCTTAATTTTGATTTTGGATGAATTTGATGGACTTCCTGAACCGGTTATCGCTGGGCTAGTCAGTTTTTTTCTGAATATTTACCACAATCGTCAGAACCAACTGGACAAATCATCTGCTGAAAAGGATTATTTGTTACATGGCATGGCATTAATTGGAGTACGTGCCGCCTTGGGCGTAGAAAATATCAAGGGTTCACCTTTCAATGTCCAGCGCGGTGTATATATTCCTAATTTGACGCATGATGAAGTGGCTGACCTCTTTAACGAATATCAACAAGAAAGTGGGCAAACAATTGAGCCAGAAGTTGTGGAACGTATCTGGTATGAAACGAAGTAACGGAGCTTGCGACGTTCATTTAAAGGGCAACCCGGATTAACTTGCTGGTTTGGGGAATTGTTGACGGAAACGTATAATCAAGCCACCGAACAATCCATTACGATGGCGCATTTTGAAGGGGTTTATGCGGATGCGCTTGACTTGTTGCCTAATAACAACATTTTGAATATCATCAGCAAGGCGAAACAGCCCTCTTACAAACCGTTTGTTTTGGAATTGTTCCAAACAAAAACGAAAATAAAATTTACTTATGATGATCCTATTGTCAATTTTCTTTATATGAATGGGGTTGTTTCGGTTGAACAAGTCAGCGTGGGTGAAAATTATGTGAAATTTCCTTGCCCATACATACAAAAGCGATTGTTCAGCTATTTTGCCAGAGAACTGTATCAGGAAATGGATGGATTATACTCACCGTTTGAAGATTTGTCGGACACCATTACCGATAATAGTCTCAATCTTCCTCGATTATTGGCTAGATATGAGCAACATTTACAAGCCAATCGGGAGCAAGTATTAAAAAACGCACCGCGTCGCCAAAATGATTTGCGTGTGTCTTCGGGCCGTTTTTCAGTTTCATCTTTATCTCTATCTGACCCGTTTTTTTCGTAGTTATGAGGCACAAGTTCAACCAGAATTTCCGACGGGTAATGGTCAAATTGATTTATTGATACGTTATGCGGGGCAATTGTTTGGATTAGAGTTAAAGAGTTTTGCAAATCAACGAGAATATCGTAAAGCCCTCAATCAAGCGGCAAAGTATGGAAAACACTTAGGCGTGTTGGAAATCTGGTTAGTGTTATTTATAGAAGCCGTTGATGACAAGAATCGTCAACGCTTTGAAGCCGATTACACCGAAACGGGTGTCATTGTGCATCCGGTTTTTGTGCAGACGGGAAAAGACAATTAATGATAGGGATTAACAAATATTTTGGAGTCCAAGATTTATCTTGGGCGTCGCCTCTGCCAAGATAAATCTTGGACTCCGAATACCACAATGCGCTCCTTAAACAATGTAACTTTGCTATCCAATAATTGTGTCCATGTGCTAAATTGATGCGAAAATTCAATAAAAGCCTGATGATTTTTTTGCCAATCGCTGACAGGCGTTGGGGCACGACTTCGATAGCGTTTTGTAAGCGATCTCGTTGAGAAGTGATTTGAGTGAGATTAGGTGCGCCCGTTTTCAGTGCTTGCTTGACTTTTGCATTTTGTTGTTTAGGGACATAATAGGAGGGCATGTGCAATGGTGAGCCATTTACTGACGAACTACCTAGAACAAAAATGGTTTTTTTGACTTATGATAGCGTGTTATAATTTTTTTTCATAAAAACTCTATTCATAAAAAAGGAAAATTGAATGGAAGTATGTTCCCTAGAGTTTGGTACCAGTCCAAGATTTATCTTGGTCCAAACCGAAGGTGGACTCCTAAATGAGGTATCTCACAATGAGCCATCCTAAAAAAACCACCAAAACAAAAATTGACTGGTCAGAAATCTTATGGCCCTTGATTTTATTCGTTGTCAGTCTCATACTGACAACAATATTTCTTATTGCCAGTCAACAATATCACAAGCACATAAACGAATGGACACAGACACAAAAGAGCCATTTTGGCAGTTTAGAAAAGGAATATACACAACTTCAAGATACCTTAGAAATAGTCAACAAATTATATGTTCAAAAAGTTGAGCAATTGATTAAAATAGGATTTTTTTATCATGAACAAGATTTAAGCCTAGAAAAACAACGCTTGAAAATGTTTGGAAAAATCAGAACTCTCCTTTCTCAATTACCCTTGTTCACAGCCAACTATACACTCTCAGAAACAAAACGCTATACCGTTCCAGATTTTCTGAGACTAGAAAAGTCACTTAAAACCTATCAAACACAATTAACGCTAAAAGTAGAAATCTTACACGAAGAAGACTTATTAAAATTAATAGAAGCGATAAAATTCGCGGGCATATTCAATCTACAACGATGTGACATTGAGCGATTGACTCCTCAAATTGATGTCAAAAATATTTCCCAAGCTTATTTTAAGGCAACTTGTGTCTTGGCTCGCTACACTTCATCTATAGAAAATTGACAAATATGCGACCAATTGTATTATTATTACTCACACTTTCCCAAACAGCGGGAGCAGAAGGTTTATTGCGTTTATTCACAACCCCTCAAGAACGTGCCATGCTGAATGCAGAACGTTCTAAACCATTACCCCCTCCACCAAAACCCTCACCACCCACAACAAAACTAAAACCATCTAATACGACGACAACACCCCCTTACATTACCTTTAATGGATTAGTAATACGCAATGATGGGCAAACGATTGTATGGATAAATGGCAGACAAGAATTGACTCAACAAGGCTTTACCGTTGAATTAGAAAAAATGACTGATGAACTATCAGTACCCATTGTATTATCCAATACCAAACAAAGAATCTTCTTAAAACCCGGACAAACACTCAACACATTAGATGGCACAATTCAAGAACAATTTGAAAAACATTAAAATTCAGGAAACCGGCGCCGCCTTAATTATTTTTCTGACAATACTCGTCTTAGCAACAACGACAACCTTATTGTCTAAACTCAATCGCGTTCACTATCAAATTGAAAAGCAAAAACAAACCGCAAAAGTATTAGCACAAGCAAAAGAAGCTTTATTAGGATTTGCCCTCACTTATGCGGAAACCCATCAAGGACAAATGCAAGGCTATTTACCTTGCCCTGATAACAATGGCGATGGCAGAGCAGGACCCTCTTGTTCAAGTAAAGGCAACAGCGTCATAGGACGTTTTCCGTGGAAAACCCTGGGTTTACCCCCACTGCGCGATGGTAGTGGCGAATGTTTATGGTATGCCGTTTCTGGCACTTATAAAAACAATCCTAATCCTAAACCAATTTTAAGCAACACCACAGAAGGATTATTTATTGTAAAAAATACCAAAGGTGACACAATAACAAATAAAGCAGCCATTGCGATCCTATTTGCGCCTGGCAGAGTCATTGATGGCAACCGTACTGCCACAAATAACACCCCCTGTGGTGACAATGTTCAAATTATTGACTATCTTGACAGATTAGAAATTGATGAAAATGGTGATAGCGTACCCACGATCAAAAATTTCAGCGGACAACAAACGGGCGAAGCCAGTGGAAATCCAGGAGGAGATGAATTACCAACGGCAACCCCTTCAATATTTATCAAAGCCCCCTTAACCAGAGAAAATACAAACAATGTGATATTTAATGATACATTAACCTTAATCACGCCCAAAGATTTTGCGCCAGTCTATGAACGGATGAATGCTTGGGTGGCAAAACAAGTGCTAAAATGCTTAGAAAGCTATGCAGCCAACAATGGCAACCAATTTCCGTGGGCTTCTAAAGTCGCGCCTTATGATTATACTGATGACAGCGGAGAACGCTTTGGCAGAATTCCCGATGCGCCTTTAAACGCGACGCATACTGATAATCCTGAAATGTCAAAAACATGGCCAACAGATTGCTTTGATGAAGAAAGTGGTTTAGATGATTGGAAATGGGGATGGTGGAGCGCATGGAAAGAAATAGTGTTTTTTGCTGTCAATCCCACTTTAACAACGCCAACTGAAACAATAAACGTTAATCTGCTTGTGCTAGTTGCGGGACGCGAAATAAACGAACAAACACGCGCAGATAAAACGGATATAAGCAATTATCTTGAAGACGAAAATGCGGATGCTGATGAACATTTCATCAGCCAAGCGGCAACAAATAATTTTAACGATGTTGTTTATTGGAATAGAGAATGAAGCTCGCAATTCGGTTGTTTCGGGAATGAGGTACGATTTCCCGAAACTCAATAGCCATTCGGTTGTTTCGGGAATGAGGTACGATTTCCCGAAACTCAATAACGATGTTGTTTATTGGAATAGAGAATGAATAGAAATAACGGATTTAGCCTAATCGAAATAGCAATCGTCTTATTTATTATCAGCTTACTGATAGGGCATTTATTAACGCCAATATCTACCC
The DNA here is from genome assembly GCA_000785145.2 of Candidatus Thiomargarita nelsonii. GTDB lineage: Bacteria > Pseudomonadota > Gammaproteobacteria > Beggiatoales > Beggiatoaceae > Thiomargarita > Thiomargarita nelsonii_B. The sequence continues at coordinate 12,805 of JSZA02000031.1, forward strand.
AAATCGATCAGCGTCGATACAAACAGACTCAAAAAACTTTAGAAGAAATTAAACAAGCCTTATTAGGATTTGCCTCAATTCATGGACGCTTACCTTATCCCGCCTCAAATCAAAAAACGGGCAGACAAGATTCAAGTCTTTATAAAAAAGAAGGATATTTACCTTGGGCAGATTTAGGGATAGCAAGAATTGATGCTTGGGGAAACCCGTTTCGCTATCGGGCTGAAGATGAATATAGTGAACCAACTCTTGATTACCAAAAAATTTTTGGCATAGTGGGGAGCGGCAGCGGATTAAGGGTAAAAGATAAACAAAATAATTATTTGACGACAAAGAGTGATGATTCTCGTGTGGCGGCAATTATTCTATCAACAGGTAAAAATGGCGTACCAGAAGAAGAAAATGGCAATCAGAATAAAATATTTATGTACGATGTCGATATCGATGATATTCTGACATGGCTATCCAGAAACACTTTAGTAAACAGTTTATACGCGACGGGACAATTGCCGCCATAATTCAATGCCATTAAGTTAAGCTAAAAAACCATACAGGTAGGGTGGCTATTGCTGCGCGTATCCACCTGATTAATATATAACTTTTGGTGGATACGCTATCGCTTAATCCACCCTACATAGTCTTAACTTAATGGCATTGCCGCCATAATTCGAGTATCAGAAAAATCCTATTTTTTTCACCCTAGTGTTTCGGGAAATCGCTCCGCTCATTCCCGAAACAAAAAACAATTCGAGTATCAGAAAAATCCTATTTTTTTAAAAAATAGGATTTTTTTTGACGATTTATTCACCATACTCATAAATAGCTAACACGATACGATCTTCAACCTTATCCGCCTCCCGACCACCACATCGGTTATTATTCAAAAACAGCGCATATCCAAAAACGGTGCCATTTTTACTTTCCACATAACCGGCTAAGGTACTGACACCACTTAAGGTGCCCGTTTTCGCCCGAACTTTTCCTCGCGCAGCGGACTTTGCAAAACGCCGTGAATGGACACCATAAGCCCCCATCACTCGCAAGCTTGAGATAAAATCGGGTCCTATGTCAAAACGTGAAAACATACTGGTCAATAAATCCGTCATAGCACGGGTTGTCATACGGTTTTTTCTTGACAAGCCAGAGCCATCAACCAACTTAACCCCCTGTAGATTGACACCACTTGAATCTAAAAAATCACTCATTAATCTTAATCCATTTGCATGACTACCAGGTGTCCCAGAACGCACAGCCGCGATGGTTTTGACAACTTGTTCGGCTGTCATATTATTAGAATAAGTATTTAAATCTTTTAAAGTCAATGATAAAGTTTGTGAAAAATATTGATACAACTTTTTGGCAGAAATTGACGATTTGCTGAAGAGAGTCTCACCATTGATTTTAACCCCCGCTTTCAGTAAAAGCATACGAAAAGTTTCACTCGCATAGCGCGTTGGGTTATTGATATTAAGAAGAACAACCCTTTCTTGAGCATTAATACGTCGCTGACCTCTGACCCGTATTTCTAATTTTCCGGCTACTTTTTCGCTTCGGCTGACTGACACTGAATTTTTGCCCCCTCGTTTACTCGTCTTGCCAGTATTATGCAACTGTATATAAGGGGCGGGCGGCTCCAACCAAACATTTAACGAACTTCCTAGCCGTGCGCCTGGTCGAATATGGACCGCGATGGTATTGAAATTCAAGGATAATGCGCCCAATTTCGCATCATAAGACCGCTGACTACGTTCAGCCCGCCATGCGGGTGCTCGATCATATTCATCGAAAAAGTGCGTATCGACCACTAAATTGCCCGTAATTTCATTAATACCACTGTCTTTGATTGTTGTAGCGATATGCCAAAGTTGTTCCGTAGTCAATCTAGGATCACCACCACCGCGTATAATTAAATCGCCTTGAAGAATATTTTCTTTTCGTACTCCCCTATACAAAAATTCCGTTTTAAAACGATATTCAGGACTTAAATAATGTAAAGCAGCAGAAGTGGTGATGATTTTCATCACTGAGGCAGGCAATAAAGGCTTATCGGTATGACGTGCATAAACGACTTTACCAGTCGGCAAGGCGACTATACTGACAGAAGTTTGACTCTTATCTAAACAACGTTTATTTAATGCTTTGTCAATTTTTTGAGTCAGTAAGGTTTGTGAATGGACGGAGACAGTCAACAACATCAATAGACTGAGCCATAAAAAATTTAACATGCTTAATAATCCTTATGTTTAAAGGAGTCCAAGATTTATCTTGGACGTCTTTTTTCAATCAATGCCATATCGGGCAACCACAAGGGATTAAGGGCAACCACAAGGGATTGCCCCTACATCATACCGTTGTAGGGGCAATCCTTTATGGTTGCCCCTTAATGGCATTGCTTTTTTCAATCCCCTTTATCATCCTCTTTATATTGTGTCACCAAATCCGTTTTCAGTTCAATACCACGCCGAGAAGTCGTTTTCTTCCTTGAACTTCTTGAAGTGCTTGGTTGTGTCTCATCACCAGAAGTTTCCGGTATGGGCGACGCTTGGGGGGGAGCACCAGTCTGCGTTGTTGCCTTTGGTTCGGCAGTTTGATTACTGGGAGGGGGCATTTGGGCTGATATTTTATGTCCCAACTTGCCAAAGGCACCGAAAATGAGGAGGAAGATAGCACGAATGAGATAAAATACTTTCTTTATGACCTCAAAAAAATTATGAATAAACCCGATGCTTGTCGTCCCGATACCTGACGACATTCTTGGCTGTTGTGGTGTTGTTGTCGCTTTTTCCTCTTCCTGGACACCGTTATATTCTTCTAAAGTCGCGCTGCTCGCACACAGCGCCTCAGGTCCAACACTGATACAACCCAAGGGAATAACAATCAGCGTCAATAAAGTAGAAAAGAGTACGCCAAACAACAAGGAAATCGCCATACCTTGGAAAATGGGATCAAATAAAATAACAAATGATCCGGCGACCAAAGCAAAGGCTGTAATCAAAATGGGACGAGTACGAGTTTTACAAGCTAAAATCACGGCATCTTGTATGGAAGTACCTTGTTCTAATTCGTGGATAGAATAATCCACTAATAAAATGGAATTACGCACAATGATACCTGCCAACGCAATCCAGCCGATCATGGATGTGGCCGTAAATTCTGCACCAAACAACCAATGACCGGGAATAATTCCCAGCAAAGTGAGCGGAATCGGTGCCATAATGATGGCTGGTACGATAAAGTTGCCAAATAACCAGACCACTAAGACGTAAATTAAGATCATGGCAACCGCAAATGCCGTCCCCATGTCGCGGAAGGTTTCATAAGTAACTGTCCATTCGCCCGTCCATTCAAAACCGGATTGCCCTAAGACTTTTGGTGGTCCCAGATATCGGTCACAAAAAGAAACCACAAAGTAATCCGTACAACCCGATTCCACCAGATTGATTCCATCAGGTGTTTCATAATCTTTTAATAGACTTTCAAGTTCGAGCATACCATAAATCGGGGCACTCAGACTGTATTCACCTGTTTCCTCATCATAAAGACCAAGGGGATCACCCACCACATATTCAACCGGGCGCAAATCTTTTTGGTAATAAACGCGATCTTGATCGGCTTCAACGAACTCGCCTAATTCAGCGAGAGGGATGATACTACCCGTTTGGGTCGGAATCGGCAAATCATACAAACCGCTCAATTGTGACCGATTCTGCAACGGAACTTGAATCACAATATGAGTCGGTTCAAGCACTCTACCTTGTTTGATGTCACCCAGTTTAAAGCCACCCAATGCCATCATTAAATTTTGATTGATGGTATCAACGGATATACCACGCCGTACCGCTTTTTCTGTATTCACTTCAAAGTGCCAAATTTTCTGCGGCTCGGGTATGTAATTATCGACATCGTCTAAAATTTTCGCCTCTTCAAATAGGGCCGTCATTTTTCTGGCAACTTCTAGGCGAGTCTCATCATCAGGACCATAAACTTCTGCAACAATAGATTGTAATACGGGTGGACCCGGGGGCATTTCTACGACTGTGATTTTGGAGGGACTATTCGTCTCTTTAACCAGTTTCTTTACTTCTTGGCGGACGGCAAGGGCAATTTCATGGCTGCTACGATGTTCTTCAAGGTAACATTTTAGCGTGTCTTTATCCAAGAAATTCAGACCACATTTTGTCTTTCCAAGTTGTATATGAATATCTGCCTGCCAAGGTTTACTACGCAAATAGTAATGACGTACCATCCCATTAAAATCAAAAGGTTGTGAAGTGCCAACGTAAGATTGCAAGGCAATGATTTCAGGAAACTTTTCAGGATCGCGCAATTTTTCGACCAGTTGATAAGTCAAATTAGCGGTCACGGGTAAAGCAGTGCCTTCGGGCATATCAATAAAAACATTGAATTCCGGTTTTTTATCCAGCGGCAACATTTTGACTTCCACCGCATTAAAGTAAAACATGGAACAAGCCGCAAAAAATAAAAAAATCAGCATAAGTAAAAATGTCCACCCAAGGAATCGACTGGTAAATAAGGGTGGTAAAATTTTGCGAAACACCCACTCGACTCTTTCATTCGTCTTATGTTCTTTGAGTTCGGCTTTTTGCAATCCGGCTAATGAAGGTTTAAAGCGCATGGCCAACCAGGGCGTGAAAGCAAAGGCGGCAAACAGTGAAAATACCATCGCCACTGAGCCTAAAGCTGCGATAGGCTCCATGTAAGGCCCCATCATGCCCGACACAAATCCCATGGGTAACAAGGCAGCGACCACCGTAAATGTCGCCAAAATAGTGGGGTTGCCAACTTCGCGCACGGCATCAACCGCTGTCTGCGTGTCAGTTTCACCTTGAAGCAACCAGCGGCGGTAAATATTTTCTATGACCACAATAGCATCATCGACTAAAATACCGATGGAAAAAATCAAGGCAAATAAACTGACGCGGTCAATGGTATAACCCAATAGCCATGCCGCAAATACGGTGAATAAAATCACCACCGGAATGACCAAAGTCACGACAAGAGAGGGACGCCACCCTAATGAGAATAAGACCAATAGGGTCACCGCCCCCGTGGCTATAAATAATTTTTTAATTAAACCATTAACTTTATTATTAGCGCTTTGCCCGTAATTGCGGGTCACTTCTACATGCACATTGGCTGGAATGACGCGGTTTTTTCGGAGAGTATCGACCTGTGTCAAAATCGACCTAACCACATCAACTCCATTGCTGCCAACCTTTTTTGATATACCAATGGTCACGGCGGGGGCACCGTTGACTTCTGGGACTGTGACATCTTGATCTAGCCAAAAGGAGTCATGTTGAGCATAAGCAGGGCCAGAATAATAATTGACCATTTGATAGGCTTCTTTCTCTGGCCCTTTTGTGACAGTCGCTACATCACGTACATAGACAGGCGCACCTTCAAAGGTGCCGACGACCAAATTTTTGACATCTTCGGCATTGGTTAAAAATTTACCCGTGTACACTGTAAAATGCGTATTACCGGATTCCATAGTGCCTGCCTGAATCTTACTATTGGCAGTTTGTATAGTTTGGGCCACCTGTCCGATACTGATACCAAAGCCTGATAAATCTGCTGGTTTCACTTCAACAAGCACCTGTTCTGCGCGTCCGCCGACCACAAAACTTTGCCCTGTCTCAGGAACACCATTGAGGTTTTGCATTACTTCAAAAGACAATGTGCGTAAAGCACCATCATCCAAGTTATCAGACCATAAAGTTAAAGTCACGACGGGTACATCATCAATCCCTTTCGGTTTGACCAAAGGCTGTCTAACACCGGGCGGGATTTTATCCATATTGGACTGTAATTTGTCATAGACTTTAAAAATAGAATTTTCTAATTCCTCGCCTACTTTAAACTGGACAGTCACCATGCCTTGTCCCCGTTCCGATGCCGAATACACATGTTTGACATCAGGAATTTCACTCAGAATACGTTGCAGCGGATTAATGGCCAAACTGGTGACTTGTTCTGCGGAGGCGCCGGGATATTGAATAAAAATATCCGCCATGGGCACAGAAATTTGCGGATCTTCTTGACGGGGCGTCAATATGATGCCCATAATGCCCATTAATAACATAGCAAAGAAGAATAATGGTGATAAAGGCGAATGAATAAAAGCGTTCGCCGTCTTCCCCGCTAGACCTAAATCTGGTGGATCAGTATATTGCTCAGTCATGTAGATTTTTAAGAGTGTTCGTTACAAGTGAAAAGTAAGTAAATAATGAGTGTGGGGGGGGTATTGCTAACAGGGCGTTTTTCTTGAATTTTGACTGACCACAACCTGATCGCCTTCCTTCAACCCGCTCAGAACACTCACGTAATCACCAATACTGGGATCGAGTGAGGTGATAAGTGCAGGATTAATTGCACTGCCAAGCCGTACCAAGCGCAATTCATATTTATTATCATCATTTAAAACGCAAACCCCTGGCAAACTACCACGCTGAATCACCGCCGCTTTGGGAATCAAGAGTAACTCTTGTTTACCGGCTTTGACATCTGGCACATCGACTTGGGCATATTGCCCTGGACCGACATATCGACCGTCTTCGCTCTCTCTATCTATAGACAGGTCAAACTTGACTTTAACGGTGTGACGTTGCGAATCAGCGACGGGAAATATCTGTGCGACTGTCACAATCACAGGCTCGTCAAGTACATCCAATTTGGCAGCAACTTGTTTGCCAACTTTTAATCCGCGCACTAAACGGGCAGGCACGTCCACTTCAATTTGCAGACGCCGAGTGTCAGCAAACTGCAACAAAGGTTGACCAGGTTGCACGGTATCACCCACTTCTACCATTTTTTTGATGATAACCCCTTCAAACGGTGCGATACCCCGAGCATCTCGTATTTTGGAGTCAATTTGATCAATTTGAGATTTGGCTTGGATTAAGCCACTCTGTGCCTGTTCAATCTTGGTTCCATAACCATGCAGTTGAGTACGACGGTCAAGCCCTTCGTCGCTTTGTCCCATCAAGCCACTGAGCGGTTTGGTAAGAATTTGGTCGAACAGATGCGGAAGTCCCATACCGCCTGGTGCTTTGTCAGGTGAATCAGGCGAGCGCAATTCACGCTCATATTGCATACGGGCATTACGCAGTGCAGCATCTGCTCTCCGCCACGCAGCGACAGCCGAACGCCGTTTCGCCAACAATTCCCTATCGTCTAAAGCGACTAACACGGTCTTTTCGGCAAATTGCTCACCTTCTTCGCCGGCAATAGTCTTCACTCGTCCAGGTAATTGAGCGGATAAAGTGATCTCTTTTTCAGGTATCACGGTACCGCTTAAAGTGACGGGGGGGCTAAGATCGTGAGCACGCACTTCATAATAAGTCTCTGCTGCCACTGTGCCCATGCTAGAGATAATCCCAACCACGGCAGCGATTTTAACCATAACCATTTTTTTTAACATGCTTTTAATTCTCCACCTAAAAAGGGGCTTGTTATACCCCAAAGGTACAACAACCCCCTTAATTAACTTATTTAGACTTTTGGACTCCTACCAAAGAAACCCAGCTTTTTTGAAAAAAACTTTAGCAGGTATCAGTGCTATTCAACATTGACACGGCTCATAACCTCAAAACTTTTCATAAAAGGCCCCATCATACTTGGGTCTTTCATCATGGCACTATAGTTGCCAACCTCAAATCCTAGACCACCCCACATCGCGGGTTTTGCCATATCGAGCTTGCCTACCTTACCCGCCTTGAGCCATTTGTCCCAGCTCTCTGGTTTTGCGCGTAAATCCCATTTCAGGGTTTCACCATTATAGGTACCCGCACTCACAACCTTGCCCTTTTCGACAATCAAAACGCCTTTCGGTTGATCGTCACCATAAATGCCATAGGCAATGTTGGCAGTAAAAGGATTATCAAGGTTAGCAAGTGGCTCGACGATCGCCGCTGTTTCTTTATTCCATTCCTCCATAAAGGCTTTCATCCAAGCATCCGAAAATAACTCTGCTTGCGCCTGTGCCAAGCCCATGCACGATAACATTCCAATAATGGCAGTGATCTTAATAATATTTTTCAACAGACTATCTCCTATCATTAGTTAAGTAAATAAATAAATGAGACTCTATAGAAAGTCGAAAACGAGTATATATTAGTAAATGCTAATAAATCAATACGACTAAATATATAAAAATTTAATATATTGATTAGCATTCGTTTATATATTTCATCGCCTTTTTCAAGAGTACTCGGTTTTATCAGTTATCAGTCCAATTATAAGAATGGCTGATAACTGAATTCTATCAAAAAAAAATTTCCCTTGCTTGGGAATTTTTTTTTCAATCATAACATTTTTTATCACTTTTGTGCATAACTTTAATGTTCAAAGCCTAAATAGATTTAATGATATTGATTAAGCAATATAAATTCTTAATATATTTCAAAAACAAGCGAGCTTTAAGCTAAACAACTTCACAATCCTTGTCAGTTTTTTGATAAGCTTAAAGCACTCATTGAGTTTGGCTTAATACTATCAACAAGCACACCTCAACGTCTAGTCTTTTTATTGACACTCACTTAAGGAACTACTAATATTATGAGTTTTATTACCATTGGCAACGCTTTAGGTTGCACGATTAACTCTCACCGTCGAGGCTGGGATGGGAGCATTTGTAAAAATGCCGAAACTTGGAATTGTTCGGCAAAACAACAATTTCGTACCGACTATTGCCAACAAGGCGATCCACGTTGCTACCATATCCATATTTTTGAAGAAGGTAATCCCTATTGCCTGATCGATGATTTAGGTATCGGCTGGCTGCTTGAGCCATATCCTGAAGCCTTGAATAATCAAATTCTACTATTTTGGGGTAAACGTTTTCAAGAACCCCGTGGCATCAGTGACATCAATACCAGACCCAAAGATTATGTTTTTGGTGCCTATCGTGTGCGTAGTGTTTCTCCACAAAAAATTAATGAATTTAAAACATTGTGGAAAATCGAACCCTATCAAGATGGATGGACGCGCTTTCAGCAACCCTATATCTTAACTGTGTACTACAAAAGTATCATAGGTGGGGTTTATCTCAAAGAAGTCAATCGCGTCGCGGTGGAAAATATGTTTGAAAAAGCCGCCGAACAAGCCCGCAGCCCTCACCCTAATTGGCATAATCCCAAAGATGTCGAGCGATTTGAATATTTCCATGCCCATTTGCATGAATGGTTTGAGCTTGCTCGGGAAAATGCACAGCGGATAGAACAAAATATGGTGCGTACCTATAGCAGTCGAACGACCTCTTCTGTGCTTACAAGAAGCCCCTTTGTTGATAGTCTAAAAAACTTGGATGTTAAAAAAACCACACAATCGGTGGCAACACCCGCTAAACCAGCGAAAAATGGGGTAGTAATTTATCCGTTGTTGGAAAAAGAAAGTGCTAAAGAAAAAATCAAAAAGTGTTATAGCAAAGAAGTTTTAGATGCTGTGATGGCCGTTTCGCTGACTAGAAATATTCTCATTCTCACAGGCCATCCGGGTGTGGGTAAAAGCACATTAGCGATTGATTTGCTTGACGATTCAGAACGCAAGTTGATTGTCCCAGTGGGTTCGACATGGCGTAGTCGTGAAGATTTATTAGGCTATGTTAATCCTATCAGTAATGAGTTTGAACCGACTGATTTTACAAAGTTTTTATCTAAAGCCGATGCGGCATGGCGAAAAAATGACAAACGCACCTACATGGTGATTTTTGAAGAATTTAACCTCAGTCAACCCGAATATTGGTTTGGTGATATTTTGGTACGTTCACAATATCCTGATGATCAAGACAAACTGCGTATCATTGAACTCGGCGGTAAAAGTATCCGTGGCGTGACAAGTGCCGCTAGCAAAGTGTTTGTCTCCCCTGCCCTCCGTTTTGTTGCCACTGTCAATAATGATCATACAACCTTATCATTGTCGCCCCGAGTTTTAGATCGCGCCTCCATCGTAGATTTGACTTTAGAACCCAGAGCCACCTTAGTTCGAGCTGAACTTAAGCTAGACGAACAACAAATCATGTCAATCGAGGAATTAGACGCTCTGCTCAAGTATAAAAATGCGATGTTTTCCTTACGGGCTGCTGACTCCTTAAAACGTTGTTTGAACAATTTAGAAGAGCTAAACATGAATAACGCATGGGATGCCTTAGATATCGTGTTGTTACAACAAGTGTTAACAAAGGTCAGACTGATGGTAGGTGATCCCGCCAATGATAATCTCATCCAAGGCTTAGAAGACTGGAGTGAAAATTATGGTAAATATCTCCGCAAATGTGCCAACCTTATTAATGGTTGGACCGAGGCTTTGAAAGATGGACGAGATGTAATACAGGCCTAAAATAAGGTGTCCAAGATAAATCTTGGACTCCGGACCAAAATATTTATCTGAATAGCGTAAAAATATCATGAAAATTTTAGTTAGTAACGACGATGGTTATCAAGCCCCTGGCATTTTATGTTTAGTCGAAACCTTACAAAAAATGGCCGATGTCACTGTGGTTGCGCCAGATCGTAATCGCAGTGGTGCCAGTAATTCTCTCACCTTAGAGTATCCCCTTCGCGTCAGACGGGCTGAGAATGGCTTTTTTTATGTTAATGGCACACCCACCGATTGTGTACATTTAGCGATCACCGGTTTACTTGATACGCTACCTGATATTGTTGTATCAGGCATCAATGCCGGAGCGAATTTAGGCGATGATGTCATTTACTCTGGCACCGTTGCGGCTGCCATGGAGGGCCGTTTTTTAGGGCTACCAGCGATGGCGGTTTCATTGGCCAGTTTTAATCCTCAACATTATCAAACCGCCGCCCTTATGGTAGAAACCCTTTTGGCACGTTTACAAGCTGATAAATTGCCCTTGCCCGTTGATAGCATTTTAAATATCAACGTGCCTGATTGTCCTTGGGATGAATTGAAAGGGATACAAGCCTGCCGTTTGGGTAGCCGTCACCGCGCAGAGCCAGCGATTAAAAGCACCGATCCGCATGGTCATCCCGTTTATTGGATAGGCCCCGCTGGGCCAGAACAAGATGCCGGACCAGGTACAGATTTTTATATTATTAATCAAAAAATGGTTTCAATAACGCCTTTGCATGTTGATTTGACTCGCCATTCCGCATTAAAAAATTTGGGAGAATGGTTGGGATGAAATTAAATTTTCCTACTCAAATCGCCTTGTTAACGCTTGTCATTGCGAGCTTTGGTGTCATTGGTATGCTTTGGTTAGGTGATACCCGCCCTCTATTGCAGCAACAAGCTCTGCAAAATGTGCGTAACCAGATGCTGCGGGAACGTATGCTATTATCAGATAAATTGTCTAAAATACAACAAGATATTATATTTTTAGCCGAAAATTCCAGAAAGAAAGAGCGTCTCAAAACGATACTAGCTCAACAGCCTGCCTACGAGCAAATAACTCTCATTGGTAAGCCCGGCCACGAAATTATGATCGTTACGCGCCGAGCTGAGAAAATATTCATCGTACCTGATGAACAATTACAGCAATGGGAAGACCAGGCTTTTTTCCAACAAGTCCTCAAATTGCAAGCAGGGCAGTATTACTTTTCTGATGCGAATGGGCTTCGGGCGGCGGTGCCGCTTTTTACGAATGATAACGAAATTTTTGGTGCCTTGGTCATCAAGATCAATTTTGAAACGCTCACTCAATTTTTGACTGAAGCGCCGCCTGATATTCATTATTTTATTGCCAACCAGAAAGGAGATTTTCTTTTTCATCCAAGTAAGCGTTTTGCAAACCCTGCCAATCTTCAAGATGACTTTCCTAACATCAATTTTGATTTTGACGCACCGCTTGAAGATACTTTTCAGCATTTTAATTTACCTGAACAAGCAAGCTGGTTGGTATTCCAGCCTCTTTATTACGCTCCCTTTAATCCAGAGCATTTTTTCATCTTAGGGGCAGTCGGCACTTACAAGACAATTGATGCCAAGGCGGCGCAATTCGTTCATCACCAAGTTTTATTTGGTAGCTGTATCGTCATCGTGCTGACTATAATAATAGCATTCCTTGTCCATCATCAGATGAGCAAACTGATGCAACTGTTTAAACATTATATCACTATCGGTGAAAAATATTCTAAGGATGAATGGCGTACATTAGCAAACTCTCTCCAGCGTCAGGTAGATGAACGCACACAAGCCTTGACGGAACGGAACGATGCGATAGAATCCGCTTTCAATGGTTTTATGATCACCGATATTTCTGGTGAAATCACTTATGTTAATCCTGCCTTTGTTAAAATGTGGGGCTATCAAAATCGTAGCGAACTTTATCATAACAAAAACTTATTTACTTTATGGGGAGCAGAGGTACGAGAAATACTTTCCCAGTTATTGCCGGAAGGTGCTTGGCAAGGAGAATTGAATACCCGTAAACCAGACGGTTCCAAAGTCATTATGCAACTTTCTGCCAGTCTGATCGGTAAACGGAACAAAGAGACTGGTATTGTGATTTCTTTCCAAGATATCACGCAGCGTCGACAAGCAGAAGGCCGTTTTCGCACTCTATTTGAAAATGCCCCCTGGGGCATCAGCATCCTCAATCATCAAGGCAAATTCATCAGCATCAATCCCAGCTTGCAGAAAATACTGGACGACTCTGATCAGCAAGTCCATCAAATGATCTTATCCGAAATTCCGCATTTAAAGAATAGCAAGAATAGCGTGGTTAAGGTAGAAAGGCATTATAAAGCTAAAGATGGGAGTGACCGATGGTGTAGCATCGCCCTTTCTCGCTTGAACGAGGAACATATTATTTGTATGATGGAGGACATTACCCAGCAAAAACGAAATGAAGCGGTTTTGAGGGCAGCTAGAAAATCGAAAGTGGCTAAAGATACGGCAGAAGCGGCGAACCAAGCCAAGAGTTACTTTTTAGCAAACATGAGCCACGAACTGAGGACGCCGCTCAATGGCATTTTAGGTTTTGCCCAAATTCTCAAGCGTGATAAAAGCCTGAATCATCAACAAAGAGATGCTGTTCATACCATTGAACAATCTGGTGAACATTTACTGACCTTGATTAATGACATTTTGGATTTGTCCAAAATTGAAGCCGGAAAAATGGAATTGCAGCAACAACATTTTCAATTTCCTGAATTTATAAAGGTCATTAATGACATCGTTCAAATTCGCGCCATGCAAAAACAGGTTTATTTTACATACACTGCCACGTCTCCCTTGCCCATGAGTGTCACAGGCGATGAGACCCGATTGCGTCAGGTGCTCGTCAATTTGCTTGGCAACGCTGTCAAGTTTACCCAAAAAGGCGGAGTGACTTTTAAAGTCGGTTCTACCCCTTCTCAAGAAAAAAATAAACAAATTCGTTTTCAAATTATAGATACTGGCCCGGGAATTGCAAAGGAGCAATTGAAAACGATTTTTATGCCCTTCCGGCAGGTTGGCAATCAACAGCATCTCGAAGGGACTGGACTGGGTTTATCTATTAGTAAAAAATTTGTAGAAATGATGGGGGGCAATCTCGGAGTCAAGAGTATCCTTGGCAAGGGCAGCTTGTTCTGGTTTGATATCACACTGCCCCAAGCGGATGAGTGGGCACCTCTCAAGCAAGCGCCAGAACGGCATATCATCGGCGTTAAAGGAAAAACGCGCAAAATTTTGATTGTAGATGACAGTAAGCTGAATCGCTTGATGTTAGTCAATTTATTATCGCCCTTGGGTTTTGAAGTGTACGAAGCGACAAATGGTCAAGAAGGCATTGAAAAAGCACAAGCTATATCACCCGATGTCATTTTAATGGATATCATTATGCCTGTGATGGATGGTCTTGATGCCACGCGAGCAATACGTCTGCTTCCCGATCTAAAAAATGTGCTGATCATTGCCATTTCAGCCAGTGCCTTTAAGCGGCATCGTCAAGCCAGTTTGGAGGCGGGTTGTAACGATTTTCTCGCTAAACCATTACAAAATGATGTTTTATTGGAAAAAATGCGCGTACATTTAAATTTTGAATGGCACTACGAAGAGATGGAATCAAATAAAGAAAAGAGTGCAGAAACAACAGAACAGCATGATCTTATTCCACCACCAGCGGATATCGTTCAAACATTATACGATTTGGCTATGATGGGTGATGTGGAAGGCATTGTTGAAGAGCTTGACCAATTGGAACAAATGGATAAGCAATTCGCACCGATTGTTGCTGAATTTCGACGCTTAGCGGATGCGTTTGAGATAACACAACTTACTGAAGAAATTGAATATTTTTTAGTATAGTCAAATAAAAAGGATTCAACATGAGTCATTCTGGTATGCTACTGATTGTAGATGATAAGGCTACTAATTTAAAAATGCTTTTTACCTATTTACGTTCACTCAACTTTAAAGTACTGGTGGCTCAAAATGGTTCTGAGGTGCTCATTAGGGTGGATCGCGTCCAACCAGACATCATTTTGCTCGATGTGATGATGCCCACAATGGATGGTTTTGAAACATGCAGTCGCTTGAAAGCTAACGAAAAAACTCGTGATATTCCTGTTATTTTTATGACCGCCCGCACAGAAACGGTAGATAAGGTAAAAGGTTTTGAACTGGGTGCGGTTGATTATATCGCTAAACCGGTCCAGCAAGAAGAAGTTTTAGCCCGCATTAACGCGCATTTGAAGTTAAGAAAGTTACAAACAGAATTAGAAAATAAAAATATTGAATTACAGCAACAAAATGATGAATTGGAAGCCTTTGGTCATACTGTCGCCCACGATCTGAAAAATCCATTAACTTCAATTAATGGTTATCTGGATTACATTTTGGAAGATTTTAGCCCTGAGTTAGACTCGGAAGTGTTGGAAGTTTTACAAAATGTTAAAAAATCTGGCAGCAAAATGGTCAATATTATTGATGCTTTACTATTATTAGCGAGTTCACGCCACCTCGATGTGGCTATGGCACCGTTGAATATGGGCAAAATCGTGAGTCATGTGCAACAACGTTTGAGTTATATGATGCGACAATATGAGGCCAATATTATCATGCCCTCTGATTGGTTGATAGCGCGAGGTTATGCGCCTTGGATTGAAGAAGTTTGGACTAATTATATTAGTAATGGTTTAAAATATGGGGGCTCTCCACCACTTTTGAAATTGGGAGTCTCTCCTGATGCAAACGGTTATATTCGTTTTTGGGTGCATGATAATGGACAAGGGCTCACGCCTGAGCAGCAAAGTCGTTTGTTTGTACCTTTTAGTCGTATCGGTCAGTCGCGTGTTGAGGGACATGGGCTTGGTTTGTCCATTGTGCAACGGATAGTTGAAAAAAGTGGCGGACAGGTGGGGGTAGAGAGTCAAGTTGGTCAGGGGAGTACTTTTTATTTTACTTTGCCGGCTAATGTTTAGAATGTATCAAAAAAATCCTATTTTTTATTTTAAATTAAAAAATAGGATTTCGGAAAGTACTTAGGAGAAAAAATATGAAAATTGAATCTATACGACTGAAAAATTTCAAAGTCTTCAAAGATACCCTGATAAGCGATATTCCCCAATTGTGCGTTATTGTCGGTGCCAATGGCGCGGGAAAATCAACGTTTTTTGACGTTTTTTGCTTTCTCAAAGATGCTTACAAAGACAATATCTCTAAAGCGTTAAATAAGCGGGGCGGATTTCATGAAGTCAAAAGCCGAAATTCTGATGGTCCTATCGAAATTGAAATTAAATTTAGCGAATCCTCATTTAAACCACTTATTACCTATTTTCTTTCTATTGAAGAGGAAAATGGGACACCAATAATTAAACGGGAAAAATTCGGGCATTTTATTGATTTTTCGAGAGGTCAAGGATTTGTGGTGACACATCAAAGGGAAGAGCAAACCTTAGCGCGACCGGATATTCTTGCCATCAAGGGACTGGCACAGTTTCAGAAATTTCCGGTTATCATGAAGTTCGGTTCGTTGATTGAAAATTGGCACTTTTCTGATTTTCATATCAATAGTGCCAAACAGGTTCAAGAAAACGGATATGCCGAACATTTATCCCGTGAAGGTGAAAACCTGTCTTTGGTAACACACCGATTATATGAACGAGACCCAAATATTTTTAATGAAATTTTAGAAAAACTTAAACAGCGTGTGCCCGGCATTAACTCGGTAGCCGCCAAAATCACCGAAGAAGGTCGAGTTTTATTGAAATTTAAGGATGCTAATTTTAAAGACCCTTTTTTAGCACAGCATGTCTCCGACGGTACCATCAAAATGTTTGCTTATCTGGTTTTGCTTTACTCACCTTCGGAGCACCCATTATTATGCGTTGAAGAACCTGAAAATCAACTTTATCCCAAATTGTTATGGGAGCTTGCTGAAGAATTTCGTATGTATGCCAATCGCGGTGGACAAGTATTTATCTCAACCCATTCTCCCGATTTTCTCAATGCGCTAGAATTGGATGAAATCTTCTGGCTCATTAAAAATGATGGATACACGACACTCAAACGCGCCAGGGATGATGAACAAATTGCGGCATTTATGGCAGAAGGCGATCAGATGGGGTATTTGTGGAAACAAGGTTTTTTTAATGGAGTTGATCCTCAATGAAACATATTGTTTTTTTATTGGAGGAGCCTTCCGCAAAGGAAATGTTAGAAGGTTTGCTTCCCCGATTGGCACCCGAGGTCAGTTATCGTTGTATCGTATTTGAGGGTAAACAGGATTTAGAGAAGAATTTGGTTAAAAAAATACGTGCTTATCGTGTACCTAATAGTCAGTTTATTGTGTTACGGGATCAGGATGCAGGGGATTGTTACACTATTAAGCAGAAACTGGTTGAACTCTGTCAAAAGGCCAATAAAGCCGACAGTTTGGTCCGTATCGTCTGTAGAGAGTTGGAAAGCTGGTATTTAGCGGATTTAAAGGCGGTAGAACTTGGGCTAAAGATTTCTGGGCTGGCTAAACATCAAGGTAGTCAAAAATACCGTTCACCTGATTATTTAGACTATCCCTCAAAAGAATTAAAACATTTAACAAACGATAAGTATCAAAAAGTGGCCGGTTCCAGAAAGATAGGACCACATTTGGATTTGACGAATAAAAGATCAAACAGTTTTCGAGTTTTTATCGAAGGAATTAGGAAAATGTTATAAAATGTTAACTGAAAACCAAAAGGAGCAATAAACAATATGTGTGGAATCGTCGGTGCAATAGCAAAACGTGATGTGGTGCCTATTCTCATTGAAGGTTTAAAACGCCTCGAATATCGTGGCTACGATTCAGCAGGCGTGGCTATTATTAATGAGTCAACCAAACAATTAGAACGCCAGCGCGTCACTGGTAAAGTCGCAGAATTAGAAACTAAATTAAATGACAGTGCTTTATCTTCTCAGATTGGTATTGCCCATACGCGCTGGGCAACACATGGCAAGCCCACTCAAGAAAATGCCCATCCTCATTTTTCCAAAGACACGGTTGCGATTGTACATAATGGCATTATCGAGAACCATCAACTCTTACGCGAACACTTAGAACAAAACGGTTATGAATTTAGTTCAGATACCGATACCGAAGTGATAGCTCATCAAATTCATTATCATCTCAATCAAGGTAAAGATTTATATGCCGCGTTTTCAGCAAGCTTGCAAATGATTGAGGGTACTTATGCGATAGCACTCATCAGCCCCCTTCAGCCTGGACATGTTTTGGCGGCACGGCGCGGGAGTCCTTTGGTGATTGGGCTTGGTATTGGCGAGTATTTTATTGCATCCGACGTAGCCGCTTTGATTTCTGTCACTCAACGGGTGATTTTTTTAGAAGATGGTGATATTGTCGATCTTCAACACGATCAATTTAGTATCAGCGACTTATCAGGTCATCCTGTGACACGTCCTGAGCATCTGAGCCAATTACAAGCCGATGCGATTGAGCGTGGTGAATACCGCCATTATATGCACAAGGAAATTTTTGAGCAACCTCAAGCTATCATAGATTCGCTAGAAGGGCGTATTCATAATGGGCGTGTACTCGAAGCCGCTTTTGGTCCTAAGGCACAGGCTTTGTTTGAAAAGATTGAGGCGGTACATATTGTCGCTTGTGGTACCAGTTATCATGCTGCTATGGTGGCGCGTTATTGGATTGAAACGCTGGCAAAGTTGCCTTGTGTGGTTGAAATTGCCAGTGAATTTCGCTATCGGCAACCTTTGCCTAATCCAAAAGCTTTGGTTGTGACTTTGTCTCAGTCTGGTGAAACGGCGGATACGCTTGCGGCTTTGGAGGAGACGAAGCAGTTAGGTTTTGGCCCTAGTTTGGCTATTTGTAATGTGCCAGAAAGTTCATTAGTACGTGCGTCTGATTTGGTTTTAATGACACATGCGGGACCTGAAATTGGTGTTGCCTCGACTAAGGCTTTTACGACTCAATTACTTTCTTTATTAATGTTGACAGTGATACTCGGTCGCCGTCGTGGCATGAGTGCCGAAGTTGAAAATAAGATTGTCACTGCTATGTTGTCTTTGCCTAAACAGATTGAAAGGGTGTTGACATTGAATGCGTCAATCGAGCAATTAGCGGAACAATTTGCTGACAAGCGACATGCTTTATTTTTGGGTCGTGGCATACATTATCCGATAGCGATGGAAGGGGCGTTGAAGTTGAAAGAAATTTCTTACATTCACGCTGAAGCTTATCCGGCGGGTGAACTTAAACATGGTCCACTTGCTTTAGTAGATGCTGAAATGCCAGTGATTGCGGTCGCACCAAATGATGCTTTACAGGAGAAACTGAAATCGAATTTGCAAGAAGTCCACGCGAGAGGTGGACAATTGATTATTTTTGCGAATAAACGCGCTGTCATGCCAGCCTCTGATTATATTCAAGTGATTGAATTAGGGGAAGTTGATGAAGTGATTTCGCCGATGGTTTATACGATTCCTTTGCAGTTATTAGCTTATCATGTGGCACTGATTAAAGGGACGGATGTTGATCAGCCTAGAAATTTGGCTAAGTCGGTGACAGTGGAATAACCATAAAAAAATCCTATTTCTTGAAGAAATAGGATTTTTAAATTTACAAATCATTTAGTAGCACTAGTACATCGTCAAGGTTGTTTTTATGGGTAATGTAGGGTGCGTCCTACGCACCGCATTGAGCGTCAGGGTGCGTAGGACGCACCCTACAAAACAACATTGACAGAGCACTATATTTATCGGCTTGCCATGATTTTCCGGCTCACCGACTTATAAAGCCGCAACGCACTATAAAGATCATAAGCCAACAACAAAAACGAACAAATCAGTGCAATACCGGCAGCATAACTAACATAAAATGGTCCCAACACAGCCCCCATTAAAAGCCCAAGCGCAACCAGATAAACCCAAAACTGACGACGGGCTTGCCGATCAGATATAACTTGCTTCATATTTGGAATTTTAATGCCGAGGTTCACTCGTTGGTTTTGCAAATGGAGCCATACCAAAAACGGGGTAATTTTATACAACATACCTTGGATAACGGGTAATACAAACCCCCCAATAAATAATACCACTAAAAAAACAGGGCTTAAAGAAAGCACTGCCAATATAACACTTAACAACAAGCCAACCATGCCCACTCGCCAGTAGTTGAGAGTGACATCCGGCAATTTTCGCAAACGACGGGCTTGGATGTTAAGTGTCACTATAGCAAACACACTTAAGCCTACACCCATTAAACCTATCAACAATTGTGGCACAAACACTGGGATTTTGTTCAGATTCGCTAAGATATAAAGCGGTGTCCACACTAACAAAATAATAAATATCAATGGGATAAGCCAGCGTGTCAGCGTAGGCGGATATTCTGGCGTAATCTGAAACATGGGCACCACTTGATAGGCTACACTCATAACCAATAATGCGATCCAACCGACTAATCCCCACGTTAAATGCAGATCAGTTAAGACAAGAGGCAAGGGCAATGTGATAACTAAGCCCAAAAACATTGCCAGTCCAATCCCTAACACTACAGTCACTAGCAACCCGCTCAGTGCCAAACCCATCGCGGTGAAAATAGCATTTCGTGTTTTGATCCGTATCAAACAATATGCCACGATACTGATAAAAAGCACAAAACTCAATCCTAACAATACCACAGCACAAAGCATCAGCCATGCTTGTCCGCTGACAAAGGCAAGCACCAAACTCAAAGTACCCAACGTGAGCAAAATATGAAGTACCGTGCTGACTAAAACCGGGCGCGGTACCGGAGAAACCATGAGTACAGGCAATAATTGCAATATTGCGCCAAACATCACCATAGTAATAAAACCTAGCGTGAACAGATGAACCATTGCAAGACTGTCTGGATGCCAGCGATTATTGAAAACCAGAGAACCATCGTAAAGCAAAAACAAGCCGCCTAAAATCCCAAATAAGGGCGCCGTCAGAAAAAAACGGAATGGCACAGATAACGGCGGAGTCTGTTCTAAGGAAAGAAGGGCGGCATTCATATTATGGCAACATCGGCGCGAGCCGCCGCCTCCGCTTGGCTATCTGTACTGCGCCAAATGTAGATTTCAACGGGCACATCCCGTCCTTGTTGAGTCAACCAGACAAAACCCTCTCGTGTCAAAATAGCATAAAGGGGATGAGGCTCCATACGGTGCAATACCTGCAAATATTCGCCGGCTTGCAAAGTTGGAATAGTCGACAAAATACGCTCCAAAGGCTCACAGGGTTCCAATTGACTGACATCTAAAACCTGTTTCATCGTCATAGACTTCCCATTTGTTCAATAACAGAGGGCACCTCATGACTTAACACTTGATCAGTCATTGGATACAACATTTGCTCCTCTTTGGCATTGTGCTGCTGCATCAAAATCAACAAAGTTTCAGACAAACCCAAATACTGTTCACTGTTTTTCTCATTGACGGACTCTTGCATTTCAGCAAAAACTGAACGCATTTGTTCATGTTCCATCCGCATGACTTGCGTAGGACCACCCATTTGACCGGTGCGAGCCTCAAAGGTGGGAAACAAGACTTGTTCTTCCATTGAAAAATGTCGCTCCATAGCGGCTCTAAAATCGGCAAAATCGGTAGCGGAACGCTCCCATTGCTTTTGAGCCACACTCGCCTCTGCCTGAGCAAAGAGCTTATCACAACGCGAATGATCATGGCTTAGTGTTTGGGTGATAGATTCCATTAATTTTTTCCTCAAATTTGTTATGTGAGTACAACGAATGCTTGACAACGAATAAAACATTTCCTCGTTCCCTTAGCGAAGCACACTCTCTTATACACAAGGGCAACCATAAAGGATTGCCCCTACAGAATCCGACGGTTTACGCCGGTTCTTCGTTTGTAGGGGCAATCCCTTGTGGTTGCCCTTTAGCGCGTTTAATGATTAAAGCAATTAAATCAATTAGTTTAAAACTTATGTCTAAGTGAGTGCTGAGGCAAAGGAACGAGGAATATTTTCTTAGGAGTGCAAAGCGTACCTTGCACTGTTTACTAATCTATTGAATGGCAACGCTTTTCAACCCATTGATAAAGCTTATCTAATATATCCCGCTGAGAAACACGTCCACTCTCTGGAGAAACAATATCCCCATAGAGTGCTTTTATCTCTACATCAGATGGCGATAATGGTTCTATTTTTTGATTATGCTCAACTTGCAGATACGCCTGATGAGCCGATACCATATAAGCTCTCGCCAATTTGACCGCCTCCGTGGCTGAACGAATTGGCAAAAGACCAGCCAATTGCCACCTATCCGAAAGTGAAGGATATTGCCCCCCAATCGTGCTAAAACTCCCTTCCTGTCCAGCAATAATAACAAAAAGCCCTCTCCAATTAAAACTATTGATTAATCCCTTCAAAGCTTGTATATACTCTGATTTTGCTGGCAGTTTGAGTGACTGTACATCTTCAAACTCATCAAGTAAAAGTATAAGCCTCTTGACTAGCCCGAGAGAGTCTAAGCACTCAATAATTGTCCTAAGATAAGGAAATGCAACGGCTGGCGGCATACGTTCTGTGGACCAAAGATTATACTTTTTCCTTTCATGCGTATAAGTTTGATGACCGCTCATCCAACGCATCAAAAATCGAGTCGATTCTTCTAAATTGGGAACTTCATTTAAATTTTTTTTAGCATCATCAAATAAGCTTTGTTGTTTTTGAAAGTCACGGGAAATTATCTTAAAAAAACGTGCTAAATCAGTACCCTTTGTAGAAGCTGGTAATGTTGGCTTGTTTTTCAATAACTCGTAGAAAAGCTCTTCACCAATAGCTTGAATAATTTTTTCAATGAGTTGCTGTGGTGCAATCAATTGACTTGGGATATATTGATGCACGGTATATTTTAAATTGCCACTCTGTTGAGCTTTCTGTAGTTCCCAATCCAAATGTTGCAGAAAGTTGCTTTTACCCAGACCGCGTGCGCCTTCCATCGCCCAAAAACCGCCCGTTTTTTTCTCGTCTGATAAAAAACCTAACAAATGTTGACGGAGTGGCTCTAATTCTGGACGCTCAACATAGATTTCAGGACACACTTTTCCTCGAAAAGGATTCTGTAAATAGCCGAGAGGTTCATAGTCCGTTTTTTGTTCAGAAAACTTGAGTTCAGATAAAAAGCTCATGCGGCGTTCTCCACCGGAATATAGGAGTCCAAGATTTATCTTGGACGTCCAATTTGAGAAATCGGTATCGCCACAGAAAGCGGTTTTTTACCCCACGCATGTCCATACACCACCTCATAAGTCGCTGGCAACAACCCATCGGCTGAGCGATATTCTTCATAAGCCCCCAACATCGCCTGAAATTTCCCCTTTCCAGTCAAACTACGTGAACGTCCCGCTGTCAAATTATGTGCGCCGATATGCTTTAATTCCCTCATTAACTGTTTAGCATCACTATAAGTGAACTGAAACCTATCCACATCCATCACAGGATTACTCAAACCAGCCTGTAACAAAGCATCCCCATAATTGTGCATATCCAGAAAACGATTCACATGACTCGCATTATCCACACTTGCCCAACTCTCACGTAATTCCTTTAAAGTATCAGGACCAAAAGTCGAAAAAAATAACGCACCTTCAGGTTTTAGCACCCGCGCAAATTCCGCAAAAACAACCTGAATATCATTACACCATTGCAACATCAGATTAGAAACCAACAAATCGACACTATCATCAGCAAAAGGTAAATGAGCCCCATCGGCACAAACAAAATGTTGTTTAGAAAACCACCTTGGCGCATCTAAATGCCCCAATTTCACCATTTCTAATGCAATATCAACGCTATACACATGCGCCTGTTTATACTGTTTACTCAAAGCACGGCTCAAACGACCCACGCCCGCACCCACATCTAAAATCTGTTGCGGCACCAATTTCAACCATTGCAAACGCTCAAGCAAATCCTCTCCAACCATTTTTTGTAAACTAGCCCACTGCTCATAACGAGCAGCGACGCGCCCAAAAGATTGAGAAACTTGACGTTTATCCAAATACTCAGGTGAATTCATTCAAAAAACCTTCTAATAACTCTATAAAAATTTGAGGATGAGACAAAAACGGAACATGTGCCGCTCCTTTAATGCAAACTGTTTGCAAATTTGGCCACCACTGTTGACAAACTTTTCCCATAGCCGCTGGGACAAGCATATCGCGTTCCCCTAAACATAATAAAGCGGGACAACCAATCAGCGATAATTCAGAACGTAAATCCGTATTTTGTAACAAATGCAAGCCCCCTTGTAACGCCTCAGCTTGGGGACTCGGCGTTTCTTTTAAAAGTGTTTTAAGGGCACGGAGTTGCGGACGGGCATCCTCTCCCCCTTTGACTTGCAACGCCAAAAAACGCTGCAAAGTGCCCAAAGTATCACTTTGTACCTGATCAGCAAACAACTGTAAAACAGCAGACGTCATAGCGTATGGCCAATCTTCGGCCCTGACAAAACGGGGCGAAGAACTGACCAACACCAAAGCACGCACCGGATGCCATCTCGCCATCGCCATCGCCAACAAGCCCCCCATTGACCAGCCTACCCATACCGCCTCTTGAGGCAAAGCAACGGCTAACTTTTCCATGAGAATGGGCAAACTATATTCACACATGGCACTACGCCCATGTCCGGGTAAATCCACTTGATAAACATGCCAATTTTGGGCAAGTCTCACGGCAATATCGTTCCAAATTTCGCCATTAAAACCAAAACCATGTAATAATATTAAAGGCTTACCTTCGCCTTGTTCTTTCACAAATAAGTTCATTTATTTAATAAACAAAGTACGACTACTCGCCCGCTCCTCTCGAAACATATTACGGACACAAACAGCAAAATGCTCTTGCCCCTCAATCTGAGAAGTGACAAGCAACGGTATCCGCAACACCTCCTCACCTTCAAAATCTAAGCTAAACAACTTAACCTCACCCCGAATCCAAGACAAACAGGGTGGTAAAGCGACATGAACCATATCACCGGTTTGATAACCCCTTGGCAGCGATATGATTAATTCGATGCACTCGCCCGCCCTCACCTGCTGGATTTCACTATTATTAGCATTTACAAAACGAATACTGATCGGGAAATTGTCAGCAAAGCGCGTCCAATCCTCTTCATAGAGGCGTGTCACCTCGACAGCCGCAACGCCACTTAACACCTCAATGGACTCAATCGGAACATTCAACAGCGCCGCCTCTATCGCCATCATCTCTTCACCGTTAACCTTTAAGCGGGCTTCACTTGTGACAAGACCAGATTTTCTCAATTGACTCAATAAAGCGATAGCGGCAACAGAATCTTCCGTTGAATAAAGCCTACCTTGCTCATTCAACTGGCGTGTCACCTGATTCGCCAATTTTATCCCGTTTTTGAAGTCCCCCATCACAATCAAACTAGCCGCAGCATAAGCCAAACTTTGGCGATCAACAACAGCGTGTTGAGGGACCTTTAAACAGGGTTCTGAACCGGAAAAATCTATTAAATTTTCAATCAATTCACGCCCTACCGCATGATTATCTTCCCAAAGCACGGCAAGCGTGTAAATATCCTCAATGTTCTGGACTTCGCTAGGGACGCGCTGCATATCATGAGCTTGGGCAACATTATCCGCCATCGAAACGCCTTCACGCATAGCTTGACGCAAATTATTAGACAAATCTGGAATGGCATCTAATTCTTCCAATTTCCAAAGATAACGTACCGTCAGTTCGCTATAATATTCATTGATCTCAATATCATTAGGATACATGGCAAAGCCCTGTTTCGGACGTATCATTTTTTGTTCACGGGCAATGCCCGCTAATATAATTTCTTCAGCACTGTTACGCTGGCCTTCATTTTTCGCGGTGAGATACATAAATGTTGCGGCTAAAATTTTAGCGGCTGTTTGTTCACAGCACAAATGAGCATAATTAGCAGTCGCTGTCAGCAAACTCTCAAAGGAAATATCAATATTGGGGAGTACACGCAGACTTAATGAGTCAGCACGTTTAATGGAATCAGCAGAAAATAATAAGCCCAATTCTTTAGCATAAGATTTAAATTTGCTTGGCTCATCAACGACAAGCTCAATAGAATCAGTTTCACCCGTCAAACTCTCTTCAACGGTTGCTATATAAATACCTGATTTAACATAAAATTCTAATGTCGTGGGCGTATGAATGCTGAGAGCAGTAATGGATTTTCCATTGCATAACGCAACGGTTTTGCCATTCTGTGTCAAAGTAATATTAGCTTTGCCGGAAGTGGTGATGGCACGAAGACGACCAATCACTTTATCCTTAAAGTGGACAATCGGCGGCATTTCTAACTCTACCCGCACCGGCTTATCAACAACAACCGTCGTTTGATTTTGTATCCAATCACCTTCAATCATGGCGAAACTTTCAACAGTGAAGCTACCCAAAGAATCGCTTAATGGAATAACAACATCCTTCATTTCAGTGACATGGATAATATCATAGAATAAGACTTCTGGAAATTCAGTGCGTGGCGAATCTTTTTTGAATGACGTTTTCTGAGCCAGAAGAGATTCTGGTTTTTTATCGTTTGAGAAATCATTATCCAGCAACGCTAATTCTTCCACTAAAGACAAATCGTCCGCCGCTTCACTCCTAGACTGCTCTGTCTCTAACGTCAAATCATCAACCGCATTCTCCTCATCACCTAACAAAAAATCCTCCTCTAGCAGATCCAACTCATCCTCGAAGGATAAGCTCTCTTCCTCATAGCGAGGAAATCGGATTTCTTCAAATTGACTCAATGTTGAAAATGCGCGTTCATCCATACCTTCAGTCGCCACATCAATAGCACGCTTTGCGGCAGTTCCCAAACTCACCGCTGGTTTCTCACCTGCTATCAAACGCTCATCGCTGACACACAATAAAACCGGATTTTTTTTATCCTTCAAGCCACCACATCTCAAGCGCACGACTAAATCTTCGCGTGGTAAAATGACTTTAGGTGCCTCGACGGATAACAAAAATGGGCTTGATTTAACATAAGTGGTATAAGCTTCAAAAGCTTGTCCATTCACGAAGCCACCGACAAAGACCATACAAAAAGAGCTCTCTGTTTTGACCGTGATATTGTTACCAACGCTAACATTCCCCACATCCTGTACACTATAATCGCCAGTCGTCAAATCTAAAATCACCAAAACCAGCGATTCTATATTGGCTTTGACTTGCATCAAACGATGGTCGGTGATGATTGATTCTACAGTCAGGGGCGTACCAATTAAATCCCCCTCGCTTAAATACCCCCCCCGCACCGGCAGCGCGTCGGCTTCCGGCATCATTGAAAACAACAATTCATTACCCAATTCGCTGATAACAGTCACTTCTCGCTCAACCGCCCGACTCGCAGGAATTGCCACTTCCACCACCCGCTCTGTATCCTCTGCCGCCATTAAGCGCAAGCTGAATGGTCCTTCCCCCTGTATTTTGATACCTGCTGCATAGTGCCCAGGAGAGAACGGTAACAGCCCAATATGCTCTATTTTATTGCCTTTTTCCACTAATGCCACGATCAATTCATCGTTAAACGGCCTCTGATAACTTTCCACTGCCACTTCAAACCAGAGCTGATCGATCTCCCGCTTGAGCTTATAGCTAACAAGTCGGGCGGAGAGGGGGGGTAGGCTGTATTCAGCAACGCTAAAGGAAACAGGCGTGCCGATACGGCGATCACCGATTGACAACTGCGCGGTGTAAACACCAGGCAAAAGCATAACAAGGGTTTCGATGCCAACACCCTCCGTGAGTTCAACAGGGCGATCAGCAAAAAATTCGCCATTGTAGTCGATTGCTAAACGCAAATACTTGGGCGGGGAGGGGAATGCTATGAATAGATGCACAGTGTCTTGCTCAGCGCGATAGATATCGCGATCCGCCACAACGCAGCCAATAGGTTCGATGAAACGTGGCTCAGGTGTAATAGTCACACCATCCAATTGTACCGGTTTATCGACTAAGGCTAACACCCTATTTTTAATTTTTTTTTCTATAATAAGCCGCAGGCGTCTACCTTTGCCTGACCACCTTGCGTCTTGCTTGACGAAAACGAAGTAGTGACCAATTTGTACATTGTCTTTTATTAGTAAGGCACGTTGATGATTATTGACAGTAATTTTAAATGGGTATTTCATTTTTTTTTCTCCTCAGTCAGCCGTCTGTGATTGACTTACTGAGTAAAACTACAAGGATGTTATAATCGCGCAACACCTGAAGATGCCGCTGCCCATAAAGATAGCTTACACTATCTGATGTGGCGTGAAACGGTTACCAAAATGATGGCAAAACCACGCGTGATGGATATTCCAACACAAGTCGCTGCCTTTGGCAAACGGGTATTGATTATCACAGGATCGCAGTCATTTCGCGCAACAGCGCACTGGCAAACGCTCCAACAAGGCTTGCGTGAGCAGGCTATCACTTGGGAAACTTTCACAGTACAAGGTGAGACCTCACCCGATATAGTAGATGAGGCAGTCAGGGATTATCGAAAAAGTGGCATTGAAATCGTCTTAGCTTAGGTATTGGCGGCTTATTACCGCATGGCAACTCCGTCATGGATCACTTAGAAGGGGTGGGCAAAGGCATTGCCTATCATATCAGGGACCATCCACACCTTTTATTGCCGTGCCGACGACTGTATTAGTCTCTTGTCCGCCTGACTTATTGGCAGCCAATGGCATGGATGCCTTTACGCAATTATTAGAATCTTATGTCTCTACCAATGCCAACCCGTTGACGGATGCCTTAGCGCTTTCTGGTATGACAGCTTTTCGTGATGGCTTTTTCGCCTGTCCGCATGGCGTGGTTTGTGGCACATTGCTTGCTGCTGAAGCCACTGATATCAATATCCTTGCCCTCCGCGAGCGAGATCCCAATAATATAGCCCTCACTAAATATGCGAATGTTGGCGCACTACTGAGTCCATCGGCTCAGCTTTGCACAAGCTTAGTTGATAGGCTCATAAATTGGACTGTTCGACTTGCACTACCTATGTTGAGCGTGTATGGTATGCAGCGATGCGATTTAGACAAACTGTCGGGGTAGTCGTATGAAAACCAATCCGATTGTGTTGACGGATGCCGAAATACGTGAATTGTTGTTGCGACGTTTATAAAAAAAGTGCTGCACTCCTTGAGAAATTATGACTGAATTACAAAAATTAATTGAACGTGCCGAGGCTTTGTTGGCACGTATAGAAAACCATTTTCCCGCCCCCCCCTTGCCCCCAGATTGGCAAAATATCCCCGCGTTTCGCTGGCGTAAAGGCATATTTCAAGCTATCTACCATCCCCATCGTATCCGCTTGCAAGATTTACAAGGCATAGATGAGCAAAAACAACAAATTGAGCGCAATACGCGACAATTCTTGCAAAAAAAACCAGCTAATAATGTGTTATTATGGGGATCACGGGGAACAGGCAAATCATCTTTAATTAAAGCCTTACTCAATGAATATGCTGAACAAGGGCTGCGCTTGGTTGAGGTTGAAAAACATGAGCTGATTGACTTACCTGATATTGTTGAGGCTTTTTATAACCGCCCGGAACGTTTTATTATTTTTTGCGATGATTTATCATTTGAGCAAGACGATGCAAGCTATAAAGCCTTAAAAAGTGTATTAGATGGCGCCATCAGTGCGCCGCCCGATAATTGCTTGATTTATGCCACCTCAAATCGGCGGCACTTGTTACCTGAATATATGCACGAAAATATGGATGCCCAAACGATTGATGGTGAAATTCATCACGGGGAGGCGGTGGAGGAAAAAATTTCTCTATCGGATCGTTTTGGCTTGTGGATATCATTTTATCCCTTTACGCAAGATGAATATTTGGCGATTGTGTACTACTGGCTGCAACAAATGGACGATGACATACAACGCGCCGCATTGCAATGGGCACTTAAACGGGGATCGCGGAGTGGGCGTGCAGCTTGGCAATTTGCACAAGATTGGGCAGGACGTCCAAGATAAATCTTGGACTCCGGATCAAAGGTAATAAAACCATGCAAAAAATCAAATCAAACATTCATTTTGGAGATTGTTTGGAAATTTTAGCCACCTATCCAGACAACTTTTTTGATTTAATCATCACCTCGCCACCCTACGCTGACAGTCGGGCAAATAGTTATGGTGGGATTAAGCCTGATGACTATGTGGCTTGGTTTTTGCCAAGAGCGCAACAAATGTTACGAGTATTAAAACCGACGGGCACATTTATTTTAAATATCAAAGAAAAAGTGGTCGATGGTGAAAGACATACTTATGTCATAGAATTAATTTTAGAATTACGCAAACAAGGCTGGTTATGGACAGAAGAATTTATTTGGGTGCGACTCGTTTTGGCCTAATTGACTGATTTTGTTCAGATTTACGGGAACAAACACAATTGAAATAAAGCCTACTTACACAATCTTTATATGTGTATAAAATTTATTATATGGTGCGAAAAAGATTTTATGGATTCGCCTCCCCAGGCAAACTGGGAGAAAGCAATGACCGGTGGTTAGATGTTTTAACTGTCAGTGCAAGGTCTGCAAAGCTCATGGGAGCAAGCGTTACGGATAAGCTGGAAAGTTGTGGAAATTCCTTCCATATTACAAAAGATGAGGTGAGCAGTTACAGCACCGTATCCTGTTGAAGGTTTCCAGGTAACATACCCAGCGCGATAATTGAGTAAGGTCGGTCAATTCTGTCGAAAGACCCGATTTGTAGGGGTTGAGATTTCCAGATGTCTCAACTCGTTTGCCCAATATATATACCCGACTAGAGATATTATCTAAGTCCGCAGGTAACAAACATATAAGAGAAACGAGGAAAAACGATGTCAGCATGTCACTTGCTGGATTGCAAGAGGAGAACATGAGAATGGTCTTAGCGACAGCATCGGATAGGATAGAGTGGGAAGCCAACGCCAGTTGAAACTGTCACATTGGGATACTGGATATGCTGATTCACTCTCGGTATTGTGTTATTACGAATTCTTATTATGCAATGGGTACGCAAGTACTAATAACGAGAAGCTAATCACTTAAATTATGGATACTCTTCAACTATCAAATCCTGATGGTAGAGTCCGGTCACAACATTCGTTGACGGGACTCCCGTCAGACAAAAAGCACAGAGACCACACAGATAGCAGTGGAAGGCTAGTTCCTTCGTGTTATCGAGTTATAAACTCATCGGATATGTGCGATTGGGATTGGGATTCTATCATCTGGGGTAAGATACGTCGGCTAGTATTTAACTTGCAGAAACGAATTTATAAGCTTACAAAAGCAGGAAAGTACAGAAAAGCACGTAGCCTAATGTATCTATTGCAACACTCGCACTATGCAATGCTATTAGGAGTCCGTAAGGTAACAACGGAGAACAAGGGTAAAAAGACTCCTGGAGTTGATAAAGTTAAAGTAACTACGCCAAGACAGAAAATGAATTTGGTGGTTGATGTCCTAGATACAATACAAATGGGTTGGGATAAATACGAAGCCAAGCCGGCCAAGAGGATTTATATACCAAAAGCTAATGGCAAAGAAAGGCCACTGGGTATCCCTACAGTATTAGACAGAGCAATGCAGGCAGTTACTAAGTCTGCTCTGGAACCGTTTTACGAGGCAAAGTTTGAATCAGCAAGTTACGGGTTCAGACCTGGTATGGGATGTCATGATGCCATTGATAAAATTGCATCAGTGCTCCTAACAAAACAGAAATGGATACTAGATGCCGACATTAAAGGGTTCTTTGACAACATTGACCATAAGTTCATTGTAGAACAGACAGATAAACACTGGAGACCGATAGTCAAGAAGTGGCTTAAAGCGGGATATATGGAGGAAAATAAATACAACCCGACTAAGAATGGAACGCCACAAGGGGGCATCATATCCCCACTCCTGGCCAATATAGCCTTAGACCAAATGGAAACCTGCCTGATTGAACACTTACGTGGGATTGAGGGATGGAAAACGAGAATCGGCAACACAAAAATCAGCATAATCACTGATAAGAAAACTCAGAAAAAATACGAATCGAGGAAACATCTACAACTCTCGGTAATAAGATACGCTGACGATTTCGTGGTAATCCATGAGGAAAAAGAGGTAATTGAGGAATCTGAGAGATTTATCAAAGAATGGCTAGGATTAAGAGGTTTAACTTTATCAGAAGAAAAGACCAAAATTGGGAACGAGACAGATGGTTTCGACTTTCTGGGGCATCACATTAGGCATTATGAGAACAGAATCAAGGGTACTTATAAAGCAAAGTTACTTAATGGAACACCCACCGAACAAAGAAAGGCAGTAACACCGCATGTATTACGAGTGGAACCAACCAAAGCAAAAGTTAATGCTCACTACCAAGAACTAAGTGACATTATAGGTAAAATGAAGGCAACAACTCCAAGTGAGTTAATCGGTATCCTGCAACCCAAAATATCAGGGTTTGCAAATTACTACAGAACAGTACACTCCAGCAAGGCATTCAGTAGGCTTGACCACTTGTTGTGGAAAAGATTATATCAATGGGCCTTGAGGCGACACTCAAATAAGGGTAAACGCTGGGTGGCAGCTAAATACTTCTGTACTGTGAAAGGTAGGAAATGGACGTTTGCTGAAATCAAAGGCAAAGGCAAGGATAGGGAGATAGTAAAATCTCTCAAAGGTTACTCGAAGCATAAAGTAAGAACTGGGAGTCATGCGAGGGTTGGATATGATAGGTCATATTATGACGGAGACACCGCCTACTGGGCGGGGAGACTCTCCAAGGGTTATGGAAACATATCTCCGTCTAAAGCTAAATTGCTGAAAAGACAAGATGGATTATGTCCGGTATGTAAATGTGCATTAACGAATGAAGACCTACCTGAAGCCCATCACATAAAGCCCCGCCAATACGGGGGACTGTGGGAATTTAAGAACATGGTCTTATTGCACCTACATTGCCACGACAAGATTCATAGAGAATATGGGGAACAAAAACGGAAACTGTGTAAGGGTACAAGAGAGTATGATGAGCTAGTTAAGAAAGGTGTGTTTGTATCACCCGAAGTCGAAGCAAAGTATGGCCCTGATATAGCTAAGATGAGAAAGGGGCCTGAAGTTAATAAAGGTAGCTCAAAGATACTTAGATTGGGAAGTGACCCAGGAATAATAAGTAGGGACAAGGACACAGTGCCGCAGGAAACCCACAGCAATGGTAATAACGAGGATGACGAACTGATACAGGTCAAGAGTTGGAAAAGCGGGGAAATAAAGATGATTCCTCGGAGTAAAATGTATCGGAAAACGAAAAGAGTTAGAGACAAAATCACAAACAAGTGGAAGTTGGTCAAAATGTGGTTTTGTAAGTAGAAACTCCTCCTCCTGTACGAAATCTGAAATGACCTACACGATAACGGTAGGTTGGGGATAAGTGTAGTAATTAACATTTACGAGCTTACCTTAGTAATTAGTCAGCTAGGGCATTAAAGGTCTTGGGCATAGCAGACTTTGGTCTAAAAGGCCATACGCACAATTGTAACACGTTATTGAAATATGTTACTTAGCAATAGAAGTTGCTAAGCCGAGGAGCTGTATGAGTGCGAAAGTCTCATGTACAGTTTTGAAGACTGGCCTTGGGCAGTGTTCCACCCTTCGGGGTGAGTGATGCACAGGGCCAAGTTTAACCACAAAAAAAATTGTTTTCCCGGCAAATGGCCTAATCGTTTTAGAGACGCATGGGAGCGTTGTTTGCAATTTAATAAAACTAAAAAATTCAACATGTATCAAGAAGCGGTGATGGTGCCGATAGGCGACTGGGCAAAAAAACGCCTTAAAAATTTAAGTGAGACGGATAAAACTCGTGATACCTCAAAAGTTGGCAGTGGGTTTGGCAAAAAGGTGTCAAACTGGTTGGATCGAAAAATGGCTTATCCCACTAATGTCTTACATTTAGCGACAGAAACCGGCAATCGCCAACACAGTGCTGTTTTTCCTAAAGAATTCCCCACTTGGTTTATTAAACTTTTTAGCCAAGAAGATGGATGGGTGCTTGATCCTTTTTGTGGGGCGGGTACGACTTGTCAAGTGGCACAAAGGCTTTCTAGGCATTCGGTGGGAATAGAGATTAAACCGGAATATTACGATCTATCTAAAGCTAATCTTGGAAAGGGAAAAAAAGCGTGAAAGAAAAACACACAGCTCTCCGTTATCTTAAAGTACAAAATTTCAAGGCACTGGACTTTTTTGAAATCGAATTTCCGCCGCCTCGTATGACCGTGGATCCTGATATTTTGGTCATGGGGAGCAAAAATGGTTGGGGCAAAACATCTGTTCTTGAAGCTTGCGTATTACTATTTTTAGCAGCCGCCATCGGTGAAGAAAGTTTTAAATTAGGTAATCGCTATCTATCAACCGACTTATACGATTTATTGATTCAAGCGGGTGCAAAACAAGCTATTATTGAGGGTACTTTTGAAATTAAGAATGAGTCAATCAGCGTTACACTAACCATTGATAAGCAGGGAAACATAAATATTGAAAAAACTCAAAAAAATATTGAATGGTTTTCAACTTCAGTGGGATATCGTAGGGAAATAGAACGATTTTGGAGTGCTATGGCGGGGTTAAGTTTTGATCCATTGATTTTACCGCCACTCATGTATTTTCATAGCTATCGAAAAGTACAGGAGGGCAATCTTGAACTCGGTATGCTTGTTGAAAAAAACCTTCCTTTGAATCGAACAAGTCGCTTTAAATTAGAAATACTGCATTCAATGATGAGCGACGCCAATCTGTTTGATAATATTGATGAGACGACAGCTAAACCAGTCTTAGCAAAACTCAATCAATTAGTTAAATTATACACAGGATGCCGTATAGATAAACTTCGTCCCGCATCAGATAGTACCATTGAATTTCGCATTATCCCAATTGACGGCGGGATGTCTTTCACGTTTGATGCTTTAAGCTCAGGGCAAAAAGAAATTATATCGACTCTTTTTCTCCTCTGGCGTTATTCTCCGGGCATTATCCTTATAGATGAACCTGAACTGCATCTCAATGTTGAGTGGCACAGTGGCTTCATAAAGCAACTTTATAAACTTGCACCACATAGCCAGTACATCATTACCACACACTCAGAGGATGTTTTTTCGTCTGTCGATCAAGATCGGCGTGTACTTTTAATGAAGGAGTGATTGCAGAGTGATTACAGTCAAACGAAATGTAGCGCCAGATGAAATACGACAAATTGCTATACATCTGCTTTTTGTTGAAGGGCAGGATGCCAACGCTATTGATCCCTTAGTATTAAAAATATTGTTTGAAGATATTATTGAAGAGAATAAGAAAAAAATGTTCCGCCTGTTTAGCCAAGATAATATCAAAGAATTATTTTATGAATCTCTTGAGCGACTCACGGGCGGAAAAGAGACACTTGAATTCGGCAGCGGACAGTGGTTGGAATTAATGAGAGGAAAAAAAGTGCTACCAAGCATCATTCACCATTGTTTTAAGGTGAAAGATGCTCAAGGCAAACTCCTACAAGGAAAAGAGAAATTAAATGAAGTAGTCAAAGACTTGGTTAGGAAACCAATAGAGGAGCAACCTGATGATTTTAAAAAATTACATCATATCATTTATCGCAGGATATTATCAGAATAGCAAGTCCCCTAGTTTGGAATATCTGGGCAAGCAGAAAAAAAAACATACCCCACTCACCATCAACTCCGACAGCTATTAACACTTCTGACTCACCAAAACTATAAATAAACATGAAAACGATCGCACAACGCATTGCGGAAGAACTGGCCATATCTGAAAATCAGGTAGAAGTGGCCATCAATTTACTTGATGAAGGCGCAACAGTACCCTTTATCGCTCGTTATCGTAAAGAAGTCACCAACGGCTTAGATGACACCCAACTGCGTACTTTAGAAGAACGCTTGCGCTATCTGCGTGAATTGGATGAACGTCGTGATAGTATTTTAAATACTATCCGCGAACAGGAAAAACTCTCGCCAGAATTGGAAACCGCCATTACCCAAGCCGATACCAAAAGTCGCCTCGAAGACTTGTACTTGCCTTATAAACCCAAACGCCGCTCTAAAGCTAAAGCGGCCATAGAAGCGGGGCTAGAACCCTTGGCATTGGATTTATTGCAAAATCCGACCTTGGACCCTGATGAGGCAGCGGCAGCCTATATTAATACCGAAAAAGGGATTGAAGACAGCAAACAAGCTTTAGAAGGCACTCGCTACATCCTCATGGAGAAATTTTCTGAAGACGCTGGATTGCTAGAAGAATTGCGCGAATATCTCTGGGAAAATGCCTCATTAAGCTCTAAAGTGGCAAAGAACAAAGAAGATAAAGGCGCGAAATTTGCTGACTACTTTGATTTTGACGAACTGCTGAAAAAGGTCCCCTCTCATCGTGCCTTAGCCATGTTTCGCGGACGCGAAAAGCGCATATTGCGATTGAGTTTACCCGTCCTCAATCAGGACAAAACGGAAGATATAGCCCCCAACTATTGTGAAGCCCGAATTGCGGCACATTTCAATCTTGAAGATCAAGGTCGTCCAGCGGACCCTTGGTTATTAGAAACAGTCCATTTAGCTTGGCGTACCAAGATTCGCTTGCATTTGGATGCCCAATTGATAACGCGGGTGCGTGAAAAGGCAGAAGACGAAGCCATTAAAGTGTTCGCAAGTAATTTACATGATTTATTGTTAGCAGCACCTGCGGGACTGCGGACCACTATTGGCTTAGATCCCGGTTTACGCACGGGTATTAAAGTCGCAGTCATAGACAAGACCGGTAAAGTGTTAGACACTGTCACCCTTTATCCCCACCCACCGAAAAAACAATGGCGACAGTCGATTAACAAACTGCTTGAATTAGCGCGTCAATATGAGGTTGAATTAATCAGTATTGGCAATGGCACAGGCTCGCGGGAAACAGAAAGATTAGTCGCCGATTTGATGAAACAAAATCCAGATTTGCAATTGTCTCGGCTAGTTATCTCAGAAGCGGGCGCCTCAGTCTATTCCGCCTCAGAACTCGCCGCAGAAGAATTTCCCGATTTAGACGTCTCATTACGTGGCGCTATCTCCATCGCTAGACGTTTACAAGATCCGCTGGCAGAATTGGTCAAAATTGAACCGAAATCCATCGGAGTGGGTCAATATCAACATGATGTCAACAAAAACCATTTAGCACACAGTCTCGATGCCGTGGTAGAAGACTGTGTGAATGCTGTCGGCGTGGATGTGAATAGCGCTTCTGTTTCCTTATTGAGCCATGTATCGGGACTGAATGCGAGATTGGCACGTAACATTGTGGCGTTTCGTGACGAACACGGGATATTTATGAATCGCAATATCTTAAAAGAAGTGTCCCATTTAGGAGAAAAAAGTTTTGAACAAGCGGCGGGCTTTTTGCGAATTATGAATGGTGATAACCCACTCGATGCCTCTGCCGTCCACCCCGAAGCTTATCCGCTTGTAGAACGCATTGTCGCCAATACCGATAAACCTATTAAAACCTTGATAGGCAATACCGAGTTTTTGCGAAATATCAAGCCAGAGGATTACACGGATGACAGCTTTGGTGTTCCCACCATCACCGATATTTTCCGCGAATTAGAAAAACCAGGGAGAGATCCGCGCCCAGAGTTCAAAACCCCTGCCTTTAAAGAAGGGGTCGAAACGTTGGAAGACCTTGAAGCGGAGATGGTTTTAGAAGGTGTTGTCACCAACGTGGCGAATTTTGGGGCCTTTGTGGACATTGGTGTGCATCACGATGGTTTGGTACATATTTCTGCTATGTCAGAGAATTATGTCAAAGACCCGCGTGAGGTGGTGAAAGCGGGGGACATGGTGAAAGTGAAGGTGTTGGAAGTTGATTTAAAACGGCGGCGGATAGCCTTATCCATGCGTTTGGAAGAGAAAATGCATGAGGGTTCTGGCGCCCCTACAAAAAAGAAAGAAGTCAGTCGTAAAAGACCGCGTAAGGGGAAAAAACAAATTTCAATACCAGCCGCAAGAACAGGCGCCGATAAATCCGAGCGTCATCAACAGCAAGAACCAGGCTTTACGAGTGCCATGGCAGAAGCTTTTGCTAATGCACGCAAAGATATTTAAGCAAGGCGGGGCCACGATAAATCAATCCGGTGTAAATCTGGACTAAACTGGCCCCTGCTTTTATTTTTTCTTGCACATCACTGGCACTCATCACGCCCCCGGCTGCAATGATGGGGATTTTGCCTTGGAGAGTCGCACTTAATTGTTGCACTATCTGGGTAGCACGCGCTGATAAGGGTGCGCCGCTCAAGCCACCCTTTTCATTGGCACAATAAAACCTGTCATGTTTGGCTGTTCATTGAACTGACGTAGGGTGAGAAATACGCATTATTCGGCTATTTGTTAATTTCAAAACAATAAAAACTGCCCATTCCATAGGTTTGAGTAAAAGATAAACGATATCAGCTTGCCAAGGATAACGAATTTGTTTAGCTATAAACGGGCCTAAACGATTGTAAATACGTCGTAATATTCGGTGAATTTGAGGAAAATTAAGGGCTAACATAGCCTCAAAACGCTTAAAGATATACCATTGACGATTAACAGGTTTTCCTATCGTCGAATTCATCCAGCTCTGCACGATACAAGGATGGCCTTTAGCCGCTGCTGACACTACAAAACAATCTCCATAATCACGCGGTATTTCTTCAGAAATATTTTGGTAAATACTTTTAGCTAAAGGATATTTTGCAATAAGAGAGGCGATTAATGTAGAAAACCAAATAAAAGCAAACAAAGGGTTAATAGATTGAAGTCTACCCATTTTCTTTACAATGAAAAGAAAAGCAAGGTAATTCAAACAAGCTGCTGCCGGGACAATTGCCAAGATTGGGATGTCGGTCATATCCGTTTTGGTAAGATTAAGGGCTAGGGTTGCGTATGTGTACCATGCTGCTATAGCAGCCAAGGTTGCTACCATAATATAGTTCGCACGCGATGTTGCCATATATTCTTCATCAAATAATGATCTAGCAAGACTTATAGAAGCAATGAGATAAACGGGCATAAGTACTAATCCTGCCCACTGATCATGAATATAATAAAACCAATGATCACCTTTTTCCCAACGATATCTTGCGGTGAAAACTGATGCAAGAAAAAACATTAAAGCAGGAATAATCACTAAACCAAAAAGCAAAAGAATACTTTGACTTAAAGAAAATACTTTGCCCTTGATATAACGAATGCCATACCTGATAAGAATGGGGAAACAACCAATTTGAAGCAAAATAGGAGACAGAATAGTAAGTATTATAAATATGCCATAAAAAAAATAATAAATTTCCATTATTAGTAGCTCCATTAATAGCTCTCCAACTTTTGACAAACTCTCTCTGTTACTGTTTCTAACAAGACGTTATAAACCACACATAGCGTGTAGATAATAGCCAAAAAAAATTCCAATACCAGGAGCAACAACAGCCCGTCTTTACGAGTCAATGCCACCTTCGTTAAGGGCAACCACTAGGGTGTTGCCCCTACAACGGACCGCATTTTATGTTTCCGAGGCAAAAGTTTTCGCGCAGCGAAAACTTTTGCCTCGGAAGGCAATCCTTTATGGTTGCCCTTAACGAAGGTGGCATTGTCTTTACGAGTGCCATGGCAGAAGCTTTTGCTAATGCACGCAAAGATATTTAAGCAAGGCGGGGCCACGATAAATCAATCCGGTATAAATCTGGACTAAACTGGCCCCTGCTTTGATTTTTTCTTGCACATCACTGGCACTCATCACGCCCCCGGCTGCAATGATGGGGATTTTGCCTTGGAGAGTCGCACTTAATTGTTGCACTATCTGGGTAGCACGCGCTGATAAGGGTGCGCCGCTCAAGCCACCCTTTTCATTGGCACAAGGCAAATTTTCCACCCCAGCCCGTGATAGCGTTGTATTGGTAGCGATCACCCCATCTATATCATAAGCCAATAATTTCTCAGCAATGATTGTCAACTCTGTCTCGCTCAAATCGGGCGCGATTTTGATGACCAGTGGCACATATTTATTATGTTCAGTTGCCAGTTGCAGTTGGGCTTGTTTTAAGGGATTCAAAATACGCTCTAAATCATCCCCATGTTGCAACTGGCGCAACCCCGGCGTATTGGGAGAAGAAATATTCACAGTGACATAATCTGCATGGGCATAGACTTTGTGCAAGCCTATTAAATAGTCATCGACCGCTTTTTCTAAAGGCGTATCAAAATTTTTGCCAATATTAATGCCAAGTATGCCGTCAAAACGTGCTTTTTGCACATTTTCTAGTAGCCTATCAATCCCTTGATTATTAAATCCCATGCGATTAATTAAAGCATGTGCGGCAGGTAGACGAAACAGACGGGGTTGAGGATTACCTGGTTGAGGGCGCGGTGTGACGGTGCCCACTTCAATAAATCCAAAGCCCAAGGCTGCAAGGCTATCAATATATTCAGCATTTTTATCCATACCGGCGGCGAGTCCGATGGGATTGGGAAAATTCAAACCCATGACGGTGCAGGGCGCGTGGGGCATTTTGCCAAAAAATAGTTTGCTTAATTTAAGACGATGAAGTGCCTTGAGGCTGTGCAGGCTCAAATGATGGGCGGTTTCTGGTGGTAGCCTGAAAAGTAAAGGGCGAAGTAGTGAGTACATGATAATTTAATGTTGTTAAAAAGGAGTTAATGATGAGGGCGGAAATTTTCCGGCCACCCCTTATTACAACGGATTAGGGGAATAAACGGATTTGGAAAACTGAATATTAACATTTTGGGCTTATAATCTTCATTCTTCAATCCGTTTATTCCCCTAATCCGTTGTACTATGGTATGGAAATTTCCGCTCTCCTGCACTCGGTAAATTTTATCGTTCCCACGCAGAGCGCTCATCGAGCCGACACAAGTTTTTTTTGTAGGGTGGGTAGAGCGGAGCGCAACCCACCAACCCTTTGAAACGAAGATCCTGCGTAAATTTATAACAATGGTGGGTTGGGCGTCCCGCCACTTCGTTGCGCTCTCGCTCTACCCACCCTACAGAATATATTTTTATTTCAAGTACTTAAATACTTATGTCTAAGTGAGTGCGCAGAGCGTGGGAATGCCTGCTTGGACGCTCCGCGTTCTGCAAATTTAGCAAGCTCTCAAGTAAAATCCGCAATTAACTAAGTTGGAGTCCAAGATTTATCTTGGACGAGCCGACGCCCAAGATAAATCTTGGACTCCTCCATGATTAAGGATTGGGCATCGTAGCAAATACGGGGCCATATTCTGTGCTTATTCCATAAATATCAACTTCTTTGAGTTGATAATAATAAGTCTCGCCAGCAGGAACGAAGGGATCAAACACGCGATATTTCCAACCCTCACCTTGGGCCGAAATCCGCTCTGTTTGATAGTATTGCCCATCATAGTACCAAATCCGAATTGCCTGATAGGGGCCTTCTGGTTCGGCACTTTTCAGTATTTCAAAGTGGCTAGAGTCTATTTCAAGCCCCGTTTCCCACTGAATGTCAGCGTAATATAAATTAAATTCGGGGTGATATGAGCCTGTGGCTGTCAATGACAACAGATCGACATAAGTAGGAATCCCTTGGTATTCATAAGCACCAATATCGCAAGTGCCGTGACGAGTGACTCCGCGTTGATCAGTGTTGGGGCAACCGTCATTAGTACCCGCATCAATGGCGGGACTACCAGTCAGCAAGGCGTAGGTTTGAGTTGGTCCACCGTTGTCTTGTAGGGGGCCAAGATTAGGATCAGTCCCAGGCGAGAATGCAGATGAACAAGTGCCATCTTCAATTAGGTTGTTTGTACTGCTGAGGGTGCCTTCATTGATGCAATCTCCCCCATTGAGACTGTTGGCAATGATGGAGTTGAGCAGCGTCATGCTATTAGAATTTTTAATGCCACCCCCGGTAGAATTCACATCATTGCCCGCCACGGTGCTGTTAGTCAGCGTCAGGGTGCCACTATTTGAAATGCCGCCTCCAGAACCAATCGTTCCTTGCTCCTCAGATTCAGTAAAGGGATAATGTGTCTTATCCCTGAAAAAATGATAGTAATTCCCAAACGCGCTGTTGCCCGCTATGGTGCTGTTGAGCAGCGTCAGGGTGCCATCACTTGAAATGCCGCCCCCCTTAGAATTCGCCTCGTTGCCCTCCACGGTGCTGTTAGTCAACGTCAGGGTGCCACTATTTGAAATGCCGCCCCCAGAACCAGTATCTTGGTCATCTGTTCGAGAACTGCCACTGCCATCATAATGTCTGTCATAATATCTGTAGTCATTCCCAAACGCGCTGTTGCCTGCTATGGAGCTGTTGCTCAGCGTCACGGTGCCACCATTTAAAATGCCGCCCCCTCCATTATCAGTCTTGTTATTTATTATGATGCTATCAAGCAGCGTCAGGGCGCCTGAATTCCAAATGCCGCCCCCGGAACCCACATTCCGGACATCTCTATAAGTATCGAAGTGAGAGCTATGATAGCTGTAGTCCCCAGACGCGCTGTTGTCCTCTACAGTACTGTTGATCAGCATCAGGGTGCCTGAATTCCAAATGCCGCCCCCGCTTTCATGAGTTTGGTTGCCCATCACGGTGCTGTTGCTCAGCGTCAGGATGCCTGAATTCCAAATGCCGCCCCCTGAACCAGATTCATTATCAGTACGCATTCCTACATCAAGATACTTAAAAAACGCGCTGTTGCCCATCACTACAGTGTAGTTCAGTGTCAGGGTACCAGAATTCCAAATGCCGCCTCCATTAGTGGGAACACCGTCGAATGTACTGGTATTCCGAATATGGTTGCCCGACACCGTGCTGTTATTGATCGTCAACGTTCCCCTATTCAATATGCCACTGCCTACAAAATCTTTTAATGGCAAGAAGGGATCGTCTTCTGTTATATAGCCATTTTGGATCGTAAGCTCATTGAGGGTCAGCTCACCTATTGTCTCCGCAACGTAGAGAATACGGAAATCAGGTGCCATTCCATCCCGCGAAATAGTCGAGCCGTTGCCATTGATAGTTATCTCACTGGTAATCGAAGGCAGACCATTATCGCTATCATCATTGTTATTAGCCACCGTCAGGGTGTAAATCGTTGACGATTCCAATTCAATCGTATCTGCCCCGCTCCCGGCAGAGCAGCCACCCGTGGCAGTGTCGCTATTAGCCGCAGTGATAGCATCTACCAGACTACAGCCACCACCGACATTAATCGTCGCTGCCTGAGCCATCGGCATCGCGCCTAGCACACTGCTGAGCATTAACGGCAATATCCGTTTTGCATGGGGCTGG
Organism: Candidatus Thiomargarita nelsonii; assembly: GCA_000785145.2. Lineage (GTDB taxonomy): Bacteria > Pseudomonadota > Gammaproteobacteria > Beggiatoales > Beggiatoaceae > Thiomargarita > Thiomargarita nelsonii_B. The sequence goes on from JSZA02000031.1 coordinate 55,610, forward strand.
TTGCGGCGGCTTATCGGGACGGCTTCTTGTAATTTTTTGTTTTTCAGCGTTTTTTTCATGAACAGGCTCTCCTATTTTTGTCCAAGATAAATCTTGGACTCCTATTACTCACCACTCAACTGCTTTCTAAAAAAAAGTATTGATGCTCCTAAATGATTTGTCAAATCAATTTGAGATAAATTTATTAAAATACCCACAGGGCTCTCAAGTAAAATCCGCAATTAACTAAGTTGGAGTCCAAGATTTATCTTGGGCGTCGGCTCGTCCAAGATAAATCTTGGACTCCTCCATGATTAAGGATTGGGCATCGTAGCAGATACGGGGCCATATTCGGTGCTTATTCCATAAATATCAACTTCTTTGAGTTGATAATAATAAGTCTGGCTGGCAGGAACGAAGGGATCAAACACGCGATATTTCCAACCCTCACCTTGGGCCGAAATCCGCTCTGTCTGATAATATTCCCCATCATAGTACCAAATCCGAATTGCCTGATAGGGGCCTTCTGGTTCGGCACTTTTCAGTATTTCAAAGTGGCTAGAGTCTATTTCAAGCCCCGTTTCCCACTGAATGTCAGCGTAATATAAATTAAATTCGGGGTGATATGAGCCTGTGGCTGTCAATGACAACAGATCGACATAAGTAGGAATCCCTTGGTATTCATAAGCACCAATATCGCAAGTGCCGTGACGAGTGACTCCGCGTTGATCAGTGTTGGGGCAACCGTCATTAGTACCCGCATCAATGGCGGGACTACCAGTCAGCAAGGCGTAGGTTTGAGTTGGTCCACCGTTGTCTTGTAGGGGGCCAAGATTAGGATCAGTCCCAGGCGAGAATGCAGATGAACAAGTGCCATCTTCAATTAGGTTGTTTGTACTGCTGAGGGTGCCTTCATTGATGCAATCTCCCCCATTGAGACTGTTGGCAATGATGGAGTTGAGCAGGGTCATGCTATTAGAATTTTTAATGCCACCCCCGGTAGAATTCACATCGTTTCCCACCACAGTACTGTTAGTCAGCGTCAGGGTGCCACTATTTGAAATGCCGCCTCCAGAACCTTTCGGAGTGTTGCCACCCCCTTCAAATTTTTCATAGAAAGGACCTTGCCCCCACCTGACAAACCAATAACCGTCATTCCCAAACGCGCTGTTGTCCGCTATGGTACTGTTGAGCACCGTCACAGTGCCATTATTTAAAATGCCGCCCCCTCCATTATCAGTTTTGTTACCCCTCACGAGGCTATTGATCAGCGTCAGGGTGCCTGAGTTCCAAATACCGCCTCCAGAACCAACAGTTCGCTTCCAAGAGTCGTAGTTACCAACATAAATGATCTCATATGCGTATTTTCCAGACGCGCTGTTGTCCTCTACAGTACTGTTGATCAGCATCACGGTGCCAGAATTCCAAATGCCGCCCCCACTTTGATGAGTTTTGTTGCCCTTCACGGTACTGTTGCTCAGCCTCAAAGTGCCAGAATTCCAAATGCCGCCCCCTGAACCAGATTCATCAATATCATCACCACGCGAAGAGCCCGTTGGCCTACTCGCAAACGCGATGTTGCCCCTCACGGTAGTATTGTTCAGCGTCAGGGTGCCCGAATTCCAAATGCCGCCCCCTTGAACTTGAGTACAATCCATAATATGCATATATGTGCCCCCTACGTTGCTGTTATTGATTGTCAACGTTCCCCTGTTCAATACAGCACCGCCTCTGCCTTCACTGCAAGCTGTTGTATCGGTACCAAAACTGATTATAAGCTCATTGAGGGTCAGTGAGCCTATTGTCTCCGCAACATGGAAAACACGCCCACCCACCCTCACAATAGTCGAACCGTTGCCATTGATAATAATCTCACTGCTAATCGAAGGATGACTACTATTGCCATCATCAGCGTTATTAAATGAGTTTGTCGGTATGTAAGTCGTTGACGATTCCAATTCAATCGTATCCGCCCCGCTCCCGGCAGAGCAGCCACCCGTGGCAGTGTCGCTATTAGCCGCAGTGATAGCATCTACCAGGCTACAGCCACCACCGACATTAATCGTCGCCGCCTGAGCCATCGCGCCTAGCACACTGCTGAGCATTAACGGCAAGATAATTTGTATTTTTTTGTTTTTAATAGTTTTTGTCATGAACAGACTCTCCTATTTTTGTCCAAGATAAATCTTGGACTCCTATTTAGTACTCACCACTCAATGGGTTTATGTATAAAATAATTGATGCTCCTAAATGATTTGTCAAATCAATTTGAGATATTTTCAGCGTTTTTTTTCGTCCTATCTTTTTTTGAAAAAATTCTTGATGGCATGGTTTATGCTGATAAAGACTGATGTCCTTTTTATAAAAATTGCTTGTCGTTATTTATGTATTTTATACTGAAAGTTCCCAACAAAGGAGATAAATATGATGATGATGAAAAAAATTGTTTTTTTAGTACTCTTGATGCCATTGACGGTGGTGTGGGCTGAAGGCGGGCTGTGTCGTTTTGAAGGCGTGGTGGGTACTGAGGAATTCATTGCTTGTATGAAGGCTGTCTATGAGCAACTTCAAACGCAACAGGCGAAAATCCAATGGCTAGAAGAAAAAAATAAAGCACCGCAAAAAAAAGCGCAACAAGCTAAAATCCAAGGACTTGAAGAAAAAAATAAAGCCTCGCAACAACAAATCCAAGCGCAACAGGCTAAAATTCAAGAAATAGAAGAAAAAAATAAAGCCTTGCAACAACGAATCCAAACGCAACAGGCTAAAATCCAAGAAATAGAAGAAAAAAATAAAGCCTTGCAACAACGAATCCAAACGCAACAGCATAAAATTCAATCACTTGAAGAAAAAATTCAAGCCTTGCGCTTCTTTCGCTATGTAGATAATGGCGATGGCACCGTCAAAGATAACAAAACGGGCATTATTTGGATGAAAAATGCTAATTGTGCTGGCGAAAAGAACTGGATAGAAGCGAAGCAATGGGCTGCCAACTTAAGGCAGGGACAATGTGAACTTCGTGATAGCTCTCAAAAAGGCGATTGGCGTTTGCCTACTAAAGTAGAGTGGGAAGCGATGCTGGATAATAAATATAAAAAACCGGCACTCTCCAACGCTGATGAAACGGGACAATGGACAGAAGGAAATGCGTTTACAGGCGTGAAGTCGTACTGGTATTGGTCATCTACCTCGTACTCATCATCCAGCGCATGGTACGCGAACTTTTACGGCGGCGATGTGGGCAAATATGGCAATACCTTTAAAAACTACGTGTGGGCAGTGCGAGTCGGAAATTGATTAAGTGTATTTTGGAGTCCAAAGCTTTAGCTTTGGACTAAGTGGCTTAGCTAAGAATTGAGCCAAAAAAAACTTTAACGACGGGCTGCATAGAAGTGAAAGCCACTCTAAACATCGAAGGAGATAACACCTCAGTCACCTTAGCATACAAATCGCTTGTCACCTCCTTACCCGCCGCATCAAATAAAATGATTTTCAAATTCGACAATTTTTCCACAACAAAATCCGCCTCAATCTCAGCCACTGATGTCAACAACTTAACCACTTTCCCATCATACAAATCATCACTGACATTTTTCTCAGCAAGAATCGTAAATTTGATAGCGAGAGACTTCTCCAATTCAATCAACTCAAGCGGCTTTTTTTCTGACAGAAAAATATTAAACTTTCCACCTATCCCACCCACTTCAACAAGCGTTATAGGCGCTTTCACCCCCTTAGGTGTGACTTCAAGTTGACTATCAATACGCAAACTAGCATCGCAAGCTTTTACAGTACTATCAGAAATCAATATTTGTCCCCCCACCGTATAAGATTCAATGCGAGAGGTCAAATTCACATTGCGTCCCACTACCCCGTATTTGCTACGCTTATGAGAACCAATATTGCCAACCACTACCGAACCCGTATTGATACCGATACCCATCGCCACTTCAGGATAGCCCGCTTCGCGGTTACGTTTATTCACCTCCTCCATAGCCATTTGCATTTCTAGCGCACAAGCCACCGCACGTTCTGCATCATCATCGCGTTGAGTAGGCGCGCCAAAAATCGCTAGAATAGCATCGCCAATAAATTCATCAATAGTCCCTTGATACTTGAGAATGATTTCTGTCATTATCTCAAGATAAATGTTCACAATGCCCACCACACTTTCCGCCGGCAACTGCTCACTGAGGGCAGTAAAACCGCGCAAATCGGCCATCATAATAGAAAGAACACGTTTCTCCCCCCCCAAAGACAAACCCTCTGGCGACTCCAAAATCGTATCAACAACCTCATCAGAAAGATAGCGACCAAAAGTTTTACGGATAAATTGGTTAGCTTTTTTTAGCTCTTTATTAAGAGCACGGGATTGATCCTCAGCACGTTTGATGCGTACCAATACTTTCACCCGAGCAAGCATTTCACCATCATCAAAAGGTTTTGCCAAATAATCATCAGCCTTAAGTTCTGCCAATCCCCTAACAACTTCAGATTTCTCTCCTTGAGCCGTCAGAAACAACACGGGAATGGAACGCCAATTCTCATTCGATTTAAGTCTCCTAATATACTCATCGCCAGTCATCTTAGGCATATCCCGATCAAGAATAATAATATCCGGTAAATCCTCATACAAATAACTGAGTGCTTGTTCACCATTTTCACAGGAATGGATAATAAAACGACATTCCTTATCAGATTCAAGTATTTTACGCACTTTAAAACGGACTACTTTAGAATCATCAACAATCAAAACTTTGACATCCATGAATATTACCTGTTATAACTGTTCCGGAGTCCAAGATTTATCTTGGACAAGTTTCACACGCGATGGCACGAATATGAGCATATTTATAGCGGCGTGTCCAATAGCAATCTGCACATCACGGTGAATGGACGGACGTTGCCACTCAATGCCATTAAGTATCGAGGGCAACCATAAAGGATTGCCCCTACAAACCGTGATTTTTACTTAGGTAACGAAGTTTCGTAGGGGCTACCCTATCGGGTTTGCCCTTAACTTAATGGCATTGATTTGCTCGTAGCTATCACCGCGCTGCAACTGTTCAAGCAGATTATTCAGCTCCACCGTACCGGCGGCATCGCGTCCCAGTAGTGCCACACGTCGCACACGTTCAGCATGTCCCATCTGCTCTGTTAGTAAATGCTGTTTGCTAGGAATTTTCATTATAAATTATTCTGTTTTTTCGGCCTCAGTTTAAATGTAGGGGCAATCCCTTGTGGTTGCCCTTGAGTAATTATATTAGATTTGTCCAAAGCTAAAGCTTTGGACTCCAAGGGTTGTTTATGATTAATTTTATTTATTATATATAAATAAAATTAATAACATGATTCATAAAAAATGAGAATGGTGATTGGCTCGTCCGCCCGACTATCTTTTTATCTTTTATAGCCCATCAACCAGTGCAAGAACTTTGCAAATTATTTGAGAAAACCTATCATTCAACTCAATCATCATGATATATGTCTCCCACCAATCCTTATATTGTAGGTAATCCCGTCGGCAATAGTCCAGTATTTGTAGGAAGGGACGATATTTTGCAAGAAGTCCTGCGCGTTGTAATCCTCAAGAGAATGCCATTGTGCTGTATGGACAACGGCGTATTGGTAAAACTTCTGTGTTGCAAGAATTGGAAGCTCGATTACCCAAAGAAGGGGCTTATTATCCTATTTTTTTCGATTTGCAAGACAAAGCGGAGTGGTCTTTGGGGCGTGTATTAAGGGAAATCGCGCACCATATTAGCCGTTTCCTGAAACTTCCCTGATTTAGGGGATGAACCAGAAACCACATTCCGTCAAGTTTGGCTCCCTGATGTGCTGAACCATTTGCCCACCGACGCTTGGTGCTACGGTGACATCGAAAGATGTAGAAGAGGCTTATGGGATGGTTTACCTCCGGCTGAACGTGTCGGTGCAAGAGTAATCACTGAAATTCAGTTAGAAGAACTATTGCGTAAAAGTGCTGTACAGATAATTATTCGAGAACTGCACAATGTACCGCGTTTATTACAAGAATGGGATTGCGTTGAACTACTCTTATATACCATTTGGCCAGTTGCGGCACATACGCCGTTAATTCAAGCGTTATTGGCTCTAGTACTTGAACAACTTAAACTTTATAGGCGAATATTAGAAATTGATCCGAAACATCCCGACGCCAAACGTAAAAAACAAGAAATTATCAACCGCCAACAGGCAAAAAAGCAACAACGGATTAATACTATCAAAGGCATTTATGATAAGTATTCAAAAAGAATGTGGGAATTTTTAGGGTTTATTTTTGCTTTGATGGTATCCTATTATTGTATTCAATATGCCATTATTTTTTTCGCTCACTGACAATACTTCAAAAGACACTCTAAAAGTCGGGGGCATTAATTATGGTCCAAAGTCCAAGATAAGAACCCTCGCTAACGCTCGGGACAAGCCTTGGACTCCTATTTTTAATCGAACGTTATGTGTACTAAAATACCCAGCACGATTTCCAATGATTCAATAAAATACAGCTTATCATCAATATATATTTTCTTGCCTTCGAGTTTTAGAAATCGCCACACACTGCCTGTCGTGACGCATCCATAGATAGTTTTTGTCTCATTTCCTTCCTGTTGATTGAATATTTGAGCGGCAATCATTTCTGCCATACATTGTCCTAATCCCGAATTGATATTATCGTTTTTCGCTTCAACCAAAAGCAAGACGGGCGCAGTCAAACTGAACTGTAGGCTCGATTGGCTAATAATGTAGTCACATCGCCCATTCAGTCCTCATCCACATTAAATTCAATTCCAGAAAAAAGACTGGTTTGATGTTGAGTCAGTTCTCGAAGTTCTGAAAGGATTGGAGCGATAATAAATTCAGATTTTGCCTTTTCTGTCCCGATAGCTTCAGTCGCTTAAGAAAATAGCGGAGCATGTCACTCGGTTCAACCGCACTAATGTGTGTAAACATAACGGGTTCCTCAACCACAGTTATGTCAAATTGTTTGCGAATCTGATTAATCGTAATTTTTTTGTATGCCAAGCTCATTATGTGCAAGGTACGCCTTGCACTCCTGTGTTTAAAGTGAGTGAAATGTTGACAGCGATGATGCTTTGCGTCAAGCTATTTATGCAAGGACTTTAAAAATCGTCGAAGTCCTCAATATCAAACGATATATTGACATAGACTTGCATATAATGCAACGAGTGCGTTATGTTCTAAGGACGATAAAGCTTTCATATCAGAGATCAAATCAATGCTCAAAAAATTTATAACTCGAAATTATAAAAATGTTGTGACAGAAAATCCCCTTGTCTTTAATAAGCTCAATAGCTTATGCACACTATGAACAGGGGCGTTCAGTTCCGACAATCGAAAAGTTGAATGAACTCCTAAATGCCGTAAATACTGAAATTGTTATTAAGGAAAGTGTTTTAGCTTAGACAGGCTCGGGGACGTCCAAGATAAATCTTGGACTCCTATTTAATGCCGCGCCAACCATTGATAGCACACCGGCACTAATAACAAGCTCACTAATAACGAAAAACTTCCGTTGTCAGCGTTGTCATTAAAATGGGGCGTAGGCGTAATTCTCCCGCCGTGATTATGGCACTTTGTAGTGGTAGCCCCGCTGCTCGTTGTAATTCTATGGTTTCAACCAACACAATGGCATTATTGACTCAATGCCATTAAGTTAAGGATAAAACCATACATGTAGGGTGGATTAAGCGATAGCGTATCCACCTGATTTATATATAAATATCGGTGGATACGCTACCGCTTAATCCACCCTACATGAGCTTAACTTAATGGCATTGATTATTGACTACCATACCCGCTAACCGCTCAAAAAGCTTGGCACACTCAACCATAATCCGTATCATTGTCACCGTGATAGCCAACGGTATCGCAGTGCCAATAATTAATGTGTGTCGCAGATTACCTAAAAATAGATAGACAATTAACATGGCTAACACGGCGCCATCGCAATATCTTCCACCCGTTGCCATCGTCCTTTGACTCGGGTACTGATTTCCTGCTCTGGCATATACAAGCGCCCGCCAGCACTTTCAACATTAGCTTGTTTTAAAGCCTTAATCACATCTTCCAAACTCAAACCTAATGCCACCAAACGCTGTTGATCGGGTAATACTTGAATTTCGCGGACTAAACCGCCTCCCACTTGGGCAGCAGCCACACCCGGCAAATTGATAAACCATTTAGAGAGCTGCTTATCTACCCAAGTCCGCACTCGTATTTCTGGATAAATAAGCTGCGGTAAAAGATCGATGCCGAGCGTGTACAAAGAAAATAAGCCCAAG
>JSZA02000029.1 GCA_000785145.2 Candidatus Thiomargarita nelsonii
AGCGTAGGGTGCGTCCTACGCACCATCGCACTGATACCATAAATTTAAAAGGTGCGTGGGACGCACCCTACACTTCAATGCCATTAAGTTAAGGTTTTTTGTAGGGTGGGTAGGGGCAATCCCTTGTGGTTGCCCGCGCAACGAAGTGGCGGGACGCCCAACCCACCAAACCTTTGAAACGAAGATCCGGGCGTAAATTTTTAACAATGGTGGGTTTCGCTCTCGCTCTACCCACCCTACAAAAAATCCTTAACTTAATGGCATTGAGTTGTAGGGAGGATTAAGTATCCACCATAATACATTTGAAATCAGGTGGATACGCTAACGCTTAATCCACCCTACATGCAACGCTTAATGGCATTTTTGCTCCGCGTGGGAACGAGAACATGCCATTAAATTAAGGGCAACCACTAGGGCATTGCCCCTACGAGAAATCACGGTCCATGTAGGGGCAATCCTTTATGGTTGCCCTTGTGAGAGTGCGCGAGGCAATCTGTACCTTGCACAACCTCCAATAGTCGCTCAATTTCCGCCTCTCTATTCTTAAACCAGTCCACTGACCAAATCCGATGAATTTTCCATCCCTTGCGTTCCAATATTTCTTGTCTTAGTCTATCCCGATCTCTAACCGATTTTGCCGAATGATAGTTCACGCCATCATATTCAATACCTAAAATATACTCATTCGGCTTGTCTGGGTGGCAAACGCCAATATCGATCCTAAAGCCTGCAACGCCGACTTGTGGCTCCGTTTTATAGCCCTCTTTTTCAAGGATTTTAGAAATCACTATTTCAAAATCGCTATTCGCTTTTTTGTCACTCACCTTATTCGCATCTGAGCCGCTTTCTGCGTATTCTAAATACTTTTTCAGTATTTGCACGCCGCGTTTACTGTCCTTTTTAATTTGTATCTCACTGGAGCGCATTGACGTAAACAATTCTAAGCGCTTTTTGGCGCGACTAAATATCACATTTAATCGTCGCCAGCCCATGTCACGCGAAATCGGTCCAAAGCGTTGAAATACGCGCCCGGTGTCGGGATCAGGACCGTAGGTGCTTGAAACAAAAATCACATCGCGTTCGTCTCCTTGGACATTTTCCAAGTTCTTGATAAAAAAGGGTTCTGCACTTTCTTCACTCGTTCGCGCTTCTCGCCAACTATCTAACAATTCGGCAATCAATTCTTGTTGTTGACTATTAAAGGTTGCCACGCCTAGACTTAAATGTGGCGTATTTTTAAAATGTGCTTTGACTGCCGCCGCCACCGCTTCCGCTTCTTTTAGGTTGCGCCCCTTGAAGTAAGTCGCATTTTCTACATAATTGAGATGCACACCATGCGCCTGAGTTTGCGGAGCGGGAAAAACGACCAATTCATCGTCATAAAAATGATGATTAGAAAAAGCAATCAAACTTTCATGCTCAGAGCGATAGTGCCAGCGTAATCTTCCCCTTTGGTAAGAAGTGCTCAGGGCAATATCCAAAATCGATTCTTGACCATCAAATATCGTATCTTCATCTTCCTCATTCACTAATCGTTCAAAAAATTGACTCGGTGGCAATTGTTTCGGATCGCCAACTATCACAATTTGTTGGCATCGCGCAATCGCACCCAAAGCGTCTTCTGGGCGCACTTGTGAAGCTTCATCCATAATCAACAAATCAAATTCAATTTGCCCCGGCACTAAATATTGCGCTACCGATAACGGGCTCATCATAAAACACGGTTTTAAAGCTTGCAATGCTTGGCTTGCCCGGCGGACTAATTGGCGAATAGGAATATGTCGCCTCTTTTTATTTAATTCATGCACAATCAGACATTTTTCCGTGAAAGTGCTCACGCGCCCCGTGCCATTGCCCTGCGGGATACTGCGTTGGGCAACTTGATAAGCTATCTGTTGGCGAGTGATTTTTAACCGTTTTTTATCCAATTCGGCAAAGCGTTGACGAATATTTTCATAGCCGCTGCGCGTAAAGTTGGCTAAAATCGGATGTTCGCGTATCAAATTTCGCGCCATTCCTTGATAAAAAGCATATTCAAAATATAGCGGTGCCTGGCTGGGCTGAATTTGTCGCGTGATGATAGCATCCGTCAGCTTTTCTAAGCCCATTTCATCAACTTCTTGTTTTAATCGGTAAAAGGTCGCCAAATTGAGCAAGCCATTGACTGATGTTTTGCAATTTTGTGCCCTCGTTGCAATTTGTTCTAATGTGGATTGTTCAAACCATTGTTGGTTTTCGCCAAATTGGCGAGACAGTTCACTAAACAGATTGAGATAGGCTTGATTTTTGTCTAACAGGTTTTGAAAAATTGACAGCCTCACGTCTGGTTCTTCGCTTATCAACCAATGCAACAGCGGTGACGGGAGTTGAGCGACCGATTGTAACTGGCTTATCCAATCCGCAATGGCAGAAAGGGCAGTCGTATCAGTTTCAATGCCTCGATAATTGCTTTGACCAAATAATTCTTTAAGGAACGGATTTTTATCATTATTATCACGAATATGCCAAGCACTCAGTAAATTTTGCACCGCGCTATGTATGGAAATGACATGTCTATCACTGAGGTGAGGTAATTGTTGTAATAATGTGGACGCTAATTGAGACACCAGGCGACGACGTTCAAATAATTTATCAACAAATTCATTGACTAATAAATGAGAATCCACAGGCACATTTAATTGTTCCGCCGCCTTAGTGACTCTGAGCCATTGTTCATACATAACAGCGGTGGTTTTGAGCAAATGTCCGCGTGGATCGGTTTGCGTTGCTAATAATGCCTGTGCTTTTTCTTCGCCCAGCACCTGAACAAGATTTTGTGCCCATTCAATCAATTGCTCAAGAAGTGCCCAATCCGTTTCAAGTCCTATAAAGAGTGGACCAAACACTTTTTGATATTGCGCTCGTTGCGTTGCTTGCTCGGTTTGACGCTTGAGGGCTTTGAGCCTTTCTAATTTTTTAATCAAGTTTGCTGAATTTAAGGTGAAACTTTTGACAGTACGCAGGGTACGTCGATAATCCGCTGATAAAAAAGCAAACCAATTGCCTTGATATTTGCGGAGTTCATCGGCCAAATTCGCCAATTTTTCTGAAGTCGGTAATTTGCTGAGTAGAAAATCATTTTTTTGTGCCGCCCACTGTTGTTCCAAATCAGAAAAAGTTTGACGCGCATGTTGAAAAATGACGCTGCTTGCATCAAGGGCATGTTCAGGATGTTTATGGAGTACCAAATCTTGGGGCGCTTGTTCGGCTAATTCTCTCAATTTTAAAAATTGCAGAAAATGTTCCACCGATTCAGGATTATTTAATAATGACTGCAATTCTTGATCTAATTTATCAACGCTTTTGACGAAAAGCATCAATTCATCCGGCGACTCATTGCCAAAACCTAAATGATCTAATTTGCCCGTGGTGTGGATAATCTGTTGAAGAAAATTGACCAAATATCGACCATGCCCCAAGAATTTAGTGGCTTGGTTTAAGAGTTGCAGATATTCCTGTTGCGCTGTTTGAAATTGACGAAATTTTTCTATCGCTTGTTTATCTAAAAATTTGAGTGCTGCCCAACTATTAAAAGGCGTGGGTATTGGCGGGATTTGCGCTGCCTCAATTTGAGCGAGTGATTGTAGAGCCGCGAGTGTTGGAGTCAGCGGTATTTTAGTTTCTTCAATTAAAACAACAAAATAAGCTTGATAGCGTTGAGTTTCCAAAAAGAGAGTTGACAAAAGATGCCCAATCGTCTCTTCATCCCCTGGCCAAATGTTGGTTGGTTTAAAGCCTTGCCAATGTTGTATCACCTCATCAGATAAGCTTTCGTACAGTTGACTTAATTCTGTTAATTTATTGACTTTATGATTAAATTCAGTGTGCGTTTTGGGGATTTGAACATCAAAGCGCAACCGTTCAAGCTCTCCCCGTAATCTTTCCACCACCCAAAAAATCTCATAAATTCTGTTGGGACCAACAAAGCGATTCATGAGTTGTGAATAGGCGAGTAATTGTTTTTTTTGCTGGCTCAATTCTATTTGGCTCACATTACGGTATTCTTGATTAAGCCGTTTTTTGAGATCATCCTGTAATTCAGCTTTTTGGGTTTTGTGGCTATGCAATGCTAGGCAAAATTCTCCTAATCCCACCTGCTCTAATCGCGATCTGACCACATCCAAGGCGGCTTTTTTTTCTGCGACAAATAGGACTGATTGTCCTTGAGACAGTGCAGCGGCAATTAAATTGGTAATGGTTTGAGATTTGCCAGTGCCGGGTGGTCCCTCTATGACGATATTTTTTCGTTGCCACAAGGCATCCATAATAACGGCGTGTTGAGAACTATCGGCATCAAGAATTAAGGGCGTTTTATCAGCGAGGGGATGAGTGTCTATGATGCCATCATCAATGCGCTCGCTTTGAGCCATAATATCAATGCCACCCAGAATTTGTTTAAGATTGATATTATCCGTAAAATTATTTAAATCTTTGTACATCAATAATTTAGTAAAAATAAATAAATCTAAGCGGATATCGGGCAGCACTTGCCAACGGGGCATTTCTTGCGCCACTTCTGCGACTTGCGCCAAATAATTTTCTGGCTGATTTTCATAGCTGGGTAATATCCAATTAAAATCTTTGGCTAATTTTTCGGCTAATGAGAAATTGGTTTCAATATCCTCGTCACGGTATGACAAGGCATAATGATGTAAATGCGTTCGTTCCAATTTGACGGGAATAAGAATTAAGGGTGCTTTAAGGGGCACATTTTCGTCATACCATTCCAAAAAACCGGCTGCTAGATATAATAAATTACTGCCCGTTTCTTCTATCGCGGAGCGGGCGAGTTGCGCCAATTTTTTGCAGCGCCGTTGTAAATTTTCCTCATGATGTGCAGTTTGCAACGGCGTTTCTTTAGATTTATCCTCCGGTTGCGCGATAAAATTCATGCTTTTTCCATCTTGCACCAATGTTTTAAAAATAGTCTCAAGTGGTGTATTTACAACATGGACAGTCCGCGCTTTTTCTTTATAATTGAGGAGTTGATTACGCTTGGAAATGTCTAATAAATGTTGACGGATAGCGTATAATGATTGTTGTGTGATTGTCATATTTTTGTCCAAGATAAATCTTGAACTCCTAGTTATGCGTGTTATTTAAAGTTGGAACTAACTTGAAGAGTTATTTGTAACTATTTGATTATTCTCGTTCCCACGCGAGGCTAAGGAATGCAGGCTTCGACGCTCCGCGTCGAAAAATTGCACATCGCGTTAAAAAAATAATAAAAAAAAGTGGACAAATTGAATTTTTTCGTCCAAAATAAAATCAAAGTTCCCTAAAGGGGATAATTTAACAAAGGGGGTTAGGCAACTCGCAAAAAATAATATACCCAAAAGGGGCAATCCTTTATGGTTGCCCCTACAAACTATCGTTAACTGTAGGGGCAATCCCTTGTGGTTGCCCTTGGTATTTTATTTTTTTGGAGTTGCCTTAATTATATTTCAAATAGCAATATTAATGCCAATTCTTTCGTTTTTATGACAGTAATGTCAGAAATTGTTTCTTTAGATTTGATAAACAAGCACAATGGTTTTTGACAACGGGCAGTATGTTTTATGTTATAGAAGTAGAAAGAAGTTAGGATAAGTATAGGAGTTCAAACTTTAGTTTGGGTTTAACTTTTAGATTCTCAAAGGAGTAGATAAAAATGTTAAGAATAAAAATTCACTCATGGCTTCTAAGTTCAGTCTTAGGGCTGGTTTTTTTACTACCTGTAGCGCAGGCGGCAACTGATTGCGCCGCTGTTACTGAAATTCCAACGATGGAATGTGAGGCACTTGTCGCTCTTTACAATAGCACTGATGGTGCTAATTGGTCGAATAAGACGGGATGGAATTTGACAAATACGCCTTGTAGTACGCCTTGGTATGGCGTTGAATGTGCTGGTGGACATGTAACAAGACTGTACCTATACTACAACCAACTCAGCGGCATTCTTACACCGAAAATCGGAAATTTGGAGCATTTGGTAGTTCTCAGGCTGGAACACAATGAAATCTGCGGAGAGGTTCCAAGCTCCGTGACAAACCTGCTGTCTCCTCCTCTGTTTTATGTAGATCTAAACTACAACAACCTAACGGCTTCAGATCCCGCCGTTAAGCAATGGCTCGAAGACAATGGACCATGGGATGAGAGCACTCAAACACCCGGAGAGTGTACAACCACAGGTTTTAGCTGCGCGGCAGTTAGCGAAATTCCAAGCACAGAATGTCAAGCCCTTGTCTCTATCTACAACGAGAGCAATGGTGCTCAATGGGATAACAACACTGGCTGGCTTGAAACAAATACCCCTTGTAGTTGGCATGGCGTGGAATGTGCTGGTGGAGTTGTAACAAGACTCTATCTATACTACAACAATCTCAGTGGCTCTTTCCCAGCGACTATCGGAGAGCTGAAGAATTTGGTAGTTCTTAGGCTGGAACACAACAAACTCTGCGGAAATGTTCCATCATCCGTGATGACCCTGGCGCATATGTGGTATGTAAATGTAAACTACAACCACCTAACAGCTTCTAACCCCGTTAAGCAGTGGCTCGAAGACCATGGACCATGGGATGAGAGCACTCAAACACCTTGCGGCGATTCTAGCACACTACAATTCTCCTTAAGTGCCTACAGCATAAACGAAAACGGAGGACAAGCAGTCATTACTGTCACCCGCACCGGCGACAATAACGGAGAAGTCTCAGTAGATTATGCCACTACCGACGACACTGCCACTGCTGGCAGCGACTACACAGCTACAATAGGCACCCTAACCTGGGCAGATATGAACACTGTGAACAAAACTTTTACAGTAGACATCATTGACGATAGCGATCTGGAAAGCGAAGAAACTTTCATTGTGACCTTGGGTAATGCCGTCGGCGCAGAATTAGGAGGACCGGATACAGCTGTGGTAACGATCACAGATAATGAGGAGTCCTTTTGCGCGACAGTCACCGGAATTACTAAGTCAGAATGTAAAGGCCTTGTCGCTATCTACAAAAACACCAATGGTGATCTATGGAATGACAACACTAACTGGCTTAAAACAACTACGCCTTGTGATTGGTTTGGCGTGACATGTGGTGTTGGACATGTAACAAGACTGTACCTATGGTACAACAATCTCAGCGGCACTATCCCAGCGGAAATCAAAAGGCTGAAGTATGCGGATGTTATTAGGTTGGAGCACAATGAAATCTGCGGAGAAGTTCCAGCATCTGTGATGGACCTTACGAATCCTCCTCTGTGGTATATGGATGTAAATTATAACCACCTAACAGCTTCTAACCCCGTTAAGGCTTGGTTCAATGACATCTCCCCAGGTTGGGATGATAATACCCAAACCGCTTGTCCTTAATAAAAGGAGTCCAAGATTTATCTTGGACGAGCCAGATTAGATGTGATTAAAAAAAATCCTATTTCTTAAAGAAATAGGATTTTTAGATTGCTACTCATAAATTTTTATCGGGTTGTTTTTTTGGAGTACAAAGCTTTAGCTTTGTACTGTCTGACAAAGCTAAAGCTGTTGTTTTTTTGGAGTACAAAGCTTTAGCTTTGTAGTGTCTGACAAAGCTAAAGCTTTGTACTCCAACACTCATAACTTATGTTACAGCGTACTAGGCATTTGTAACACCCCCTCCAACAAGCCCTCATCGCTCGCCGCAGATGCCACAAAAACGGGCGCATCTACTCCAAATCGTTCAGCCTCGGCGCGTATGCGTTCACTCATAACCACCAGCGGCGTATGGCGCAACCATGATTGTCCATCCAACATAGCAAACAAGTTTCGTAAACCTTCTTGACTGGTGACAATGATAATGTCGATTTGTGTATTGGCTATCCATGCCGGCACTGGCGGTTGTACGCGCCGATAAACCTGGACATAATTCACAGTCGCACCACGTTCCCGTAAAGTTTCTGCCAACAATTCACGTCCCCCTTCGCCACGAAAAATCACAATTTTTTTGCCCGTTACGGTTTGCATTTGTGGCATTTCCAGTAGCGCTTCACTGTTAAAAGGGGGAGGCGGACAAAGTGCCGTTATTCCCCAAGCATTGAGCGTTTGAGCAGTGCGTTTGCCAACGGCAATCACTTGGCGGGGTAAATGATTTTGTAAAGTCGGCAGCGTTTTTTCCACTGCGTTAGCACTGATAAATATGGCTATATCTAAGCTTTGTTTGCGACATTCAAATAAAGCACTTTTATCCTCGAATTCGACAATTTCTATGACAGGTAAGCGTACTGGTTGTCCGCCCTTTTCTGCGATAAGTTGACATAAATGCTCGGATTGGTGAGCGGGTCTTGTTACTAATACTTTGATTCCATTGATATTCATTTTATAATCTACCCAAAAATAGGGGGGGTGGCAACCCACAATTTAAAAAATCCTATTTCTTTAAGAAATAGGATTTTTAGATTGCAAAATACCCTATTCCACAAGGGAAAAGGCTTTAGCCGTGCGGTCGGCCACCGGTTTGAAATGCGAGAATTTTATCCAGCAATTCTGGAAATTTTTCCACATAATAGTGGGGTTGAGTTTCGCGTGGGCTATTTGGGGATACAAGGTTTTTCCCATACTCCAAGCCAGCCTTTGTCAGACACCAAAACGATTTCATTTCAGAGGGATTTTTGGTGGACATACGGGTTTGTTTTTCCAAAAAACCCATGTCTTGCAGAATTAGGTTGGCCATCCGCACACTCAGCTTTACTCCTGACTCTTTGAGGAGTTTGGTCAGGGACTTATGCGGTTTATCCTCAACATAATCAGGCAGTGCTTTTTGGAACTGTTGATGTCCATCGCTCACGATTCTCAACATTCTCAAACGGCTATCGTCACTCATCCGCAACATCTCAGCCGCCGCGTTGACGAGAAAAACCTCATCAACCAACTCCTGAGTGGGATTGGAGAACAGAGAAGGTTGATGGGACTCGCCATGTTGAGAGGGGAGCGCGAAATACTTATTGACCAGCTCACGTTGGACTTGCCAAGCGAGAGTATCACCGATATTGACATGTTGCATTTCGGACGCAACTTGGGTAGCATTGCTCATGGCAATTACCTCGCTTATTTTAACAATGTGGTTGTCACAGTGACTCCCAATCTGCTCGCCAAAGCCTTGGGAGTCACTTAATAATGTCAATACCATCGTGTCTATTTTTTAGACAAAAAATATATGGAATAAACGGATGTTGATTAGACTATTGCCACAAAAAATGTCAACACCTTTTAGTACAATGTGTTTTTGCCTTATAACTCAATAAGTCATGGTAATAAATCAAAACACCGTTACTTTTTTTCTTGGTTAAGATGATGCCTTGATTTATCAATTGGTAGATGCGAGACCGTGAAAAGCCGGTTTTCTTCACTGCCTCCCTCACTGGAATAAAATCACCCTCCCCCTCCAATTTAGGCATCCCCCCCATACGTTGTCTCTCATTTCTTCGGGCAATGTGATCGCGCATACTTTCAGCATTAACCCATGATGCACGCGCCTTGTTATCTGAAAGATATCCACTAACAATCCCATCATTCAAGATTTTATAAATTCGTGCCCGCGACAACCCAAACTGCTCAGAGGCTTGACGAATGGATAATTTTTGCCGGGTATTTTCCTAGTAATATATTGATATACAACTATTTATTGGAGTATGCCCGATTTCTCTTGGACCCCCCTCCAACAAACCCTCATCGCTCGCCGCAGATGCCACAAAAACGGGCGCATCTACTCCAAATCGTTCTGCTTCGGCGCGTATGCGTTCACTCATAACCACCAGCGGCGTATGGCGCAACCATGATTGCCCGTCCAACATAGCAAACAAGTTTCGTAAACCTTCCTGACTGGTGACAATGATAATCTCGACTTGTGTATTGGCTATCCATGCCGGCACTGGCGGTTGAACGCGCCGATAAACCTGGACCTAATTCACAGTAGCACCGCGTTGCCGTAAAGTCTCAGCCAATAATTCACGTCCCCCTTCGCCACGAAAAATCACAATTTGAGGGGTGGCAACCCACAATTTAAAAAATCCTATTTCTTTAAGAAATAGGATTGCTGCATTATACTAAATTTCTTGTATTATAATAAAGTAACACAGGGCAACCATAAAGGATTGCCCCTACAATAATCCTCAAAACGATGCGCGGGAGATGACGCAACTCTTGAGACAATTAGGATTTGAGGTGATCCACAAGGAAAATCTGGGCTTTGAGGAAATGGAAGATGAGGTGATTCAATTCAAACTTAGGCTCATGGATAAAGGGCAAGTCGGTTTATTTTACTTTGCAGGACATGGTTTAGAGGTGCAAAAAGAAAACTATTTATTGCCAACCGATCTGCGTAAGCCGGAGACGCAATTAGTTAAAGATAAATCCATCCGAGCCCAATGGGTGGTTAATGTGATGGAACATTCGGGCAGCAAAGTCAACATTGTGATATTGGATGCTTGTCGCACTTTTCCGCGACCTGATAAACCCCGTGCCACGAGTGAAGATTACGGTTTAGCCGCGATGAGTGCCCCCAAGGGTACCATCATTGGTTTTGCCACGGGTTCTGGTCAAATTGCTTCTGATGGCAAAAAGGCTACTAATGGTTTATACACTGGCCATTTATTAAAGTTTATGCGACAAGCGGGGTTAAGCATAGAAGATGTGTTTAAAAAGACTCGACAAGAAGTGGCTTGGGAGACTCGTGATAAAACGGTACAACAAGTACCTTGGGTCTCTAATTCTCTGATTGGTGATTTTTGTTTAGTGTCTTGTACCAAACCTAAATCGAATCAAGAAAAAATATTACAGGCTCAACTTGAGCAAGAACGGCGAAAACTTGAAAAAGAACGGCGAGAAAATGAAGCTTTGCAAGCTCAATTGAAAGCTTTAAAAAATCAGCCAAAGCCGGTCCAGCCTTCACAATCTAACGAATTTAGGGATGGCGAATTTTTTCGTGATCGTTTGGCTGATGGCAGTTTAGGACCGGAGATGGTGTGGATTCCTGCGGGCTCATTTCGTATGGGTGGTAAATATTCAGATGAACAACCGGTGCATCGGGTGTCGGTGGGGCGGTTTGCTATGGGTAGATATGAGGTGACGTTTGCGGAATATGATAAGTTTGCTAAAGCGACTGGTAGAAAAAAACCAGATGACAGAGGTTGGGGGCGTGCTAATCGTCCGGTGATCATGGTTTCTTGGCACGATGCCACTGCTTATGCGGAATGGTTAAGTCAGCAAACTGGTCAACAATACCGCTTGCCCACCGAAGCCGAATGGGAATATGCGGCGCGGGCGGGAACAGAAACAAAATATTGGTGGGGAAATGAGATTGGTAAAAATCGTGCGGCTTGTGATGGATGTGGTGCTGAGTGGGGTTGGGATGCGAAACGAATGACGGCGCCGGTAGGTTCTTTTGCCCCTAATCCTTTTAAGTTGTACGACATATTGGGGAATGTCTGGGAATGGACATGCTCTGAATATGAAAATAAATATGCTGGTAAAGAACAGCGTTGTGCTAAAAAAGGTAATAAAAACAACCGTTTGTCCTTGCGCGGCGGCTCGTGGGACAACGACACGGCGAGGATGCGCTCGGCTAACCGCTTCGACAGGAGGCCGGCTGACCGCATCGTCAACGTGGGCTTTCGGCTCGCCAGGCTATAACCCTTTATTATTTATCTCTTTTACTCTTTTTGTTTTTTGTTTTTTGTTTTTTGTTTTTTTGTTTTTTGTTTTTTTTGATTTTTTTTTAAGAACTACAGGGGGGCGGAAAGTTTCAGGCATTAGTACAACGGATTTGGGCTTTAGTATATATTTTGAAGTGGAACGAGCCCGCGCGAAGCGCGGCAATTTTTGTTCTCGTTCCCACGCTCTGCGTGGGAATGCCTGCCTGGACGCTCCCGCGTCCTGCAAGCAAAACTACCACGCAAAAACTGCCTTGGGATAAATCTTCGAGCAGCGGGAGCAAGCGTAGCAAGCGTAGGGTGCGTCCCACGCACCTTCTTGATGTCACTAGTGCAGGAGGGCGGAAATCTCCATACCATGACAGGGCAACACCCTAGTGGTTGCCCTCTCATGGTCTGGAGATTTGATAAACACTGCTGTCACCGTAACGAAGTATCCGCCCTCCTGTACTCGGTATTCCAGTTTTTTGCAGGACGCGGGAGCGTCCAAGCAGGCATTCCCACGCAGAGCGTGGGAACGAGAAACCTCTGATTGTTCTCGTTTTTTGCAGGACGCGGGAGCGTCCAAGCAGGCATTCCCACGCAGAGCGTGGGAACGATAAAAAAATAGAATTATTCTATTTCCAGACTTTTTGGGAGATTTCTGTGTTCCTGCAACCGAAAAATAAAATTTAAATAAACCATAGGGGTCACAAAATTTAATACAATCTAAACGATCTGTATCTTTTAACCTATAAACTCGCTTAAGAGATTCTATGATCGCTTTTTCTGTGATTTCCCACTCCTTTGTATATTTTTTCTTAAATCTCTTTTTATAATGTTTTTCAGAAAACTCTGAAAAACTAACATGGAAATCAATATCTTTAATAAACATTCTCAGGCGCCTCTTGGGTAATCAGCTCGTAGGGAATCACTTCATTGTATCGTGAAATTTTCCATGGTAACTGTTCATGCGTAAAATCAACAATACTTTCCGTATTGTGCTGACACCATTTCTGAGCAATTTCCTTGATCAATTCGATTTCTGGTTCGCTGAGCTGATCCATTTCTGGTTCTTCTATTAGAAACAAAAGATTAGCGGCTCCTTTTTTTTCTTCTAAAAGAATGCCATGAGAAATCATGTATTCCAATACTGAAAAAAATTCTACCGTTACTGGACCAAACGGCAACTTTTTATATTCAAATCCAGTCATGGGAACTAGAAATTTATAAAACTTGGCAAAATCTACTAGATAGACTAATTTAGCCAGTTTAGTTTTAGTGATCTTCCCATCCTTCATAGCACCATAAGCAATACAATGTGCGATGATTTGTTGCAACTTTTTTAAGGCAGGTGTTTTCATTTTATTAATCCAGATAGATTAAAGAGTGCGTGATGTTAAACGATCTCAACCCAAAAATCAATTGCATTTCTCGTTTATCGTTCCCCAAGCTCCGCGCACTCTCTTATACACAAGGGCAACCATAAAGGATTGCCCCTACATCATACCGTTGTAGGGGCAATCCCTTGTGGTTGCCCTTAATCCCTTGTGGTTGCCCTTTGGCGTAATGATTAAAGCAATTAAATCAATTATTTTTTATCGTTCCCACGCGGAGCAAAAATGCCATTGGCGTAGGGGCGGGCAACCACAAGGGATTGCCCCTACACCCGCCCCCTACGAGAAATCACGGTTTGTAGGGGCAATCCTTTATGGTTGCCCTCTTAACTTAATGGCATTGACGCGAGGCAAAGGAATGCATGCCTCGACGCTCTGCGTCGAAAAGCTCTAAAGATTTTGCAGCAACCGCTCCGCCCCTCGTGCCAACAATTCATTCCCCAACTCTCGCCCCAAATCTTCTGCCAAATCAACAGCCCCATGAACGGAATGATATATCACTTCTTCACCTTGGACATCAGCCACCAATCCCCGCAAAGTCAAACCGGTTTCATCTATTTCAGCAAAACCCGCGATAGGCACTTGACATCCCCCACCTAAGCAGGCATTCATGGCACGTTCTGCTGTCACTCGTTGTTGTGTCACAGGATCATTGAGCACTGAAATGAGTTTAATCGTTTCAACATCATCTTGTCGACATTCGATGCCAATAGCACCTTGACCAATCGCCGGTAATATCACTTCAGGTTTTAATATCTCACGAATACGCGCCGCCATCTCAAGTCGCTTTAAGCCGGCGGCGGCTAAGATAATCCCATCATATTCGCCCTTGTCTAATTTGCTCAATCGAGTGCCAACGTTGCCTCGTAAGCTACGGATTTGTAAATCTGGGCGTAATGCTAATATTTGACTTTGCCGACGTAAACTCGAAGTGCCTACGATTGCGCCTTGAGGCAAAGCCATTAAATTGGCGTAGTGATTAGAGACAAAAGCATCAAAAGGCTCTTCACGGCGCATAATCACAGACAGGATTAAACCCGTTGGGAATTCGACGGGCACATCTTTCATAGAATGTACTGCAATATCGGCTCTTTTTTCCAATAATCCAGTTTCCAACTCCTTGACAAATAATCCTTTTCCTCCAATTTTGGCCAGCGGCGTATCAAGGATTTTATCGCCTTGTGTTTTCATTGCCACGAGTTCGACTTTAAGATCGGGATGAGTGCGACATAAAACATCACGAACATGATGAGTTTGCCATAAAGCTAGTGGGCTTTTTCGCGTGGCGATGCGTAAAATATTCATAAAGTTTCCTCGTCCAATATTTCCTCGTTCCCACGCTCTGCGTGGGAATGCCTTCAGGGACGCTCTGCGTCCCGCACCGCAGAGCGGTGCAAACATGCATTCCCACGCAGAGCGTGGGAACGAGGATGAGTAGTTACGATTAGTTTTGGTTTTCTGCAAATACTTCGTCACGATATTGTTGATAAAATTGTAAAGACTTATAGACAGCTTTAACAACGGCACGCGGCGTAATAGTGGCACCTGTAAATTGATCAAATATGCCCCCATCCCGTTTGACTTTCCAGCCCGCTTTATCAGGATTTTTCAATGAGTGCCCATTAAAGCTCAAAATCCAGTTAGAGCGACGCATTTCAATTTGATTTCCCAAACCTGGGGTTTCCTGATGAGAGAGGACACGCACTCCGACTAAGCTGCCATCATAATTGATGCCGACTAATAAACGGATGCGACCGTTATAAGCATCGGGTGCGACTTGTGTCAAAATGGCGGCGACGGGTTGCTCGCAAAAGCGGGCACGATAAATGGTGATTGGCTCTATTGTCCCTAATACAGCCTCATTTTGCATTTGACGAGTATCTGTAAATAAATCATTATCATATTGTTCACGCGCAATCAGCACATTCAAAGTACGCAATAAAGCAGCACGCTCATTGGCTATAATTTGTTTATGTGTTATTTGAAAACTGAAGGCGACTAGTCCGCCCCCAAGTACGGCGAAAAAAGTCAACAATGCCGCCGCTTTTAGCATTTTTTTTATTAACATTTCTTATCTCTCGTCCAAAATAAATTTTGGACTCCTTGGAGTTCAAGATTTATCTTGGACACCTAATGTCCAAATACCCGAGGTTGAGTATAATAATCAATGATAGGAACAGCCATATTCATCAACAACACCGAAAAAGCGATTGCGTCAGGATAACCGCCCCAAGTGCGAATCACATAAATCAGTAGTCCAATGCCAGCCCCATAAAATAGGCGACCTTTATTTGAAGTCGCAGCCGTCACCGGATCAGTGGCAATAAAAAATGCTGCAATTATCGCGGCGCCACTAAAAAGATGAAATAGTGCTGAAGGATGGATATCAGGATCAAACAGAAAAAAGAAGCTAGATATAATAAACAGACTGCCCAAGACAGCGACGGGAATATGCCAAGAGATGACCCGTTTATAAATCAGCCAGCAGCCGCCCAAAAAAAACGCATTGCCTATCCATTCCCATCCCTTGGCACCAAAATCACCAAATAAAGGGTTTTGTTTAATTTCATCGACAGTATAAAAGTGCCTGAGCTGGGTTTTCATTGTATCCAACGGCGTGGCACCACTCAGGGCATCAAGCGTGAGTCCGCCTGTGGGTTGTCCGGTAAAAATAATACTAAAACTATCAACTATGCCCGGAAAATGACCACTTATGGAGGCGAGAGCAGGCCAATGTGTCATTTCTACAGGAAATGCAATTAATAACATCACATAACCCGTCACAGTGGGATTAAATGGATTATAGCCCAATCCACCGTATAGATGTTTGGCAAAAATCATTCCAAATGCCGTCCCCAAGACGGCGATCCACCACGGGGCAAACGCTGGCAGTGCCAATGCCAGTAGCCATGCTGTCACTAATGCGCTATTATCAGTGATAAAGGGGCGCAGTGGGCGACGCCGTAGCCAAAGCATCAAGGCTTCACAGGCTATTGCTGTTATACTGCACAATAGAATATTGACAACAATTCCCCAGCCAAAAAAATAGACATATACCATAATACCTGGTATGAGTGCATAGAGCACTTGTCGCATTATCTCTGGTACACTATTATTAGGTTGATGTGTGAAGGGGGCTGTTGATGTTTTAAATTGCATCATAATTTATGACTTCCAAGATAAATCTTGGACTCCTAACCTATAAAATTGGTATGTTAAAATTTAGTTTTTTTATTTTAAGTCTTTTATTTATAAATGGATGTAGCAGCATTGCTTACTATTCTCAAGCCCTCGGCGGACAATGGGAAATTTATAGCCACTCTCAAGCCATTGACAGCGTAGTTGCTGATCCCGCCACGCCGAGAGCCCTTAAACAACAATTGACAGATATTTTAAAAATGCGTGCCTTTGCCAGTAAAGTCTTGCATCTCCCCGACAATCGCAGTTATACTTATTATGCTGACATAAAACGCCCTTATGTTGTTTGGAGTGTTTTTGCTGCTCCCGCATTTTCTTTAAAACCTAAACGGTGGTGTTTTCCAATAATCGGCTGTGTCAGTTATCGGGGCTATTTTTCAGAAGCCGCCGCTATGGCTTTGGCAAAAGATTTACGCACACAAGGATATGATGTCTATGTTGCCGGGATAGCGGCTTATTCTACCTTGGGTTGGTTTGCTGATCCCGTACTCAATACTATGTTAGCATGGAGCAAATCCAGAATGGCAGGGCTGATATTCCATGAACTGGCGCATCAAAAAATATATATTCAAGATGATACTGCTTTTAATGAAGCCTTTGCAATGACGGTAGAATATGTTGGCATAGAACGTTGGCTGGCGCAGTATGGTACACAAAAAGACATTGTTGATTATCAACAATCGCGGCAACGGCAAGCTGAGTTTGTAAATTTAGTGCTGGCAACCCGTAACGATTTACAAAAAATTTATCAACAAAAATCATCACCCAAAGCTAAAACTGCCGCATTTAAAAAGCTGCGAGCACAATATGCCGTCTTAAAAAAGCGTTGGGGTGGTTATGCGGGTTATGATGCTTGGTTTGCAAATGACTTAAATAATGCCAAACTTTTATCAGTTGTCACTTATCAAGATTATGTGCCGGCTTTTAGGGCTTTGCTTGAGCAATTGGATGGCGATTTGGTGGCTTTTTATGAAAAGGTTGCACAATTGGGGGAGTTGCCTTTAGATGAGCGGCATGAGCAACTTCGTTTCGGGGAATAAACGGATTTTTCTCGTTCCCACGCTCATCGATCTTGGATGCCTACCACGAGGCGCCCAAGATAAATCTTGGACTCCTAAAACATCTAGCCCGATTTAAATGACAGACTTGAAAACTAGAATAGCAGTCCCCAAAGTCCTAGCACCCTAAATTAAAGGTATTTAACTTCGTTTATGGCAGCACCTGTAGAAAAGAAAAATTCTCTCTCACTCGCTTTAGAAAAAGAAGGTATTTTACCTTCGACGCTCTCCCAGATCAGGCAGTAAAAAGCCTCCTATAGAGCATATTGATCGAACCTTTACGACACCAACGTCACCGGTTCTCAAACCCGTTAAATATACGGCATATCACAGTTATCAATTTGATATTGAACAGATTCTAAAATTAAATATGCCCTTTCTGTTTTGCTTTGTCGGAATATATGAGCAAAGTGATGATTGAAGTGACTGAAATGTATCGGGGTAATGAAGAAGTGGTTCGTGCAGAAAGCCTTCAACAAGGCGAACAAATTACCTTCATAAAATTGTTTTTACGAGGGCGATTAAAATTCTCTGATCTCCTAGAAGAAATTGGCGCAAAAAAAGCGAAGGATGTACAACAAAAGTCTGATGAATTAAAACAGATGCTAGAAAAAGCGATTCCACTGGAAAAGTTTTTAGAGCAGTTAGTGGTTAAAGGGGTATTTTGAGCCCCAATGCCATTAAGCCACATACCATGAAAAAACGAATTCTATATGGCGATTATAGTTGTCCCGAAAAGTTGTATCGGGAGCGGATTTCCCGATACGAACCCTCGACTGAAAGTGTCAAAAAAAACTGACAGATGGATTGTTCTCGTTCCCACCTGGACTAAAAAAACTTGAATCGCGGATTTGACGGATTACACGGATTAAAAACCTAAAAATACTCATTATCCTCACTTTTGACTTTGATTTTAAATCCGCGTAATCTGTGTAAGGAGTGACATCCGCGATTCAATGACTTACAACACCAACATACCAACATGCACAGAAAATACAAATTTGGTTTTCTCGGCCTATCAGGCTCAGGAAAAACCTGCATACTAGCCGCCCTTGACATGCAGCGCCGCGCCCATCCCGCTGCCTATACCAGTGCCCTGCTACCCGTTGACGTACCCCCCCCTATGGGTCATAAAAAAAACTGGACAGATGCCCAAAAAGATGCATACATCTTACACCAAAGTAGTGAGCGGCTTAGTCAGGTCAAAAAACAACTCGAACAAGGCACCGTGCCAATGGGGACCGAGTTGAGCTATGACTTCATTTTTGACTACGAATTTTCCTCAGAAAAAACCGGCAATTTCCAAGCACGCATCATTGACTATGGCGGCGAATTAGTCAACCCTGAAGGCTATGCCCCCGAAAAAATCGAACTGCGCGAAAAATTAGCCGGAATGGATGGACTTTTCGTTTTAGCACCAGCACCACATCCCACGAAAAAAGATAAAGCGATCTCAGAATTTCTCAACTTACTCCAAAATACCTTAACACGCATAGCATTTGAACAACCCATCGTATTATTAATAAATAAATGGGACCGAATTGCCCCATTGCCCGAATATACCCTTTCACAACAAGCCTTAAAGGCTGACGAACTGCCTACCACAGAGCATCGTGACTTATATAATGCCCTAATAAACAAAGTCGGAGAAAAAAATTGTA
The DNA here is from genome assembly GCA_000785145.2 of Candidatus Thiomargarita nelsonii. Taxonomy (GTDB): domain Bacteria; phylum Pseudomonadota; class Gammaproteobacteria; order Beggiatoales; family Beggiatoaceae; genus Thiomargarita; species Thiomargarita nelsonii_B. The sequence continues at coordinate 18,991 of JSZA02000029.1, forward strand.
AAGCCTTTCCGCTCAGTGCCTTTGGAGAATATGAGCGACGCAGCACCGCCGAAGGAAAAGAAACCGAATTTCCTAAACATGTCAATCCACTCGCCTCCTTTGGCTTATTAGAAGGCTTTATCTGGTTGACAGAACGCCTAGACATTATTAGTCTGGAAAACTATGAACAACAAATCGCTGCTTATAAAAAATGGATACCCTACCCATCCACATCATTATCAGCACACATACATCAAAGCAAAGAGATTTCTCAGCTTTTTCCAAAACAGCCCGAAATGTCAAAGCGAGTACTAAGGGCACGGCAACAATATTCAAGCATCTGGAGATATCGACTGATTTTCTTGCTATCCATTTTAGTGAGCCTGCCACTCATCGGCGTCGGGACTCAACAAGCCTATCAAGACAATCAAAACTATAATGAAGTCCACAGCACCTTAAATAATCCCAAGGCACAAATCGATCACGTTAAAAAGGCAGAACAGTGGTTAGAAAATTATTACTACACAAAACCAATCTCCCACCCTTTATCATGGATATTTGTTGTCACTAATAAAACCGCCAAATTAGAATTGGAACAATCGCGCTCACAGAGAGAACAACGTCTATGGCAAGTGATACAAAATGCCCCCTCACTAGAAAATAGACTACAAGCGGGCAAAAATTACCTCAGAGCCTTGCCTAATGGCAAACGCCTCGCGCAAGTCAAAACAATTGTACTTAAAGATGAAGACACTTTGCGTCAACAACGAGAAGTGCAATGGTGGCAACAAGTCGAACAAGCACAGACTGAAATCGCCAAATTAGAAGCGGCACGTCAATATTTAGAAAATATTTATGACGGCATACATAAAGCAGAAGCTGAAAGTATTGTCGCAGAAATTGAAAATAAATGGCGTACACTGGAAGAACAGCGATTATGGCAACCCGTATTAGAAGCAAACTCTCCGCGCCTTCAAATAGAAACGGCACAATCATATTTGCAAGAAAAACCCGATGGTCAACATGCCGCCCAAGCACAAATGCTGATAATACAAGCCAAAGCCATATTGCGTGAAGAAAAAGAACAACGCTGGTGGCAGCCCGTAGAACAAGCGACAGCCTTGCTTGTCAAAGTTGAAAAAGCGCATGCCTACCTAGAAGCCATGCCAAATGGACAACACGTCGCCCAAGCCAATATCATCCTGGTAGAACACGAAACCGAAAAAGATTGGACTCGCTTTGAAAATGACTATTATGATTGGTTGACTAATGGCTATTTTTTAAAAGCGGCACAATACCTAAGCCAACGCCAACCTAAAGACGCGCCTAAGTTACAAGCCTTGAAACAACAATTTAGAGAGAACTTTTTAAAGCGAGTCGAGGCAAAAATAAAGAGTTTGCTTGATCGCAAAAAATGGAATGAGGCTTATCAAACCATTGATAATTACAACTATTTTCCTAATGAATTCCAACAAAAGGAAAAAGCGGAACAAATGAGAGCCTTGCGTATAAGAGTGCAAGAGGCAGAAGATCGTTTTCTTTATTCGCAATTTATCAGGGCAAGAGATATAGAAAGTGCTGATAATTATTTAACTTTAGCCCCCTTGAAAACGATGCAACGTCAAGTAAAGGACTACAAAAACTACCTGATTAAGATGCAAAATCCCCTTGGGCTCACACTGATACTATCTAGAATAGAATGGGGAGATTTTAATGAAAGCGACAACACCATTACCGTTTTCATGGATGGCAAAAAAATGATAGAACAAGCGGGCATCGATGCAGAAGCGAATAACCAAACTGGGGAAATTGGGCGCCGTTATTTTACAGACAAACTCAATACCCTCGTGACCATTCAAGTCAAGATTGTTGAAAACAATTGGCTCTCAAATGATCAAGACAGTGGGCAAAGTCGTAAAACCGTTAAAGTTGCCAAATTAAATGGTTACACTCTTGATCTCTATGGAGAAGACTTTATAAATAAAGCCGTATTCCAGTTAGAAGGCATACCACAGAAACCACATTTATCCTCATGGAAATAAATCAATGTCTGTATTTTTAATAGCACAAACACCGCGAGCAGGATTGAGAAATCACTGTTTTGTGGTACCTGAGTCTTTTTTAGAACTGACTTCAAGACGAGAAGTCGGAGAACGCCTCAGTGCGGCTATCTCTCAACCCCAAGGGGATGACTATATTGCGGTCAGTCAAACCGTAGAACAAATAGGCAGTAGTCGGCAAGGCCATGAAATCTTGGTCTTAGTAGGACTAGATGTCAAGCAATTATCAGAGAATGCTCACAAAAAAGTACATTCCAAATTAAAAGACTACTTATCTCAATTTGAGATTTTGGTCACTCAGACGATTGACTGGGAAAAATCGGGTAGCGATTTATTTGTGCAGCGTCGAGAGCTAGAAGAATGGGGGCAAGATAGCCTTTTTTTGGGCTTGCCTCTTAAAAAATCGGTCATGACAGCCGCCAAAAAACACTTTATTTTGAAAAAAATTGGCGTAGGGATTGCTACACTTCTATTGCTTGTGATCATTTTTGTGTCATATTTGATCATGCAACAAAAAGAAAATCACATAGAGTCAACTGATGTTCGCATTGTAGAACCAGATAAATTTCCATATCATAAATACAACCGATTATTACCTAAAGCTTGCACTATTTCTCCAGAGAATAAAAAAGCCTTAGCCGAATTGAGCACCTTATGTCAAATCTCAAAGAGGATTGAACATCCTGATTTTTTGACAGCCTTACGGGAGAGTTACTGTCATGATTTTTTATTAAAAATAGAAGAGATTGATAATCTTAATCAAGAAACCGTGCAGGAATTTGTGACAGTGGGGCATCATTTACAAACAGAATTAGAACTGGATAGACTGACTGATTATTCCTTGAGCGAGCGAGTTTTTACAGTCGTTGATATTCGTAACAAAATAAGGGCACTCTACAAGGCATTTAATCATGAGCCTCAAATGAATAAAGTATGTCTTCCTTTTTTTACAGATGAAGATGTAGAAATGGCCTCATATTTAGAGAAAGTTCTAAAAAAGGGTGAAAAACCCCTAATCGCTTATTTGGCACTTACTCCAAAAAAAGTCGTCTTAGAAGTCGAACGAGAGAGAAAAAAAGACAAGTTGGAAGACAAGTTAGAGAATCTCATCACTCAATGGGAACTAGGGAGCCCGACAAAACAGGAAAAAGCCAAACAAGAATTAGAACAACAACTCTTAAAAGTCTGTGGTAAAAATCACACGGATGAATTAATTCAATGTGTTCAAATAGAACAAGTGGAAGCGTATCAAACGGAACTGAAGATGAATCAGATAGTAGTGTTTATATCCAAGGAAGAGGATAAAAAGCAAATTTATGAACTACTTGGTTTTGATAAAAACGACTATTTTGAGCACAAATTAAACCTCATCGTGGCTATTCGTCAGGCTCTAAGAGAACTCGATGCCGCTATCAATGGGACAGCACCCCAACCCGTCTATCTACCCTTATTCAGCAATGAAGATGCTAGAATTATTAATCGACTTCATGAGGAGATAAAAAAGGTAGAAATTATCAAAACAGAAAAACGGTTGGAGGGCTTAAAAAAGATAAGAGAAATGGGGCAAGAAATGGTTAAAGAAATGCCCAAAAGGGAACTGATGACACAAGTCAATCGACTATTCTCAGAATACCAATACCCCAAAGAGATAAAAACTTATCTCTCTCAACAATTAAAAGGATTTTATGAAAAAAGTTCTCGTGCGGTTGTCAATATTAAAATTAATAGATTAATTAAAAGTATTGATGCAGTGCGATATCCTTAAAGATCAAATTTTCCGGCTTGCAGGACGCGGAGCGTCCTGGCAGGCATTCCCACGCAGAGCGTGGGAACGAGAATATGACTTTTGGAGTCCAAAGCTTTAGCTTTGGATTTTCTCGTTCCCACGCTCTGCGTGGGAATGCCTGCTTGGACGCTCCGCGTCCTGCAAGCTGGGAACGAGAAAACAAGTGTAGGGTGCGTCCCACGCACCTTCAACATCGTCATAGAACATGACGGTGCGTAGGACGCACCCTACGCTCGCTTTAGCTTTTCTCGTTCCCACGCTCTGCGTGGGAATGCAGGCTTGGACGCTCCGCGTCCTGCAAGCTGGGAACGATAACTTTTGGAGTCCAAGATTTATCTTGGACAATTAAATTGGAGGTATTTTTATGAAAAAAGTATTATTAATTAACGCACATCAGCGTTATGAAGGTTTTGCCGAAGGCAAACTCAACCAAACGCTTATTGATAACGCTAAGAATTTTCTCAGTGGCATTGGTTATGAAACCAAAACCACTATAGTGGAAAATGGTTATGATATTGCTGAAGAACTGGATAAATACAAATGGACCGATGTTGTGTTTGTGCAAACACCGGTTTATTGGATGAGCGTGCCTTATCTCTTTAAGAAATACATTGATGAGGTATATACAGCGGGGGTTGGAGAAGTGCTTTGGAAAGATGATGGTCGAACTCGCTCGGACTTAAGCAAAAAATATGGATCGGGTGGACTCATGCAGGGCAAGAAATATATGATTTCCACGACCTGGAATGCACCGCATGAAGCCTTTGAAGACCCTAACCAGTTCTTTGAAGGAAAAGGAATTGATGGCGTATTTATGTGGCTGCATAAAAATTATCAGTTCTTTGGGATGGCGCCATTACCGACATTTTCTTGCCATGATGTTCTTAAAAATGCAGACGTGGAAAATGATTTAAAGCGATTCAAGCAACACTTGAATAGTGCATTTAATACATAAATGCCAGCGTAGGGTCAATGCCATTAAGTATCGAGGGCAACCATAAAGGATTGCCCCTACAAACCGTTATATTACGTAGGGGCAATCCCTTGTGGTTGCCCTGGGGCGTTGGTGGCATTGCAGCGTAGGGTGCGTCCCACGCACCTTTCGCACTGTATCGTTTATTTATTTGTGCGTAGGACGCACCCTACACTGGCTGTAGTTGCTAACCCCCCAACTTGACAACCCATTTTTTGTTTGATAAATTATAGCCAACTTTGACAAGTATAATAGCAAAAAACATGCCAAATTATCAACTCAAAAAACTCAGATTTGAATATTTGGGTATTGTATTAGCAAGCGTAGGGTGCGTCCCACGCACCTTTCGCACTGTATCGTTTATTTGTGCGTAGGACGCACCCTACACTGGCTGTAGTTGCTAAACCCCCCAACTTGACAACCCATTTTTTGTTTGATAAATTATAGCCAACTTTGACAAGTATAATAGCAAAAAACATGCCAAATTATCAACTCAAAAAACTCAGATTTGAATATTTGGGTATTGTATTAGCTTTTCTAAGTGCATATTTAGAATTGTTTGATGTTTTAGAAAAGTTTTTTATAGAAAAACAAATTGTTTTAGAATTTGACCAATCGGATTCCACTCCATTCACTTATGTTGTCACAGGGGCGGTTGCTGACGAAAATTATTTGCTTGAGACTATCAAACTTTCTGCTAGTCCCGATAATATCAAGCAAGTGACTTTTCAATATGATCACTATCCAGAAATTAAATTAGAACCGAATACAATTACCACCCCTGATACCTATAAAGTGTCAAGGGATTTTTTGGAAAAAAATTACAACGAGGACAATTTTCATTTTGAATTTTTAGACAATAATCGTTTTACATTTAAATTTCAATTGAGTGGCAATGAACAGCCAAAATTTGAGTGTAAAGTGTTTACGGTTCAAAACACTTCAATACCCTGTGAAATTAAAGAAAAAAGCGGATTTTTTTCGCTGATCCGTGATATTCCTTGGTATGGAATTTGGGGGATACTTTTTGTGGTACTGGTCATTTCCTTTCACTTTTTTGACTTTTTGGGGGGGAGATGGAAACGACAGTCTCCTGATGATTCGAGGAATGTTTATAAGACTGTGAAACGTCGTTAAATACTAATATACTCATCCAGATAAGTTATCGCTCAAACCTCTTCAGTTTATAAAACATGAAGTTTTGTTTCGGGAATGGAGCGTAGCGGATTTCCCGAAACTCTCGACTGGGTTTGACTTCGTTTAGCTTCGCTTACTTCGTTGCGGGAAATCCGCTACGCTCCATTCCCGAAACAACAAAAAATCTCTGAGGTTTAAAACTAGGACAAAACTTTTCTGGACAACTATAAATATTGGAGGAATGCTAAAATATGGAATGGCATATTGTAACAGGTAGTAAAGGTGGAGTCGGTAAAACCTTACTAACTTTGATGATTTTAGCGCGTAATCTTGAGCGGGGAGAAAGCAGTGCTTTAGCTCTGGATTTCAATGCGATGAATGCAGATACTTCTGCTATACTACTTGATAGTAGAAGACGTGAGCGAACGATTATTATCGAACACGATGCGGGTACTGAACTATTCGGTGCCGATAAAATCGTTATTCAAAAAACCTTTACCTCATTAAGAAGAACATTAAGAACGGAAAAGAAAAATTACGCAATTGGATGGCCTTCTAATCAGTTCAGTTTATATCCGCCAACTTTGTTTGCGGATATGCTTGGTACAATCAAAGATTCTACCAAAGATATTGAGAACCAACTCAACTTGCCAAAGTTAGGAAGTGTTATTATCGACACTAATTATCACTTTTGTAATATTTTTTCCAATGATGAAAAATATTATAAGAGCTACCAAAAAATGTTAGATGATGGCGACACTATAACGGTTTGGTTTATGTGGGTTTATAGACAGTTGGAAAACTTACTTAAACCGGGTTATGAAGCTGATGCGAAAATAGTATCCACGACTGCTGCCGCGATTGAAGAACATTTTATGCAGAATAATACGGCACCTCTTATGCATGTTTTTAGTCCAGTCGCCTTAATTTCGTCCGAACTTGAAAAGACTCAGGACACCAGTCCTATTTTTAAGTTTCTTAATGCCATAAAAAAAGATGACAAAAATATTTCCATTGACGAATTGGAACAAATAGCAAAATTACCCAAGGGAGATTACATTTATTTTCAAGACTGGGTAGATGAATTGGATTTCGCGCGTAATAATTTACTGAGTGGTAATAATGATGATATACATAGCTTATTTTTGGATATGCTTATCAATGCCATTCCTCAAGGAAGCGAAAAAGAGCTAACACGTCCCAGGAATGTGATGCCTCTCGCATATTATCATGCTGATTTGCAGTACTATACGGATAGGGTGAATGCGGATCCCGTGTCAAATATGAAAAAATTTGACATTTACAAAAATTTCCTCAATTTGTTGGGATAAATAAAATGAAAATTGTTTTTTACAAAGCAAATGAGGATGTGTGGTTTGATACAAGATATGCTCAACTTGCTCTTCCTAGCGAAATCATCTTTTCTAATCGCCAAGATAAGCTATTAATATTTGAACAGAAAAGCATTGATGAGCTAGGACGATGGATTAAACCATTGCTACCTAGAGATGTGAGCAGTAGCGACGAGATTTTTTTTGTACCTTCTGAAATACAGGATAAATTTATGGGTGTCCTTAACAAAGTTATCAGTGGTTTCAAGGGTATGGTGAAGAAGGGCGAAACAATGGATATACCAACAAGTAAAGAACTTGGATTGGAGCCGGGTAAGCCTAATTCTTCTTTTTATGATGAGATGGAAAAACAAGAGGTTTATATTGTGGAAAAGCAAGAGGCCGAAAAAGAACTGATGAAATTATTCAATTTCATCGCGAATGAACCGAATGAGATTGATGCTGTCATACTTTCTATTTTCTCTGCGGGTAGAACAAGAATCGCCTATGCAAGTGCTCCGAAAGGAGAAAGGAGTGTAAGAACAGATACTTTTGCAATGCAATTGAAGGATTTAATTACCTTACTTGATAAAACTCAGAAAGTTTACCCTGATGCGGGTAAGTTAGATCACGTTGTCTTCCAAAACGCTGCCAGCGAAGGTTCGCGGGGAAGTATTTTTCATATCACTCATTTACCTGAATATGGGAAATATTATTTCTTGACTTTTATCAGTGCGACTGCCGATGGTATAGAAATGCTGGAGCATTACAGAGAACAGAATCTTGACAAAATTAAGGAATTGCTTGGCATTATTTATTCATAACTATGTCAAAGAAATCCTATTAAAAAAAAAATAGGATTTCTATTAAAGCGAGATCAGTTGTTTCGGGAATTTCGCTCCGCGGATTTCCCGAAACCCAGTTAAGCGAGATCAGTTGTTTCGGGAATTTCGCTCCGCGGATTTCCCGAAACCCAGTTAAGCGAGATCAGTTGTTTCGGGAATTTCGCTCCGCGGATTTCCCGAAACCCAGTTAAGCGAGATCAGTTGTTTCGGGAATTGAGCGTAGCGGATTTCCCGAAACCCAGTTAAGCGAGATCAGTTGTTTCGGGAAATCCGCGGAGCGAAATTCCCGAAACAACGAAAATTCATGGTTCGGTACTTAATTCAGGCTCACCGATAGAGCCACACCCGCATCAAAGAGAGCAATTTATTTTTATCCACCGGTTTCGTCAAATAATCATTCGCTCCCGCTTCTATACATTTTGATTTGTCACCTTTCATGGCTTTCGCAGTGAGGGCAATGATAGGTAGTTGACGAAAACGTGATTGTTCTCGGATTTTCCGCATCGTCTCATAACCGTCCATCTCTGGCATCATAATGTCCATTAAGACCAGATCGATAGCGGTTTCCTGCTCCAATATGGCTAAAGCTTCGACACCATTTTCTCCAACGACAACTTCCATATGTTTTTCTTCTAGCACACTCACTAAGGCAAACACATTGCGGACATCATCATCCACCAGCAGTATCTTTTTATCCTTGAAGACGACCTCTTTATCATGCACATTTTGTAGCATTTGCTGTTTGTCTGGGGCTAACTTGGATTCCACTTGATGGAGAAAGAGGGTCGCTTCATCTAACAAGCGTACCTGCGAGCGAACTTCTTTAACTGTAAGCGTCTTACTAACCCGTTGCAATAGGGCTTTTTCATCCAAGCTCAATTCGCGTTCAGCATAAATAATCACAGGTATCTGGGAAAAATGCTCATCTTGGTTGAGTTGCTCTAGCAGTTGGAAGCCCGCCCCCTGTTCATCTACATCGAGAATAATACAGTCAAAGCTGATTTGGTTCAGATGCAGTAAAGCATCCGCCTTCGATTGAGCGATTGTCGTTTTGACATCCCCACCGCCCACTAATTCCATAATCTCTTGCCCATGTGATGCCTTATTGACGACGATCAATAAAGTTTTCACCGTCTTCGCCACAAAGTCTTTGAGCTTTTTGAAAGTCTCCCCCAGCTGCCCCATATTGACCGGCTTGTGTAAATAACCTATCGCGCCCATTTGTTTAGCCTCCTGGCTTTGCTCATAAGCGGATATAAAATGCACCGGAATATGTCGTGTGTTTGGGTTATCTTTCAATCTTTGCATAACCGACCAGCCATCGAGTTGTGGTAAACCCACATCAAGAATAATGGCATCGGGTAGATACTGTTCTGCCAGTTGCAAACCCGTTTTGCCATCCTCTGCAAGCAGGTATTTAAAGTCTTTTTCCCGTGCCAACTCAGAAAGTACGCTAGAAAATATACGATCATCTTCAATGATCAAGAGCACATTGTCATTGGGCGTTAATTTCTCCCTTTCATCCTCGTTCTGAGTCGCACTGGCTGCTTGTTCGGTGACGGTTTCGCTGAGAGTCGCTGGCACTTGGGGCTCTTCAACGCTTTCAGATATTAATTCTAATTCAAATTTTTCGGGTAAATAGAGCGTGAATGTACTGCCTTTACCTTCTTCACTCTCTAATTGCAAATCGCCACCAAGGACTTTCGCTAATTCCCTAGAGATAGATAAACCAAGTCCTGTGCCACCATAATGCCGGCTGGTGCTACCATCCCCTTGCTGGAAGGCTTCAAAGACGGCTTGTTGTTTGTCTTTGGCTATGCCTATACCCGTATCAGCTACACTGATCGCAACGGTTTTGGCGGAACCCGGTTGTATCATCATGCTGATTTGGCCTTCACTGGTGAATTTGAAGGCATTTGAAAGCAGATTGTTGATAATTTGTTTGAGCCTTTGCCCATCTGTGTACAATAGAGCGGGTAATCCTTCTTCAAGTTGGATATGGAAATCCAGCCGCCTATCTTCCGCAACAGGGCGGAATTTCTGTTCAACCGTATCCACTAGCTCTGTCAGTAAGATATCTTCAGGCTGAATTTCAATTTTTCCCGCTTCAACCTTAGATAAATCAAGGATTTCATTAATCAGCGTCAGCAAGTCCGCACCGGCATCCTGGATGGTTTCAGCATATTCCCTTTGTTTATCTGTCATATTTTTGTCATCGTTGTCTGCTAACAGTTGCGCGAGTATCAGCATACTGTTTAACGGTGTGCGTAATTCATGGGACATATTGGCGAGAAATTCAGATTTGTATTTGCTCGCTAATGCCAATTCCTTGGCTTTAATCTCAATCGCCACGTTTGCTTTTTCCATCTCAATTTGGTTTTTTTCCAGCACAAAATTGGTTTGACGGATTTCATTTTTTTGTTCTTCTAACTCTGTCGAGCGTTCTGCCAGTTCCTCATTGCTTTGGCGCAATTCTTCCTGTTGAGATTGTAATTCTTCCGTCTGAACTTGCAGTTCTTCTGACTGGTTTTGCAATTCTTCATTGGTATGCTGAAGTTCTTGCTGTTGTCGTTGCAGTTTCTTTCTCTGCTGTTGGCTTTGCTCTAAGAGAAGCTGCATACGTTGGCGTGATTGGGCTGTATTGATGGCTATCCCAATATGTGGCATGACCATTTGGAAAAATTCCTGTTGAATAGTCGTCGGTGCATCCTCAGAAAAACCGATTTCAATCACGCCTTTTAGTTCATCTTCATACAAAAAAGGGACAAGGATCACATACTCTGGAATAGCAGTCGTTAGGCCTGATTGAAGAATGTAAGAGAATTCTTTTGGCGTTTGCTTGCGGGCAATTATTTTATTCTCCAGTGCCGCTTGTCCAACCAGTCCTTCACCTATCCTAAATTGATTGTGGATATTATCACTGGGGGTATAGGCATAACTGGCGAACAGTTGCAAAACTTGGTCTTGTTCTTCTTCTATCAGAAGATAAAATAAGCCAATTTGGCCTTTTATATAAGTCGTCATGAAAGTAATGATATTCTTTGCCAAATTCGAGAGTGCCAATTCGCCAGTCATTTGCTCATTTAACTGTGCTTGCCCCGTTTTAAGCCAATCCGCTCTGGCATTCTTTTTTGAAACGGCAAGCAACTTGTTCGCGGCGACTTCTAAAGCATTTTTGACTTGGACAAAGTCTCCTCTATATTTTACATTCGCCTTGATCTGTCCCTTAGCCTCAGCTAATCCTTGAGAGAGTTGAACAATATCTTCAATCACCATACGCTGGTTATACAACGCCGCTACTAGCCCCTCTTTTATTTTTAATAACTCTCCTTTGTATTGAGCCTGTGGCGTGACGCGCAGATTGCCTTCTGCTAAGCTATGAGAAATTTGAACAATATCCTGAGTGACGGCTTCAAATTCCTTATTTTTTGTTTCTAAGGTCTCAAATGAGGTTTGCAGTTGTTGCGCCATGCGATTAAAGGATTGCGCCAGTTGCCCTAATTCGTCAGCTCGTTCAACCGGTAAAATGATACCGCCTTTTTCATCTTGTGTGATAAGATTAAAGTTGCCATAAGCAATTTTTTGACTGGCAAAAATAAAGTCACGCAAAGGTTTTGCGATTTCTCTGCGTAAAACTAAAAATAGCACGATTATTTCAATAATCAGTGAAATCAAGCCCAAGAATAGGATAAAATAGGCGGCTTGAACCGCCCGTGCTGATAACAGTGATTTAGGATAAACGGTGACAAAGTACCAGTCTGGTCCATAAATCTTGGTGATGGCGAGGAATTCCTCTTCTTGCGTATTTTCAATAACGATTTGACCATATTTCAGATTTTTGACATATTCAAAAATATGCTTCAAGTGCTGATCCCCTGACTCAAGAATATCAAAGTATCCCATCTTGTCTTGAATCTCGGTTATTTTGTCGGGATGTGCAATCAAGCGACCATCTGGGCGTAGGATCAGATTATAAGTCCCTTCAAGCTTGTGATTGATAGTCCGCTTCATCAGTTCATTGAGGATAATGTCGTGTCCAATAGTGGCGATATGTCTGCCTTGTACATCATCAACTGGGGTTTCTAAAGAGACCTTCCAAAGGTTGACAACATGGTCAAAGTAAAGTCCGGTCCAGGCGGGTTTTCGCTTTGGATTATGCTTTTTGTCAGAAATGTAGAAATACTCTTCGTTTTGGATATTGAGGTCAGCTTGAGCCGTGAGCGCCCAGGGTTCATCTGGCCAATAGTTGGTCACGATATTTTCAGGGGCGTTTATATAAGTATCCGCAAAACGATTAGCCCATGCAGGACCATAAGTGGTCAACAGTTGGTAAAAAGTGACAACACGCCGCCGAATATCGGCATTCAGTTCTACCTGGGGACCAATAAATACACTGGGATATTTGGTGGTATCAAAGTTTTTTGGGTCTTGATCTTTGGGGCGATTACGTGTGGTGCCATCTGACCATTCAACAAATAATTGGTCAAATTCTTGTTGTGGTGAGTAACTACCCAGCGTTTTTAGTCGCTGCTCTAGTTCTTTTTTGAGAATATGATGGTTGTCTTGAGCCAATCTAAAAACACTACTTTCTCGTTGTCCACGCTCAGTGATGTATTTTTCAAGCTGTTCCACGGTTTGCGATTTTAAGATCGAGACGATATGCCAATAGCTGAACAAAGTCGTCAAAATAATGACAATCGCTATTAGGATACCCATCTTGATCAGGGTTTGACGAGTTAGCGAACCTTGTCGGTATGACAACATTAGATCTCCTTTTTTTTATTAATGGATGGAATATATATGCCAAGGGCAATCCTTTATGGTTGGCCTGACTTTCAATATATATGCCAAGGGCAACCACTAGGGCATTGCAATCCCCCTGACTGTTTGATTGTCATTATTATATTTGAAATGACAGTATAAAAAATGTTTTGTTTGTACATAAAACATTTTTATTATTGTGTGTTTAAAATTTTACTCTATTAAAAATAGTTATGCAAAAAAAATTTTAGGAGTCCAAGATTTATCTTGGACTCCTTTTTAAAAGATAATATGATGCTCTCAACCACAGTACAACCGGAAAAGAGAATGGATTCAAAATATGTTAAGCAAGATAAAAAAGAAAATTAAGCACTATTTTTGTCTGGTTAAATTGGATGGAGAATGGTTTCGTAGCGATGCGAGCTATTCCAAAGAAGCCATGCAGCTTTTAGCTGAGTCTGATCCAGAAATGTCTCACTTTCTTCATGAAAGATTCACTGTCTGATCTCATGCAAAAAAGACCTTTTTATAAGGAGGTGAATGTGACTTTAGAGTTGTTAAGTTATAATCCTAAAGTGGCTTTTTTAAGGGCTATGGCTGGATTGTTCGTCAGTTCTGAAAAACTTCATTCCGTGATAGAAAAGCGGAATTTGGCTTATGAAGATTATAAGGAAACATGATATGAATGAATGGGATATGAGTCCTCCGCCGCCATCTGATTTAGGCGATCATGATGTTTTTCGTTTAGGCAATCATTTGGTTGGAAAACGGGTAGCGCTTTTGGTAACGGGCGGTATTGCAGCGATGAAGGCGCCGCTTATAGCACGTTCTCTTCGACAACAAGGCGCGGAGGTTGTGGCTTATGTTTCTTCTGAGGCTTTGAGATATACAACCAGCGATGCTTTGGAATGGAGTACAACGCATTCGGTTGTGAGTCATTTGAGTCCTCATTCTGAACATTTAAGCGATAGGGTCCCTTTTGACATTTTTCTGGTCGCGCCTGCGACTTATAATACGATTAATAAAATGGCAAATGGTATTGCTGATGGTGTGATTAGCACAACCATCGCTTCAGCTATCGGTAGGATGGAACAGGGTAAGTCAAAGGTATTGATTGCGCCAACGATGCATAATTCTCTGCACAATGGTATTTTGACGGCGTCGTTGAAAAAGTTGAAGGCGATGGGTGTGTGCATTATTCCGCCCAGGGAGGCGAATGGTAAACATAATATTCCCCATGAAAAGACGCTGACTGCGGAAGTTTGTCGGGCAGCGAGTTCTTCATCTCTGAAAGAGGTGCCTATTTTAGTCACGGGTGGTCCGACGCCGGTGCCTATTGATAATGTACGGAGAATTCTCAATCGTTTCCGTGGCAAGTTGGGTGTTAAAATTTTGGAAGAGTTGTATTTGCGTGGTGCGGATGTACTTCTTATTCATGGTGATGGTGCCTATTGTCCGCCAGCGCATTTGCCTTATGTGGTGGCAAGAACTTATGATGATTATCTTCATAAGGTGATGGCTGAATTTGGGCGGAAAGATTATGGCATTGGGATATTTTCGGCGGGTGTTGCCGATTATAAACCGGATAAAACGTTAGCGGGTAAGATGCCAAGTGGTCAAGCCGATTTTTCGTTGAATTTAGTGCCGACTGTGAAGGTGATTGATGAGGTTAAAAAACAATTTCCTCATCTTTTTATGTTGACTTTTAAGTATCAAGAAAATATTACTCATAATGAGTTGATGGAAATTGCACAAAAACGGCTCAATTCAGGGTATCCTGCGATTGTGGCGAATCGAGGTGAAGAGCAGGGTCCAAATGGTGAGCAAATTGCTCATCTTGTCACAGGTGATGAGACGAGAAAATTCTTGGGTAAACAAGAAATAGCGATTGGTATTGCGGATTATCTTGAAGAGGTTTGGCGTAGGTAGAGGGTTTTTTTTTGGAGTCCAAAGCTTTAGCTTTGGACTTTTTTTATACCTGTTTTAAAGTCGGCAAGGGTATTTGAAAAAAGTCTGAAAAAAGCTTTTGCGTCATCTTTGTTTTTTGACGAATAGCGGCCACATCAAGCGCATCAAAAACATGAACACGCGCTCCCGTTTGCTGGCCTTCTTTCCATGCAATCGCATCTTCCATACCTTGTTTTAAGGATTCAAATCTCTCACTCATTTTATTTACCTATCCTTTCAATATCGCTGCTAGTTTTGAAAGCTCATTTTTTTCAGCTTTCGTTAAACTGTCTTTCTCACCTTTTTTATAAACATCCAGTAAATGCACATAACCGTCTTTAGATACAAACAACTGAATAATACGAACGCCCCCGCTTTTGCCAGCGGCATATCGAAGCTTTCGACACCCGCCTGTTCCGATTATCAAATCACCCATTTCAGGATCAGCAGCAAGCATATCGACAATCTTCTGTTTTTGATCTTCCGTCAAAAGTTTGGCGGCTTGTGAAAGATAATGAGCATGTTCGACAACGGTTGCAAGCCCACCGCCCGATGGTGGCATCACAAAACCTTCAAAAAGTGCAAAACGCTAAGCTTCCATTGTTCTGGATTGGCGGCTAAATAAGATAAATGTCCCACCCCCGCAAAACGCTCAAATCTTTTTTCACCTTTTAAGTTTCTAAAAACAGCCTCTGCCTCATCAATGGTAGCCCTGTTGTCTTTTGTGCCATGTAACATCAGAGCAGGGCATTGAACTTTTTTGGCATAATCTGCGGGATTATGGCTAAATCCATAAAATCCACTTTGTAGGCTCCCCCAAGATACTAGAATATGAGCCGCCGGAAATGAAGGTAAGCCCATCATAGAAAAACGATTTTTTACAGTTGTCAGCATTTTGTTAAAGATAGCTTCAATGATAATGGCATCGGGCTGCGTATTATTGGCAGAGATGGCGCGGAGAATAGCGGCACTTCCCATTGATTGACCATAAAGTATTAATGGTTTATTGCCCAACATTTTTTGGATATATTCAACAGCCTTGCTAACATCGTCAGCTTCATAATAACCAATACTGGTTGTACTTTGGTTAGAGCCGCCGCTGCCCCGAAAATCAACCAGAAAAGTTTCATAATCCATTTCGTGAAAGGCGCGAGCGGCGGGTAGTAAACTGGATTTGGAGGCGGCATAGCCGTGAAATAAGAGAATGATACCTTTTGATTGTGCATGGGGTATATGCCAAGCTTCTAGTTCAATCTCATTATTGACGTTAATTCGATGAGTTTCAAACAACAGAGCCAGATTATCAGGCGTGCTGGTATTGAGCGGTTTTGGAATTTGAACACCGTTTAACAAAATTTTTAGTTTTTGCCAATAAGATAAAGACTCATACTATAGGCGTGTCGATAGGCAATTATATTAAATAAGATAAGGAGCAACACGATTACAAGTTTAAAACAATGAGAAAATTTCTTCAACATAGTATAAAATACTACAACCTCATGAGTGCAAGGCGTACCTTGCACACGATTTATGGTATAAAAAAAAGAGAGTTAATAGATGAATTCAGATAGTCTGATTTCAGTACAAAATCTGTCGCATTATTATGGCCATTTTTGTGCCGTTAATAATATCAGTTTTGAAGTCAAACGTGGACAAATTCTCGGTTTTTTAGGTCCTAACGGGGCTGGAAAAACGACGACTATGCAGATGATTGCCGGTACTTTGGCACCAACGATGGGGCAAATTTCTGTTGCCGGCTATGATTTATTAGATTTTCCATTGAAAGCGAAAGGGGCTATCGGCTATTTGCCAGAACAACCGCCCCTTTATCGGGAAATGTTGGTAGAGGAATATCTGCGATTTTGTGCTAAATTACATCTTATGCCTGGGCGCGAAATTACCAAAGCTGTCAACAAGGTTATTGATCAATGTAGTTTAGAGACTGTTCGCCGACGTTTGATTGGTAATTTGTCTAAAGGTTATCAACAGCGCGTGGGTATTGCACAGGCGATTATTCATACGCCAACAGTGGTGATTTTAGATGAGCCAACTATTGGCTTAGATCCTAAGGAAATCCTTAAAATTCGTGGATTAATAGCTGAATTGGGTAAAGAATGTAGCGTGATTTTATCGAGCCACATTTTGCAGGAAGTACAAGCGGTGTGTAATCAGGTCCAAATCATTAATCATGGTCAATTAATATTGAATGATACGATGAGTGGTTTGTTGACACAAATGCAAACGACTCATTTAGAAGTCGCGTTGCGCCGTCCGCCCGTTCTTGATGTGTTCAAGCAAATTGAAGGCGTTGAAGAGGTTGAGGCAGGAGAAAATAAGCGTTTTCGCATTCAACATGCTGCGGATAATAATCCGGCTGAGGCTTTGGTCGAAAAAGCGGTGGCGGGTGATTGGGGGTTGTATGAACTTATCCCTGAACATCGTACTTTAGAACAAGTGTTTGTGGAGTTGACTAGTCCAAGATAAATCTTGGACTCCTAAATACTAACTGATAACTGATAACTGATATGTGGACAATCGCTGGACGAGAGTTACGAAGTTTATTTTTATCACCGCTGGCTTGGGCTATTTTGGCAGCGGTGCAAGTGATTTTGGGCTTGTTTTTCAGAGACATGCTGCTTTATTTTATACGACCAGATGTACAAGCGAGTTTGGCAAATGTGCCTAATGCGCCCGGTTTGACAGCGATACTGGCTAGTGATTTGTTTGGCTCGCTGGGCATTGTATTGTTATTAATGGCGCCGTTGTTGACAATGCGCCTTGTCAGTGAGGAACGGCGCAATAAGACTTTGCCTTTATTATTATCTGCCCCAATGTCGATGACCAGTATTGTGCTTGGCAAATTTTTAGGTTTAATGGGCTTTTTTCTCATCATGTTGATGATGGTGATGTTGATGCCCTTGTCGTTGCTACTGGGTGGAGCAATAGATTGGGGACATTTAGGCTCATGCTTATTGGGGATATTTTTATTATTGGGCGCATTGACGGCAGTTGGGTTGTATATTTCTACTCTAACAACACATCCCACTGTTGCTGCTATCAGCACTTTTGCTGCTTTTTTGTTGTTATGGATGCTTGGTTCGTTTGAAAAAGTGGGTGAGGATCAAACGGGTGTCTTAAATTTAGCCTATTGGTCTATCATTAAACATTATCAACCTTTATTGGAAGGGCTGTTTAGCACGGCTGATGTTGTTTATTATGTGTTACTCATGGCACTCTTTTTGGTTTTAAGTATCTATCGTTTAGATGCGTGCGACTCGTTTGGCCTAATTCCGTAAGGAAAACAAAGCCTTAGTGTAAAATTTCTTATATGGTGTTAAGGATAACCTAGCTAGGCAGCGGCTAGAAAGCAGGGGCCGGTGGTAGTATCGCCAGTGCAAGGTCTCAAAGCCTCAAAAGGGCAAGCGTTATGGATAGTGAGGAATCACATTTGGATATATTTTTAAGGTCGGTAAACGATAAACTCCTTGGGGCTCTCTGAGCCAGAAAGGGTTAAGAGGTTTGTAGGTATATGGGTCAGCATCTGCCCGTATGCGTTGTCCGATACACATCCGATTAATGAATATAACCTAAGTCCAAAGGTCAACATATAAGAGAAACGAGTAAAAACGATGTTAGTAAGTCACTTGCAGGAACGCAAGAGGAGTGTGCAAACACTTAGCGACAACATCGGGTAGGATAGAGTGGGAAGCCAACGCCAGTTGAAACCATCTAAGGGGGAAACTGGATATGCTGATTCACTCTCGGAATAATTGTGTTATGAATTTAATTGAGCAAAAATGGTTGGGCAACCAACTTTGATAACGATAAGGCAAAACCTTAAATTATGAATAAACTTTGGCAACACCCGAACCCTGACTGGGTTCCCGTGTCTCACTTTGGCGAACTGAGATACGAGAGTATTGATGTCGTCATGGCAAGGTGGGATTGGGACAAACTGATATGGGGTAAAGTGCGTCGATTTGTATTCAATTTGCAAAAGAGAATTTATAAAGCTACGAAATCAGGTCGGTACAGAAAAGCAAAAAGCTTAATGTATCTATTGCAAAACTCGTATTATGCAACGCTATTAGCAGTGCGTACCGTCACAACGGAAAACTTCAGAGGTAAATGTTTTTGCGCGCGCGCAAAAACATTTACCTCTGAAGGAAAACGCACCGCTGGAGTAGATAGAGTTAAAGCCAATACGCCTAAAAGAAAGATGGCTCTAGTAAAGGATATGTTAGATACAATTCAACGTGGTTGGGACAAATATAGACCTATGCCGGCCAAGCGGATTTACATCCCAAAAGCAAACGGGAAACCGAAGGTCAGCGAAGCTAAACTTAGACCGCTAGGTATTCCAACCATTAAGGATAGGGCAATGCAGGCAGTCACTAAAATTGCACTTGAACCATTTTATGAGGCGAAGTTTGAATCATGTAGTTATGGATTCAGACCAGCTATGGGGTGCCACGATGCGATTGATAGAATCACGGCGGCATTACTCCATAAACAAAAATGGGTTCTTGATGCAGACATAAAGGGCTGTTTTGATAACATTGACCATAAATTTCTAGCATCGCAAATTGATACACATTGGAGACCAATTGTGAAGCGGTGGTTAAAGGCTGGTTATATGGAGAAATCTGATTATAACCAAACCAATATGGGAACGCCCCAAGGGGGCACTATATCACCACTGTTAGCCAACATAGCCCTTGACCAAATGGAGACAGACCTAATTGAACACTTACGTGGGATAAAGGGCTGGAAAAAGAAAATCGGTGTAACAACTGTGAGTATAGTTGAAAAGACAGAGAAGCCCCAAAAGGAGAAGAAAACTCAAAAAAAACCAAAGAAGGCAAATAACAAGGGAACTAAGGAACCCCAGAAAAAGCAAAAAAATGTTTATGAGGGCGCAAAGAAGTCTTACAAATGCAGAAGAAACCTACTCATCGACCTAGTACGGTATGCTGATGACTTTGTAGTACTCCACAAGGACAAAGAGGTTATTGAGGAATCCAAGAGATTTATAGGCAAATGGCTTGAAGTTAGAGGATTAACTTTATCTGAAGAAAAAACCAAAATTGTTCATTCGACAGAGGGTTTTGACTTTCTAGGTCATCATATCAGGCATTACGAAAATCGAATTAAGGGTACCTACAAGTTAAAATTGCTAAAGGGCACCCCCACTGAACAACGAAGGGCTAAAGCAACACATGTATTACGAGTGGAACCAACCAAAGATAAGATAAAAGGTCACTACCGAGTGATTGGTGATACTATCTGGAAGTTAAAGGCAGCAACTCCCAGCGAGTTAATCAGAATACTTCAGCCCAAAATATCGGGATGGGCAAACTACTATAAGACAGTGCATTCGAGTGAGGCATTCGGCAAACTTGACCACTTATTGTGGAAAAGGCTATACCAGTGGGCGCAACGTAGGCACCCAAATAAGGGTAAACGCTGGGTGACAAATAAGTACTTTGCTACTGTAAACGGTAGGAGGTGGACTTTTGCTGAAATCGTTGGCAAGGGCAAAGACAAGAAAATTGTCAAACACCTCAAAGGGTATTCAAAGCACAAAGAAAGAACGGGGAGTTATGCTAGGGTTGGTTACGATAGGTCATACTATGACGGTGATACCGCCTATTGGGCGGAAAGGCTATCCAAAGGCTACGGCAACATCACACCGTCAAAAGCGAAAATGCTAAAGAGACAAGATGGGATTTGTCCTGTATGCAAATGTAGATTTGGCAATGAAGACTTGCCAGAAGCACATCATATACACCCAAGACATCTGGGAGGTGAGGATAAATATACGAACCTTGTACTGGTTCATCTACATTGCCACGACAAAATCCATCGAGAGAATCCAGGTATCAAAGGCAAACTGGTTAGCCAGACTAGCCCTGAATTACAAGGGTTTTTAAACAACGGTATGGCACCTGCCTTTCAAGCGGAAGGTATGAAACCACCGGCTAATACCTCTACGGTACTTAGAACCGGAAAGGGTGCGGGAATAATAACACCTGCATCGGACGAAATGAAGTCACCCGTTGGTACCTCTACTGTACTTAGAACCGGAAAAGGCGCAGGAATAATAACACCTGCACCGGACGATAACAAGGAAACTTGAAGTCGTTCAAGTAGCTAGGCGATTTACCTCTAAGGTTCTTGGAGTAAATTGACTCAGGGGATGTCCCCTCAATTAATGAGAGAAGTTATTGATAGATATTCTACTTAGCATTAGTTTATGTTAATCCGAGGAGCCGGATGAGTTCGAGAGTCTCAAGTCCGGTTTTGAAGACTGGCTTTGTGGGGTGTATTCCACACTCTCGCCTACATGGGAGATAAGGGTTGTGACCTACATCGCCAAGTTTAACTGAACGGTTTCAATAGAATTTAGGACTTACGCACTGAGTACAACGGATTAACGGAATAAACGGATTAAATATACAATAGATTCAGCGTTAAGGTTATCTTTCTGTTTTTAAAATCCGTTTATTCCGCGAATCCGTTGTACTAAATTAATTAACTTGATAACTAATAACAAATGCAAGTCACAAAACGTACTCATTTACAAGCTAGATTGCAAAATACACTATTTATGGTGCTGTTAGTCATAGTGATAGGCTTAATCGCTTGGCTAAGCACTCGTTATGAAATCAAAGCCGATTGGACTGTCAATAATCGGCATACCTTGTCAGAGGCAAGCCAAAAATTGTTGGATGAACTCTCTGATCCCATTACCATCACCGCTTATGCAAGTAATGACAATAACTTACGAAAACCCATTAAGGATTTAGTGGAACGCTATCAACGGCACAAAAGCGATATTAGTTTGCACTTTGTCGATCCTTTTACTGTCCCCAGTGAAGTGCAAGAACGTGGCATTCAAGTTGATGGCGAACTTATCATTTCTTATCAAGAACGTAGTGAACATATACGAAAAATGCCATCTGAACAAGACTTCACTTCGGCTTTACAACGGGTGGCGCGTACAGATAAGCGTCTCATTGTCTTTTTAGAAGGACATGGAGAGCGTAGTCCAACTCAGGATTTCAGCAAGTGGGCACAAGTGTTGAAAGATCGCGGATTTGAGGTGCAAAGCTTGAATTTTGGAGAAACGCCAAAAATGCCTAGTGATACCCAAGTGTTAGTCATCGCCACGCCGCGCAAGCAATTATTGCCCGGTGAAATCTCCGCGATAACTGACTATATTGACAAAGGTGGCAATCTGTTATGGTTTTTAGAACCCAGTGTTTCTCTGCAAGGTTTAGAACCTGTTGCCGACAAATTCGGCTTAACGAGACAACCAGGCATGATAGTCGATCCCAGCAGTCAGTTGTTTGGCTTTGAGAATCCCGCTGCTGTTCACGTCACTTCGACAGGGTATGGACATCATCCTATCACTTCTGGTTTTGAATATTTGACCTTATTTCCCCAAGCCATTGGACTTGCCGTCGCGCCTCCTGAAGGCTGGGAAAAGAGCATTTTATTAAAGACTCATCCGCGAGCATGGTCTGAAACGGGAGAGACTATTCAGTATAACGAAGAGACGGATATTAATGGTCCGTTGAATATTGGCTTTGCAGTTGAGTCTCTCCCCCAAAAACAACGGATTCTTTTTGTGGGAGACGGCGACTTTCTCTCCAATACCTTTGTGGGTTATGCTGGTAATCTTGATTTAGGGGTGAAAATGATGAACTGGTTGGCGGAAGATGATACTTTTATTCAGATACCAATCAAAACGGCTGTTGATCTGAGCCTAGAACTGTCATCTAATACAGTCATTCTCTTAATTGGATTCTTTTTAGTCATTTTACCACTTGCTCTAATCAGTAGCGGCATTCTTATTTGGTTACGTCGGAGGAAAGCTTGATGCGTCAACGTTGGTTACTTAATCTTGCCCTATTGCTTGTTATACTCGTTTTAGCTGCCTTGGTTTTTTCTACCATAGAAAAAGAGGAGAATAAACCTGAATCGCCTAAATTGACTGATATAAAAAAAGAGCAAGTTCAAAACATCCGCCTTGAACGGGCGGACAAGGAAGCCATTTTTCTGATGAAAGATGCCCTTGGATTTTGGCAAATGACGGCACCTTTCAATTTGCCAGCAAAACATTTTTACATAGATCGTCTGTTGCAATTTTTGTCGGTGCGTGACTACAAGCAATTAGAGGGTGAACTGAATCTCGCTGATTTTAAACTTGAGCCGCCGCTGGCAAGTATCAAGTTTGATCAACTCACTGTCGCTTTTGGAAATAATTCGCCCATTGGTTACGGGCAACGTTATGTGCAAATCAAGGAAAAAGTGTACTTGCTCACGGACAACCTTTATAACATAGTCAGTGGAGATGCTTTGGCATTTGCGAGCCTGTCGCTTTTGGGAAATAATCCAAAAATCACAGAATTGAAAATGCCAGACTATCATCTGATCTTAAAAGAAGGGAAATGGACATTGAATTCTACTTTTTCTTCTGACGAGGTAGATACCAGTGCGGATGCGATCAGTGCCTTAATTGACAATTGGCAAAAAGCCTCTGCTGTCAGCGTAGCACCTTATCATGCAGACAGTTCAGCACAAGGAGAAATAGACATCACCCTATTGGATCAAGTTTTGCACTTTAGCATTGTCTCTACAACGCCGGATTTAGTATTGGCACAAGCCGAAAAAGGTGTCCAATATAAATTCTATGTCAATCAAGTTGACCAATTGCTGCATTTGCCGACGAAGTCTAACGGAAAGAATAATGACAAATAAAATCAACGATCCACTTATCAAAATTCGTGATCTCCGCTTTGCGCGAAATGATCGCTGGATTTTTGATGGAATTGATATGGACATCCCACGCGGCAAAATTACAGCCATCATGGGTCCCAGTGGCACAGGTAAAACCACATTGCTCCGCTTAATAGGCAGACAATTAAGTCCTGATGCGGGTAGTGTTGAAGTTGATGGTTTAAACGTAGCCAGTTTGAAAACCAATCAACTCTATACTTTGCGTAAGCGCATGGGCATGTTATTTCAAAGCGGCGCCCTGCTCACCGATTTGAATGTGTTTGAAAATGTCGCATTTCCGCTGCGTGAGCATACCAAATTGCCAGAGTCCCTCATTCATCATTTAGTTTTGATGAAACTACACGCCGTTGGTTTACGTGGAGCGCGTAACTTAATGCCCAGTGAACTGTCGGGCGGCATGGCACGACGGGTGGCTTTAGCAAGAGCTTTGGTTTTAGATCCTATGATGATTATGTATGATGAACCGTTTACGGGACAAGACCCTATTTCTATGGGTGTTTTAGTACGGCTCATCCGCTCCATTAATGATGCTTTAGGATTAACCAGTCTCATTGTATCGCATGATGTGCATGAAACCGCCGAAATTGCAGATGTCATTTATGTTATTTCTAACGGCAAAATCGTCGGTAAGGGTACGCCCCATGAGTTAAAAAACAGTGACTCAGCTTGGGTTAAGCAATTTATTAATGCAGAATCTGATGGTCCAGTGCCATTTCATTATCCAGCACCAGATTATGTAGAAGATTTATTAGGGGGCACGACATGTTAGATCAATTTCAGCGTTTAGGCGGTGCCGTTTTAGGTATTTTGGAACGCTTAGGGCGTGGACATCTCTTTTTTGTGCAAGTATTGGCGGCTATGCCTGGTTTATTTCTACGCCCCTCTTTAGTCATTGCACAAATCTATGCGGTTGGTGTACTTTCTTTAAGCATCATCATCGTATCAGGTCTGTTTGTTGGTATGGTATTGGGTTTACAAGGCTATAATACCTTAGTGCAATTTGGTGCGACTGAATCATTAGGCGTTGTTGTGTCCCTCTCTTTAGTGAGAGAATTGGGACCTGTGTTGACATCGTTATTATTTGCGGGTCGTGCAGGATCGGCTTTGACGGCTGAAATTGGTTTGATGAAAGCCACAGAACAATTATCAGGTATGGAAATGATGGCCGTCAATCCTATCAAGCGCGTGGTAGCCCCACGTTTTGTTGCGGGTATGATTTCTCTGCCTTTACTGGCAGCCATTTTCAGTGCCGTTGGTATAATTGGTGGCTATTTGGTTGTGGTTGAATTATTAGGGGTAGATGCCGGTGCCTATTGGTCACAAATGCAAGATAAGACTGATTTTGTTGAAGATATTATTAATGGTGTTATTAAAAGCATAGTGTTTGGCGTGGTGGTGACTTGGATTGCTGTTTTTGAAGGTTATGATTGTACGCCCACTTCTGAGGGCGTGAGCCGTGCAACGACGCGAACGGTCGTGCATGCCTCATTGGCCACTTTAGCCTTGGATTTTGTGTTGACTGTTTTGATGTTTAGTGAGTTTTAAAGCGGGCTAAAAGACCTCTGATTCAGAGGTCTGGGCGCGGAGACCGTTTTAGTTTATATTTTAAATAAGCTATAGCTCAATGATTTATAACTCTACTTTTTTGGCTATCAGTTTGGTAAATAGACTCATGTTTTGTTTGGACAGCTAGCTTTAAAAGATCTTGAATGCCCGCTAATTGATGGGCATTGTTTTCAATCTCATGGGCATTTTTTTCAATACCACGAACGACAAGTTCCGGGGTATTTTGGCGGCTAGCTCCCCCGAAAAGATCAAATATCTTAAGTGCAACCTGTAATCGAACCTCAACAGGTGTCTCGTAATCCACCATGAGGGTTTTGAGGCTTTCTAATGCGAGGCGGACGACTTCGTCTAGCTCTTCTTGACAGATTCTGCCTTTTTCTAATACGTTTAATGATGACATGTTTTAAAACCTCCAAATGAAAAAAGCTTACAGCACGCGATGTGTAACTTTTTTAAGTTATTGATTTTAGGTAGCCGATATTTTAGGCCAAATATTTTCTAAAAATGACGGGTAGATCAATGGGATAAAAAGTTGCACATCGCGTTTATAGTAAAATGAAGTATATCATAACAAGTCGTAATTGTTGTGCTTGGCTAAAAATTTGTACTTTTGAATTGATTTTTGAAATAAGTTATAAATCAATGATTTATAACCTTACTTTTTTGAGTCTCATTTTGAAAAATCGGCTCATGTTTTGTTTGGATAGCCAGCTTTAAAAGTTCTTGAATGCCGGTTAATCGATGGGCATTGCTTTCAATATCATGGGCATTTTTTTCAATACCATGAATGACAGTATCTTGCTTATTTGCCATGCTCCCCCCGAAAATTTCAAATATCTTAAGTGCCACCTGTAATCGAACCTCAATAGGTGTCTCGTAATCCACCATGAGGGTTTTAAGGCTTTCTAATGCCATGCCAACGATTTCGTCTAGCGCGTCTTCACAGATTCTACCTTTTTTTAATACCTTTGATGATGACATGTTTTAAAACCTCTACGTCCATAGAAAAAAGCTTACAAAAAATAAAGTATATCATAATAAGTCGTGACTATCCTGAGTCTCCCTCGTTAAAAAAAAATCCACTGGTTTATAGGGACTATAGATAGCTGATAACTAATATCAACAAAAAATATTGTACTTTTTATTATAAGTGTATTATGATGTGTGCGGTTTAATTATCACAGTTGTTCTCAAAAGCGAGGAGTCAAATGAAACATCCTAAATTTAGCTTTATTTCAACCTTAATCATTAGTTTGTGTTTAGCAACGGCGGCTTATGCTGCCACCCAACAGGAGATGGCGACAACCATCAATCTGGCGGGTAAACAACGGATGCTCACTCAAAAAATGAGCAAAGAAATCCTGCTCATCGCCAAAGGTATTAACGTCGCGGCGAATAAAAAAAATCTCCAGAAAACAGCCGCCCTTTTTGAGCGGACGCTAAAAGGCTTGCTCAACGGCGATGCCAGACTGGGTTTGGTCAAGACAGAAAATGCCGCCATTGTGAAACAGCTTAAAAAAGTTGGAAGACTATGGGGGAAATTCCGGCAGAATGTCAAGGCGGTACTTGCGGGGAATACGTCCACAGCTGTGTTGAAAAATGTGGCGAGACGGAATCTGCCGCTGTTAAAAGAGATGAACAAAGCGGTGAAAATGTTTGAAAAGGCGAGCGGTTCTAGCCTCTCAGCAAAGATGGCACGGACCATCAACTTGGCTGGCAAGCAACGGATGCTAACGCAAAAGATGACCAAAGAGCTGCTGTTAGTGGCAAATGGTATCAATCCAGAGAAAAACCAAGGCAATCTGAAACAAACCGTGTCCCTGTTTGATCGCACTCTGAGGGGACTTCTTGATGGTGATGCAGGACTTGGTTTAACGGGGACCACAGATACTGCTATTCGTACACAGTTGAATAAAGTCAAGGGATTGTGGAATAAATACAAGCCTCTCCTGAGCAAGCGCAAGGTATCTCAGGGAGATTTGGCCAAAGCGGCTCAACTCAATATGCCCTTGCTCAAGCAAATGAATAAGGCGGTACAAATGTACGTGAAATAGTTTCGCTACAGAGAAAAATACAACCCCCAGTAAAAGCTGGGGGTTTTTTTATGGGTGGCTCTAAATCAATGATCCACAAAGTTTGCGAACTTTTGAGATATTTCATTTGAGATGCTCTCTCATTTATAGGGGCTCATGCTTCGTTTCTAGCGCCTGTTTTAAAAGGTTTTTAATGTCCGATAATTGATGGGCATTGTTTTCAATCCTACGTGCATTTTTCTCAATACCACACATGATATGCTCTTTGTTATCCGTCCCAAAAATTTCAAAGAACCTAAATGCGAGCTGTAATCGACTCTCAAGAGGTGTTTGGCAATCCACCATGAGGGTTTTGAGAGTCTCCAATGCCATGGCAACGACTTCTTCTATCTGTTCTTGACAGATCAGACCTTTTTCTAATACATTTGATGTCAACATTTTTTTTTAAAAGCTCCCCATTCAAAGAAATAAAAACCTTACAAAAGAAATATTACTATATCATAACAATATTTTTTGTGTGTATATTTTTTTATTTAAAGAATAAACCGTATCTATTGTGAAAATTAATGGGAATTTGATAAACTTTTTTGAAATACAAAAAAATGAAAATATTAATCATCGGTAGCGGCGGACGCGAACATGCCCTCGCATGGAAAGCCGCCCAATCAGAAAAAGTCCAAAAAGTTTTTGTCGCCCCCGGCAATGCCGGCACCGCACAGGAACCGAAACTAGAAAATATCCAAACTGACGATCTCGTCAACTTTGCACAACAAAACGCCATTGATTTAACCATTGTTGGACCAGAACTACCCTTAGTGGCGGGTATCGTTGACAAATTTCAAGAAGTTGGCTTAGCTTGCTTTGGTCCCAGCAAAGCGGCGGCACAATTGGAAGGCTCTAAAGTTTTTACTAAAGATTTCCTTTCCCGTCACAACATCCCCACCGCCGCCTACGCCCATTTTACTGACATAGACAAAGCAACAGCCTATATTCATCAAATTGGCGCACCGATTGTTGTCAAAGCGGATGGCTTAGCGGCAGGTAAAGGCGTGATTGTGGCACAGACTGAAAACGAGGCGATTGCCGCCGTGCAAGACATGTTAGCGGGTAATGCCTTTGGGGAGGCGGGACATCGAGTTCTCATTGAAGAATTTTTACAAGGCGAAGAAGCCAGTTTTACTTGCATAGTAGATGGAGAACATATTTTGCCTTTGGCGACGTCTCAAGATCATAAAGCCCGCGATGATGGCGACAAAGGTCCTAATACGGGCGGCATGGGTGCCTATTCACCGGCGCCCGTGGTCACGAAAAAAATCCATGCGCGAATTATGACCGACATCATAGGACCCACTGTGCGTGGCATGGCCGCCGAAGGCTATCCTTATACGGGCTTTTTATATGCCGGATTGATGATTGATGCCATGGGCAATCCTAAAATTTTAGAATATAATTGCCGCTTTGGTGATCCAGAAACGCAACCCATTATGCTCCGTTTACGCTCCGATTTAGTTGAACTTTGTCAAGCAGCATTAGATAAACGCTTGCATGAGCTAACACCAGTCTGGGATTCACGCGCTGCCTTGGGCGTCGTGTTGGCGGCGGGGGGCTATCCGGCTCATTATGAGAAGGGCTTAGTTATCAACGGATTATCAGAAGCTGCCGAGGGTAAAATTTTTCATGCTGGGACAACTGAAAAAGCGGGAAAAATTGTGACGGCGGGTGGACGAGTACTCTGTGCTTGTGCATTAGGAAAAACAGTGCATGAGGCACAAACAAACGCTTATGCACTGCTAAAACCCATACGATGGGAGGGGCTCTATTATCGTACTGATATAGGGCACCGAGCACTGGCTCGTCCAGCGAGTTGATAACTGTTATCTGTTATCAAATAAAGTTTAAAAATCCTATTTCTTCAAGAAATAGGATTTTTTTGTTGCCATTTTTTTGACGACTCATTTAAGATAGAATAAGACGTCCAAGATAAATCTTGGACTCCTAGAAATCATTTATACCAAGCAAACACAAAAATGTTTAATATACTCGTGCTACACGGCCCGAATCTCAATTTATTAGGTGAACGCGAACCGACGCATTATGGTCAGACCAGCTTAGCAAGCATCAATCAACAACTTGTTGAGATGGCACAAGCCGCCGGTCATCAACTCACCACTTTTCAAAGCAATGCCGAACACCGATTACTAGAAAAAATCCACGCTGCACATCAAGTGGATTTCATCATAATTAATCCTGCCGCCTTTACGCATACCAGTATCGCCTTGCGCGATGCCTTGTTAGCCGTTGCAATACCATTTATAGAAGTCCATTTATCCAATGTGCATGCCCGTGAAACTTTTCGACATCACTCTTATTTTTCGGATATTGCCATCGGAGTTATCAGTGGACTTGGGGCGCAGGGATATACTTTAGCTTTACAAGCTGCAATCTCTATTTTGTCGAATTCGAGGAAGGCTCATGGATATTCGTAAAATTAAAAAACTCATAGAACTAATTGAAACGTCTGGGGTATCAGAAATTGAAATTCACGAAGGCGAGGAATCTGTGCGTATCAGTCGTTATTCGACTTCACCCCCGGTACTGATGCAACAAGCACCGGTTATGCCACCCCAATCCCCTATGGAGTCAGTGCCCGTCTCAGAGCCAACTCACAAAGAAGCCATTAAGGGACATATCATCAAATCACCGATGGTGGGTACGTTGTATAGGGCACCTTCTCCCACCACTCCAGTTTTTGTTGAGAAAGGACAAACGGTCGATGAGGGGGATACCTTATGTATTATTGAGGCCATGAAAATCCTCAATCAAATCACGGCTGATAAAGCCGGCATTATTACCAAGATTTTAGTAGAGAACGGGGCACCAGTAGAATATGATGAGCCATTATTTGTGATTGAATGAACAGGAACTGTTCATCATTTTGATAACTGAAAAAGAGGAAAAATGCATGCTGTCTAAAATTGTTATTGCCAATCGAGGGGAAATTGCGCTACGCATTTTAAGGGCTTGTCGAGAAATGGGAATTAAGACGGTGGCGGTGCATTCTTCCGCAGATCGTGATCTTAAACATGTACGATTGGCTGATGAGTCTGTGTGTATTGGACCCCCCCCTTCAGCCGAGAGTTATTTAAATATTCCAGCGGTTATTAGTGCCGCAGAAGTGACCGATGCGGTTGCCATTCATCCCGGTTATGGTTTTTTATCGGAAAATGCTGATTTTGCAGAACAAGTTGAAAAAAGCGGTTTTATTTTTATAGGCCCTCGTCCAGACACCATTCGTTTGATGGGGGATAAAGTGTCAGCCATTGCAGCGATGAAAAAGGCGGGTGTTCCTTGTGTGCCTGGCTCCGATGGAATCTTGGATGATGATATAGATAAGAATTTGCAAATGGCACACAAAATCGGTTATCCGGTGATTATTAAAGCGGCAGGCGGAGGCGGTGGGCGTGGAATGCGCGTTGTGCGTAGTGAAGCGGCGTTACATAATGCCATTTCTTTAACTCAGACTGAGGCGGCGACGGCTTTTGGTAATGATCAAGTGTATATGGAAAAATACCTTGAAAATCCGCGCCATATAGAATTTCAAATATTAGCGGATGCTCATGGCAACGCCATTCATTTAGGCGAGCGTGATTGTTCTATGCAGCGTCGTCATCAAAAGATGATAGAAGAAGCCCCAGCCCCAGGTTTAACTAAAACAGTACGCAAGAAAATGGGCGAACGTTGTGCTCAAGCGTGTCGAGATATAGGCTATCGCGGTGCTGGCACTTTTGAATTTTTGTATGAAAATGGGGAATTTTATTTTATTGAAATGAATACCCGTTTACAGGTTGAACATCCAGTGACTGAATGGATTACTGGCATTGACATTGTACGCGAACAACTGCGTATTGCAGCCGGCGAACCCTTGAGTTATAAACAAAAAGATATTAATATTCAAGGACATGCCATAGAATGTCGTCTCAATGCCGAGGACCCTGATACATTTATGCCCTCTCCTGGACTCATTTCTCGCTATCATGCGCCGGGCGGGCTGGGAGTGCGCGTGGATAGTCATATTTATAGTGGTTATCGTGTGCCACCTTATTATGATTCTATGATTGGGAAACTGATTACTTACAGTGATAGCCGCGAATCGGCGATGGCGCGTATGAGGATCGCTTTGGATGAGATCATTATAGATGGGATCAAAACCAATATTCCTTTACATAAAAGCTTGATGACAGATGCGACTTTCCAAGCGGGTGGCATTAATATTCACTATTTGGAAAAGAAATTGGGTTTGAGTTGATAAAGGGGGCACCAAACCTCTGCGGCGCGAAACCCATCTTAATAAGTTAAGGTGGGGTGGGTTTCGCTATCTATAATAAATAGACTTATTTCTGGCATTTAGGTGTCCTAGATTTAATTTTTTTGTACGCCTTTTTAAACTTTTAGAAATGCCATTTTTTCAAAAAATGGCATTTCTTGTTAGGGACAAATCAAATCTCCGACATTCTCAAATAAATAGATTATTATACATTATTTTTAAGGGATTGCCCAACATATAGCCTCTTGCCTCCGACAAACACTCAAAACGCGACACAGGAGTCCAAGATTTATCTTGGAAGTCTGGTCACGTCCAAGATAAATCTTGGACTCCTAAACTCTTGATATCACATAGTGTCGCGGCTTAAGTTGGTAACCATCAGTTTCTAGGCTAATCGTACAATAGATGATCTGATTAAAAGACAGTTACCAAGAGGAGATACTAATTATGTTAAAAATACATAAATCATGGGCTGTTATTTCATTGTTAGGACTCGTTTTTTTAGGCCGGCAAGCGCAAGCGGCAACAGACTGCGCTCTCGTGACTGAAATTCCAAGGGCGGAGTGTGAAGCTCTTATTGCTCTTTATAATAGCACTGATGGTGCTAATTGGGAGGGGAGTGTTGGATGGAATGTGACAAATACGCCTTGTAGTTGGTCTAAAATAAGTTGTGAGGGCGGACATGTGACGGAACTCGATCTGGCATCCAACCGACTCATCGGTTCTATCCCAGCGGAATTGGGAAATTTGAGCCATTTGAAAATTCTCAATCTGAGTTCTAATTTTGATCCGAATTATTATGTCTCCAAATACCTTGAACTAACGAACCAAGCTTCGTACTGTGAGTCACGAATGCAAGAGCTATGGGCACTTGTTCAATATGAGGGGTACATGATGAATACTGAAGAGCAGGCGGAGTATAAGACGTGTCAGGCTTTTTTGCACATTTACGGCTATGAACTCTATCTACTTGAGCAAGAAGAATTCTATCAAAAAGGGCTGGTGAACAATCTCAGCGGTTCTATCCCACCGGAACTGGGGAATTTGAGCCATTTAACGTCGCTTAGGCTAAACAACAACGAATTGTGCGGAAACATCCCACTCTCGTTGATGACTCTTAATAATCTTTATTCGTGGTCAGTCAACTTAGACCACAACCACTTAACGGCTTCTGATCCTACGCTTATAGCTTGGCTTGATGAGCAAGCTCCTGATTGGGCTAGCACTCAAACACCCTGCCCTGATTCCAATTGTTTGGCCATTTACGAAAATGAAAATCTGCATATCCCTTGTGTCAAAGTCAAAGACCTTTTTGATGTGGAACTGAGCTTTGAAGTCGATATGCAATTTCAACCATTATCTGAGCCAATGACTTTTCAGCTCAGCGGCGCAAAAGACCGTCCAAGATAAATCTTGGACTCCGACAAAAAAAACCTTATCAAATCCATTTACTTATAAATGAACTCTATTATTTTACTCATTATACTCGGTTTTATTGGCTGGTTTTGGTTTGATACGCTACACAGTCAGGAAAGGGCTAAAGTTATTTGTAAACAAGTGTGTAAAAATTTACACTTACAATTGTTAGATGACACAATTGTTTTGGTGCGGCTGCGTTTAAGGCGCAATAGTCGTGGTCGCTTGACAGTGCAAAGGACTTTTCAATTTGAATTTTTTGATGGAGAGCGTCAGCGAGGGATTGTGATCATGCGCGGCATCGCCTTGGAAATATTGGAGATGCCAGGCTACATGGATAGGATTATTTCACCCGTCTAAGCACCGGTTTTTGACCGCGAGGGGGTCGTTTGGGGGGCGGTGGAGGAGGTGCGACTTCTTCAGAGTTTTTAGCATCTTCAACACCTTCAGCTTGAAAAAACATGCCCTTACCATTTTCTTTAGCATAAATGGCCAATACAGCAAGAGTTGGGAAATAGACGGAAGTTTGTTGACCCGAAAACCGGGCACGGAAACTTACCCAATCATCATCTAATGTCAAACCTTGCACCGCCGTTGGAGAAATATTCAGGACAATTTTGTCATCTTCGACATATTGACGAGGCACTTCTGTTTCATCGTTGTAATCGGCATTGACTAATAGATAGGGAGTCAATCCGTTATCGACTATCCAATCAAACAAGGCTCGCAATAAGTAAGGCTGCATTGGAGTCATATCAGTTTACAGTTATCAGTTTACAGTTATCAGTAATTTTCTCGTTCCCACGCTCTGCGTGGGAATGCATGATTGGACGCTCCGCGTCCTGCAATTGATAACTAAATATTAATGTACGTCTCGCCAATATTCTTTCTTCAGAGCATAAGCGAATCCCAAGAAGATAACGAGAAAAAGTATTACTTTCCAACCTAAAGACTCTCGTTGCAACTTAGCAGGTTCACCCATATACTCAAGAAAGTTCGCTAAATTACGCATATCCTTTTTATACTGCTCAGCTTTATCCTTG
The DNA here is from genome assembly GCA_000785145.2 of Candidatus Thiomargarita nelsonii. GTDB lineage: Bacteria > Pseudomonadota > Gammaproteobacteria > Beggiatoales > Beggiatoaceae > Thiomargarita > Thiomargarita nelsonii_B. The sequence goes on from JSZA02000029.1 coordinate 52,997, forward strand.
TCTGCCTCGTTGACTAAGACCAATTCTGCCTTTTCATGTCCATGCTCATCCGTGGTATGAACCAACTTTTGCCAACCTTGCTGATCCCACATAACATGAGGCATTCCCACGTCCTTAAACACAAGATTGTTGACACCCCAAGGGCGCGACGAATCTAAGTAAAAACTCAGCATATAGGTATATAACCAATCAGTGCCACGAGCGCGGGCAATCACACTCAAGTCTGGTGGCGTGACACCAAACCATCTTTCCGCATCGTATTTGTCCATAGCAATGCTCATGGTTTCACCCACTTTTTCGCTACTAAACATCAGATTTTCTGTTAGATCGTCATCGCTCAAACCCAAATCTTGCCCCACCCGTTGATAGCGGACATAGTTGGCAGAGTGACAACCCATGCAATAATTAACAAAGAGTTTGGCACCCGCCTGTAATGAGGCGCGATCGGAGATATCATTACCAGCCTGTTGCAATTCAACGCCACCACTGGACGCCAAGGTTATCCCGGGTACTAATAAAATAAAAGCTAAAATCAATCGTCTCATCAGTCAGTCACCCTTTCTGGTTCAGGTTTAGTCTCATCCCACTTGGAATACCAAGGCATTAATAAGAAAAATGCAAAATATATCACAGAAAATATCTGTGCAAAGAGCGTTGTCGTCGGCGTGACTGTTTGCATACCTAAGTAGCCCAGTCCAAAAAAGCTAATCACAAACAAGGCTAAAGCCGATTTGAATATCCAACCTTTATAGCGAATCGACTTAACTGGACTCCGATCCAGCCAAGGAAGGAAAAACAATACCACAATAGCACCACCCATCCCCATCACGCCAAAGAATTTATCCGGCACAGCACGCAAAATGGCATAAAATGGAGTGAAATACCATAAGGGTTCAATGTGTTCCGGAGTTGTCATAGGATCAGCGGGTAAAAAGTTATTCTTTTCAAGGAAATAACCCCCCATTTCTGGCGCGTAGAATACCACCACTGAAAAGATAATCAGAAAGACGGCAATTCCGACAATATCCTTAACCGTGTAATAAGGATGAAATGGAATACCATCTTTTGGTATGCCCGTTTTTGGATCCTTGTTTTTCTTGATTTCAATACCGTCTGGATTGTTAGAGCCAACTTCATGCAAAGCGATGATATGTACTACCGCTAAGGCGAGCAAAATAATTGGCATTAAAACAACATGATAAACGAAGAAACGGTTTAAAGTGGCATCGCCAATCACGAAGTCGCCACGTACCCACACCGCCAAATCTTCACCAACATAAGGAATGGCACCAAACAGGGAAATAATGACTTGTGCTCCCCAATAAGACATTTGTCCCCAAGGCAATAAATACCCGAAAAAAGACTCCGCCATTAAGCATAAGTAAATAAATACGCCGATGATCCAGAGGAGTTCACGCGGCTTTCTATAAGAGCCATATATCAAGGCTCTAAACATGTGCAAGTACACGATGAGAAAAAAGAATGAAGCCCCTATGGCGTGCATATAGCGGATCAGCCAACCATATTCGACATCACGCATGATATATTCGACAGACGCAAATGCCAATGCAGCATCAGGCTTATAATTAACAGCGAGAAAAATGCCCGTGAAAATTTGCATCACCAGCACCATCAAAGCCAATGATCCAAAGTAATACCAGACATTAAAATTTTTGGGGGCGTAATATTGCGCCAGATGCTCGTTCCACATCTTACTTAAAGGATAACGCGCATCAATCCATTCCAAACTGTCGGTCAGTATCTTACTCATTAAGCAGCTCCTTTATCTTGATCAATACCCACCAAAATACGGGTATCGCTGAGGTAAGTATGGGGAGGCACGACCAAATTAGTCGGTGCCGGTACGCCGCTAAACACCCGCCCCGCTAAATCAAAAAATGAGCCATGACAGGGACAGAAAAATCCACCTACCCAATCGCTGCCCAAATCATGTGGATCATTTTCTTTGACATAAGTTGGCGAACAGCCCAAGTGTGTACAAATGCCTATCACCACCAAATATTCTGCCTTAATAGAGCGGTTTGGATTTTGGGCATAAGCGGGTTGCTGGTCAGTGACGCTTGAATCCGGATCACTCAATTTGGCAATCAAAGGATCCGACTTCAAATCAGCCAAGATTTTTTCAGTGCGCTTGACGATCCAAACCGGTTTACCACGCCATTCGACGGTCATTTGTTGGCCGTCTTCCAGTTGACTAATATCGGCTTCAACCGGCGCACCTGCTGCCTGCGTTTTAGCACTAGGTTTCAAGGAGGCGAGAAAGGGCCATACGGCAAAGCCGACCCCTACCGCTCCAACAACCGATGTCGATGCCACCAAAAACCGGCGTTTACTTTTATCATCTACACCCATCTTTTCATTTCCTACGTTGGTTGCTAACAAAATTTAGGTATCCGAACATGAGCATTATAACAATAATTAAATCCTAATATAAACCTATCGTACCGACTCACTGGTTTAACTTATTCATAACTCGCATATCTGTCACTAATTTGATAAGATATTTTTCTCATCTCTAATTTTCATAAAAAATTTATTAGCTATAAATACTTTCTATACACCAATGCCTAAAAATAAAAAAACATCTCAGAATACATCCATTGAAACATTACAAGTCAATGCAGCAAAATTGCTAGCGATGGGTCGTTATAAAGAAGCCATTGAGAGTTATAAACGATTATTAAAAAAAGAACAGCGTGATGAATGGCAAACCGCACTCGCTAAAGCTTATCTGCGACGTGCTCAAAGCTTAGCCAACAAGGGAATGTACAAAGAAGCCGCCGTATTGTGGGAAAATAGGGAAAATTTATGCACCGATAAACAATCGCTCGATCAATATATCTATTGGCTCATTCGTGCGGGTCGTTATATTCGAGCCGTTCGGTTTTTTACTGAATCCGCTGAATATTTGACAGATAATGCGATACAACAATTGCAAGCCCAATTTGGCGCCTTACTGCTTGCGGGATGCAGCGATGTCATGGAGGAATTTCCTCAAGACACGCCCCTACTTAAACAATATGCACTTATTAGGAATGCACTACAGGCATATTTTCAAGGCGATAGCGTTGAGCTATTTCTGAAAAAAATACCCTTTCGCTCCCCTTATAGAGATTTTCGCCCTATTCTCAAGGCATTGCTTTTGATTGAAGTGGACCCAAACGCTGCCAATCAATTGTTAGAAAAAGTGCCCGCAGATTCAGTCTATGCACAATTTGCCGCCTTAGTACGCATAGTTGGGCAAGATAGCGAAACTCTCTTAACGACTTTGTCTAAACTCAGTGCACAAGAACAATTATTTATAGCAGGATTAAAAGGATGGGACAAGGAGCAACTTAATGTCATTTCCAAGTTGCAGACGGCAGCTAAACGAGATGGGAGCCCTAAAGCACTCTTAGAAATCGCCAGTCGAAATATTTTGGGTGACAACCGTCAATTTTGTCTCGCCCTATTGCCGATCTATCCCGCTGGTGTTAAATTTTATGAAAAGAAATTTGGCTTATTGTCTGCCTTTGAAAAAAATCGCATCACTGCTCTTAACTATGAACGACAAGAACAAAGCGAGATGGCTGACAGATATTGGCGTTTATGTGTTGAAAATCTCAAACCAAGCAGTGATAACAGGCTAAAAGCTGCCTTAATTCTACGTCATTTGGTGGAACTGGCTGAAAGAACGGGAGAAATATTTGATGACTACCAAGTGCCCGAGGATTTAGCAGAAAGCCTACGCCTGGATCCCGATGATAAAGCCAGTTATCTTAAACTTATTCAATGGTATAACCACGAAAACGACATAAAGAACTATCATAAATGGGTTGAGACAGCCGTTAAACAATTTCCTCAAGATAGTGAGGTTTTATTGACTGCTATAGAATCTTCTACTCGTAAAAAAGCCTTTAAAAAGGCGGCGGCTTTTGCCAAAGCCCTGTTAAAAGTCGATCCGATCAATATCAAAGCGCGGCAGATCGCACGATTTTCCCATATATCCCATGCCCGTAAATTAATCAAATTAGGCAAATATGAATTAGCACGTAAAGAGTTAAAGCAAGGGACACGTTTTGAAAAAAACAAAAATAGCGGTATTGTTCAAATCAATCAAGGCTTATTAGAATTACAGGCTGAAGGAATTATTCAGCCTGTCACAAGAAAACGCTCAACAAGGCGAAAATCAAAAGCCAGCGAATCTGATTTATTTGAATTACAACAGGCTAAAAAATATAAACTCAAAAATCAAAAAACGATTGAATTACTTCAAGAAGGCTTCAACAGTGGCGGTGGTGCTCTTTGTGGATTTTTTCGGATCATCGTTGAGACAAAAAGTCAGCAACTTGATCTGGCTAATATCCTGCCATTATTGCCCAAACTTGACAAAGACTATTTGCCCACTCAGCATGAAGTGTTAGAATTACTCAGCTTGATCAATGCCTATTCAGGCGTGACTTTTTTAACAGAGGCAGTGGCGCCACTGACAACATTGTTGCAAAAAGCCGCAAAACTTGACTTTTCTCAAGAGGAAATGCTCAGTATCTGTGAGTGTTTTAAAAAGCTAGAACATCATGGATTAGTGAGACAATTTGCGGAGAATGCCCTAAAATGTTGGCCAGAACAGCCTGTTTTTGTATATTATCAAATATACAGTCAATCTCACTCAAAAAAAAGGTTTTGGCACATATCAAATTCAGATATGGCTCGCCTGAATCATGCGGCAGATAAGGCGAGAGAACAAGGTGATCAACGTACTGCCATGATGATTGTAAAATTTTTAAATGGGATGAAGCCAGCATCCTTTTTCAACCCCTTTGTTATGGATGATTTTGAGGATGATTTTGAGTCAGATATAGAAGCTTTAAAAAACATGGATTTCGATGATCTCACGCCAGCAGAAATGATAAAGCTTATCAATCACTTGAAAAAACTTGGCATCGAGATACCTGATTTATAACCCAAGAATCGGAACAGAAGTTTGATGAAAACGCCTTTTAATATTCTGGGTGTCCCCGAGGATGCCACGGATAATGTGATCAAAAAAGCCTATTTACAAAAAGTGCGGCAATATCCGCCGGAGCGGGCACCGGAACAATTCCAAAAAATTCGTGCCGCTTTTGAGGCAATCAAAACACAAGAACAACGTTTGAAATACCAATTATTTCACCATGAACCACCTAACTTGGATGCTTTATTGGAACAGGCTTTGGAAAAAACGATGGGCAAACCACAACGCCCAACGGAGCAAACCTTTACACGGGTATTATTAGAAAGTTTGAATCGGCAGGCATTAAAAGACTATGGATGAATCCACCAAAGAAAAACTAATAGAGCAATTTCGTACATATTTAGACGACTACCAAGTGGATGAGGATAGCACCCAAAAAACAGACTTGTTTTCCCTATTCACCGAATTAGCAGCATTACGTAATGAAGTCAAATTAGAATCACGCCAAGTCAAAATGGCCTTGGACTTGTTCAAGAACAGTCTTGAAACGGCACAAACGGGTTATGATAAATTACATCAGGAATTCAAGCGTTCTAGCGACGAACAAGGCAACCATAAGCGTAAAACCCTGCAACCTCTACTATTGGGTTTTTTGGATATCTATGATCGTTTAGACGCTGGCATGAAAAGCCTTAATAATTATACTGAGAGGTCCTCATTCTTAACAAGATACTTTACTCAACGGGAACGTCGCCTCATTCAGGGATTGCAGGAAGGTCAAGCGATGACCTTACGGCGCACTCTTCAATTATTAGGGCGTTATCAAGTGCATCCTTTGGAGGTGCTCAACAAGCCACTTGATCCACACACTATGTGGGCGGTTGATGTTGATTCCCAACCAAAGCTAGAAAACGGGATAGTGACAGAAGAATTACGCAAGGGGTTTATGTGGGATAAAGAGGTACTCCGCATTGCTGAGGTTAAGGTGAATAAAAAATAAGTCCAAGATAAATCTTGGACTCCTTTAAACCAACAAATGGAAAAATAATGAGTGACATCATTGTAGGCATAGACTTAGGCACCACCAATTCAGAAATCGCTATTGTAGAAGATGGCAAAGTAACGCTTATTGAAGAGGCCGGGCGTAAAATTATACCCTCTTTTGTCGGTATTAGTGAAAATAATGAAGTTTTAGTCGGTGAAGCCGCTAAAAACCAATATGTGTTATACCCTGAACGCACGGTCAAATCCATCAAACGCCTGATGGGAGAAGAAACCAAGGTAGAAATGGCTGAACAAGCTTATACACCACAAGAAATTTCTGCCATTATCCTAAAACGTCTCAAGGGCATTGCCGAATCCTACTTAAAGCAGCCCGTTGAAAAAGCCGTTATCACCGTTCCTGCCTACTTCTCCGACGCGCAACGTCAAGCCACCCGCGAGGCTGGCGAAATTGCTGGATTAGATGTCGTCAGAATGATCAATGAGCCGACGGCTGCCGCTCTCTCTTATGAGGCGGATCAAAAAGCGCACAAACGTATTTTAGTTTACGATTTGGGTGGTGGTACTTTTGATGTGTCAGTCGTCAGTATTGAAGACGATGTGGTAGAAGTGCTCGCCAGTCATGGCAATAACAAATTAGGCGGTGATGACTTTGACCAAAAAATCATCGACCATATTGTCAAATACATCAAAGAAAACTCAAAGGTGAATATCCAAGCCTCACGTAAAGCGATGGCGCGTATCAATCGCGCCGCTGAGGAGGCAAAACGGGCATTGTCTGATCAACCCTTTGTGACAATTGAAGAAGAATACCTAGACGAGCATGAAGGAGTGCCGCTTCATCTCTCTCTGGAATTGGCTCGACTGGACTACGAAGAATTGATTATCGATTATATTGACGAAACGTTGGAAGCTGTACACATTGCCCTTAACGGTGCCAATCTCACCGCTTCTGATATTGATGAAATTCTACTGGTTGGCGGAAGTACTCGCACCCCGATTGTGAGTGATCGTTTGGCAGAAGAATTTAATTTACAACCTCGTCTTGATGTGGATCCCGACTTATGCGTTGCGAGCGGTGCCGCGATTCAGGCTGCCATGATTGCTGGAACGGATGTCTCCGCGTCGGCTGTTTTAGTCGATATTACGCCCTATACCTACGGTACCAGTGCCATTGGTGAACTTCATGGAGATTGGTATCCTCACAAATATGTCCCGATCATTCATAAAAACAGTGCCCTTCCTTTGACGAAAAGCGAAGTTTTCTACACCATGAGGGACAATCAAGAGGCGGTGGAAGTCAAAATTTTTCAAGGTGAAAAACATGATGCATTAGATAATATCCAAATTGGCGAATTTTTGGTGGAGGGACTCAGTAGAGTCCCACAAGGCAATCCAATTTTACTTTCATTAGATTTGGATTTAGACGGCATTTTACATGTATCAGCCAAAGAAAAAAACACGGGATTAGAAAAATATATCGTTATCGACAATGTTATTTCTCGGTTTGAAGAAGCAGAAATGGAGGCGGCTAAAGAGCGCATTCAGGAAATTTTCGGTGAAGAACGGACTGTGGTTGTCGATAAGGAGGCTGACGCTCACCATGCTGTCGTCCAAGCGCGTGCTTTGATAGAAAAGGCTCAGCGCATGTTAGAAGATGCTTCTCCCGAAGATCGGGAAGATATGGTCAATGTGATTGAGGTCATCAGTGATGTTATTGTTAACGAAGATTTTGCAGCACTCAAGGAGCCGATGGATCAATTGTCTGATATTCTTTACTATTTGGAGACATGATGGAACGTTGTCCGGTATGCAAGGCGCGTCTTAAAGCAGACACAGATAACTGCTCCCGTTGCAGCACTGATCTGTCAATGCTACTGTGCATTGAAAATCAAGCCAAAAACTTTTTTTATCATGCGCTTGCTCGTTTTGAATCTGACGATTTGAGTGCTGCCACGCGGGCAGTGGAGCAATCTCTTGATTTAAAAAGAGAGCCCCTGACATTGGCGTTGCAGGGCTTTATTGCTAGCCGCAAATCTGTTAATCATTAGACCGAAAAAAAAATGTGCAAGGGAAAAGTTGTTTCGGGAATGGAGCGTAGCGGATTTCCCGAAACAACCCGACTGCGGATTTCCCGAAACAAACCGACAAGATACGCCTTGAAGGTTTCGGGAAATCCGCTCCGCTCCATTCCCGAAACAACGACAAATAACTGAAAAGTTGTTTCGGGAATTTCGCTCCGCGGATTTCCCGAAACAACGACAAATAACTGAAAAGTTGTTTCGGGAATTTCGCTCCGCGGATTTCCCGAAACAACGACAAATAACTGAAAAGTTGTTTCGGGAATTTCGCTCCGCGGATTTCCCGAAACAACAAAACCGACAAAAAATGTGCAAGGTACGCCTTGCACTCCAAATCCGTAATGAAACTACTAGCCATTGATACCACCACAGATGCCTGCTCTTGTGCCTTATACCTAGACGGAGACATACAAGATCGCTCTGTCATTGCCCCTCGTCAACACACGGCGCTTATTTTACCGATGGCAGATGAATTGTTGCATGAAGCCGGTTTGAAACCATCCCAATTAGAGGGTGTCGCCTTTGGGCGTGGTCCCGGCAGCTTTACTGGTTTACGCATCGCCAGCGGCGTAGCCCAAGGCATCGCTTTTGCCGCCGACATACCCGTTGCACCCATCTCCTCCTTAGCCGCCTTAGCGCAAGCTGCTTACATTGAAAACGGTGCTGAAAAAGTCTTAGCCGCTATTGATGCTCGCATGAGTGAAATTTATTGGGGATGTTATATTATTGATAAACAAGGCATCATGCGACTTGAAGGTATCGAGAATGTCGGTGCGCCAGATAAAATTAATTTAGCCAGTAGAGAACAATGGTATGGCGTAGGCAGTGCTTGGACTCTTTATGCCGAAAAATTGGGAGTGCAACACTATCAAGGCGATAGATACCCACAAGCCCGTGCCATGATTCCACTCGCCTTAGCCGCTTTTTTTGAGGGACAGGTTGTCAGTGCAGAAAATGCTTTGCCTGTCTATTTGCGTAATCAAGTAGCCGCACGTCCAAGATAAATCTTGGACTCCTTATAATAAAATAATATCATGCTTCCCACAATCACCATCGTAGGCCGTCCCAATGTCGGCAAATCCACACTATTCAATGCCTTAACAAAAACCCGTGACGCTTTAGTTGCTGATCAACCCGGCTTAACCCGTGACCGAAAAATAGGTCGAGGGCGCATCGGTGGGCGCGATTATTGGCTCATTGATACCGGCGGACTCAGTGAAGAAGGCGAACCTATACTTGAACACATTACTGAACAAGCTTTGTTAGCTGTACAAGAAGCCGATTGTGTACTTTTTCTGGTTGATGGTCGCGCCGATTTAAGTGCAGCCGATGAAAGCATCGCTCAAAATTTGCGCCGATTTAATACTTCAATTCATCTTGTTATCAATAAAACGGAAGGCTTGCAAAAAGAAATAGTCAGTGCTGAATTTCATCGGCTCGGATTCGGAGAAATTCACGCGATTTCTGCCGCCCACCGACGGGGTATTGATACTTTGATGGAAAAAGTCTTATCAGCTTTCCCTCAAATGCCGCCGGAGAATTCTCCCGACGGTATAAAAGTCGCTCTCATAGGTCGCCCCAATGTCGGTAAATCCACCCTGGTTAATCGCATGTTAGGCTACGAGCGTGTCATCACCTATGATCAACCGGGTACCACCCGCGATAGCATTTTCATCCCTTTTGAGCGCGAAGGGCAATTATATACATTGATAGACACCGCCGGCGTGAGACGACGCTCTAAAGTTTTTGAAACGATAGAAAAATTCAGCGTCATTAAAGCTTTACAAGCGATTGAAGCCGCCAATGTTGTGATTATGCTATTGGATGCCCGCGAAGGTATGACTGATCAAGATGCCAATTTACTCGGTAATATCGTTGACGCTGGGCGAGCCTTAGTCATAGCCGTCAACAAATGGGATGGCTTAGAACAGTCTCAGCGGGAACAAGTGCGCTATAATTTGAGCCGAAAACTACATTTTATTGATTTTGCCAAAATTCACACTATTTCAGCATTGCATGGTAGCGGCGTAGGCAACTTATTTGGCTCAGTCAAAGCGGCTTGGCAGGCTGCCCATCGACAAATCAAGACGCCGCGCTTAAACAAAATTTTGCAAGATGCTGTCATGGCACACCCACCGCCGCTGATACGTGGCAGACGGGTTAAATTGCGCTATGTACATCAAGGCGGACATAATCCACCGCTATTTGTCATTCATGGTAATCAAGTGAATTCTCTGCCTGGTGCATATAAACGCTATTTAATCAATAGCTTCCGAGAAGCCTTTGAGCTGGATGGGACGCCGATAGGTTTGGACTTTAAACAGACTAAAAATCCTTATGAAGGCCATAAAAATACGTTGACGCCGCGCCAACGTAAAAAACGTCAACGTTTGATGCAGCATGTGAAGAAAAAGAAATAATTTGTCTCACGCAAAATCCTATTTCTTAAAGAAATAGGATTTTTTTGAGTCCTAAAAATGATTAACGATGCCTTGCGTGACTACATCCAACATTACAAAGAACCGGTGGAAAATACCCTACGTCGCGTCATCCGTCAAGAGCTTCAAGTAGTTGGATTATTTGTCCGCATCGCAATTGGCATCACGACGTTTAATAGACTTGTCCCTAACAAGAAATGCCATTTTTTCAAAAAATGGCATTTCTAAAAGTTTAAAAAGGCGT
>JSZA02000455.1 GCA_000785145.2 Candidatus Thiomargarita nelsonii
TGCCCGCCCCTACAAAAAATCACGGTTCACGTAGGGGCAATCCTTTATGGTTGCCCTTAACGAAGGTGGCATTGATTATGATACCCCCCCAATGTGACAGGTACATTGCACATGGGGCACGCTTTTCAAGATACCCTCATGGATATTTTGACCCGTTTTCACCGCATGAATGGCGATAACCCATCGCTGCGGGCAACAAATCCTCGCTGATTTAGATGCGGCAGGTTGATATAAAACCCCATATTTTTATTGACATCGAAAATTTTTTGGACTATATTAATTAAGAATTTTACACGATGGGGAGTAACTGAAAATGAATTTCGTCAATCCCAAAAACGATATTGCCTTCAAAAAGATTTTCGGTAACGAAAAAAAGAAAGAAATTCTCATTTCTTTTTTGAATGCGGTGTTAGATTTAAAAGGTGTCAAAGAAATTCAGACGCTTGAAATTTTAAATCCTTATCAAATTCCGCATGTCGTCGATTTAAAAGAAAGTAGCTTGGATGTGCGAGCGGTTGATAAACGCGGTGTCACTTTTATTGTCGAAATGCAGGTTGAACGTAAACCATTTTTACGGCAACGTTTTACTTTTTATGTCGCCAAAGCGTATTCGTCACAAATTGAAAAGGCGGTGGATTATCCTAAGTTAAACAAAGTCATTTTCATTGGCGTGTTTGATTTTAAAGAATTC
>JSZA02000474.1 GCA_000785145.2 Candidatus Thiomargarita nelsonii
GAGATATTGTAGGGTGGGTAGGGGCAATCCCTTGTGGTTGCCCGCGCAACGAAGTGGCGGGACGCCCAACCCACCTTTGTTATAAATTTCAAATGTTTGGTGGGTTTCGATCCGCTCTACCCACCCTACAAAAAAAGCTTAACTTAATGGCATTGATTGAGTACGATGGGCTTCGTCGGCAATGACTACGATATTTTGGCGTTCGGAGAGCGTTTCATAGACATTGCCTTTATCGGGCTGGAATTTCTGAATCGTGGTAAACACGACGCCACCGGATGCGACTTTGAGCAATTTTTTGAGGTGTTGGCGATCATTCGCTTGAGTCGGCGCCTGCCTGAGTAATTGTTTACTGGCGGCAAAGGTGTCAAATAATTGATCGTCTAAATCATTGCGATCTGTAATGACTAAAATCGTCGGATTAGCGAGTAGCTGGACAATTTTCCCGGCATAAAACACCATCGACAAAGATTTACCGCTGCCTTGCGTGTGCCAAATCACTCCGCCTTTGCGATCACCTTCAGGTTGGTTTTTAACGGTTGGTAATCCATAATTAATACTCGATGTTCAAGTTTTTTTAACTTGACATGTCCAAAGCTTTAGCTTTGGACTAGCCCGCTACCAGTCCAAAGCTAAAGCTTTGGACTCCAAGTGCTTTGACATGTTGGAGTCCAAAGCTTTAGCTTTGGA
>JSZA02000456.1 GCA_000785145.2 Candidatus Thiomargarita nelsonii
CGCTTTCAATTCGTCTTGCTGGGAATACAATTGGGCTCTGCCTTTCAGCACATTCGCCTCTGCCTCTTTGACTTCTGCCCGTGCATACAATTGCCCAACCTTATCCTCGCTAGGGACTTCATTGAGTTGGATTTTAGCATTGAGCAAATCTATTCGAGCTTTTTCAAGCGAGGCTTTAGCAACATCAATTTGAGCTTTTTTGTTACTCAGCCTAGCACGTTGTTCAATTTTAGCGAGTGCTTGTTGACGTTTGGCTAATTGTTGTTGTAATTGGGCTTGCTTTTTGGACGCAACTTGGGTAGTATTGCTCATGCAATTAATCCTGTAGTAGGTTGTTGTACGGTAAATCCTGTGGTCAACTGCTACGAAGACACAGGGTTTACCATAATTTTTTAATCAAATGTCAAGCATAATTTTTGACAAAACAAATATCAGTGACTCGACGGCTGCACATTCTGCCAGCTTAAAAAATGAATGTCAAGCACTTTTTTTATTATATTTTTATTTTTTCTTGTATTTCAATAAGTCAGGTAAATAAACTAAAACTGTACCGTTTTTTTTAGATGCGATTGAACCCTGCTTTAACAATCTATAAATGTGGACAGCAGAATATCCAGACACATTGCAAGCCTCAGTAATTGGTACATACATACCATCCGCTTTCGTAGGGGGGCGGCCA
>JSZA02000025.1 GCA_000785145.2 Candidatus Thiomargarita nelsonii
GAAAAATTGTCAACTATTGAAGTGGTTAATGGGGTTGAGGTGAATGTTGTTGCGATTGGATGGGTTTGATGGTAATAATACCTCGTTTATTTCGCTGTACTCTATATTTTGACTTATCCCTGTTAATTGCCTGTCGCTAGTTAAGGCGGAGCCAAGAGTTGCAGGACGCGGAGCGTCCAGGCAGGCATTCCCACGCAGAGCGTGGGAACGAGAAAAACGTCCCTTTTCGTGGAACGAGAAAAACGTCCTTTTCGTTGTTTCGGGAATTTCGCTCCGCGGATTTCCCGAAACGAAGAGAGTACTTAGACTTGTAGGAGAAACCAAACCAATGCAATATCCATTAACTGAAAAAATCGGTCATCCAGATTTACTGGTTGGGCGTAAAGACGATTTTCGTAAATTTGACAAATGGCTATCTCTGATACCCATGAGGATGTCCAAATCTCGTGTCATTCTAGCACGTCGTAAAAGTGGAAAAACGGCGTTTGTGCAACGTATATTCAACCGACTCTGGAGTGAAAATGGCGCGATCATACCCTTTTATTTTGACTTTGCTGAGAAAGAAATTTGGTATCCCGACTTTGCGATAAAATATTACTGCACATTTGCCTCCCAATACATTTCTTTTATTGAAAGGAATGAAGTTTGGGTTAATCAGCCACTGACTTTGAAAGAAATTAGAAAATACGGTTTAGCAAAATCAAACCAACGCTTGGTTGACGATGTGGATTCGCTTTTTGAAAATAAAGAATTTGAACTGCATGATTCGATGTGGGATACCGCCTATTCGGCACCACATCGCTTTGCCGCCATTTTTGAGACGCGGTTTTTAGTCATACTGGACGAATTTCAAAATATTACTCAGTATGTTTATCCCGATCCACACTATCAAACCCATCCAATGAAGTCGCTAGCCGGGAGTTTTCATTACTACTCAGAGTCAAAAATAGCACCCATGTTGGTGACAGGCTCCTATGTTGGTTGGTTACTCAATGTCATTGGTAAATACTTAGAAGCGGGCAGACTCAAACACACATCAATGTCTCCCTATCTCACACTAGATGAAGGCTTAGAAGCCGTCTACAAATATGGCGAATTTTGTCAAGAACCCATTACTGACGAATCTGCCGTTTTGATCAACCGATTATGTATGGCGGATCCATTTTTCATATCTTGCGTGATTCAAAGCGACTATAAAGACAAAGATTTGACAACGCTCGATGGGGTTATCGACACTGTTGACTATGAAATTTCGGATAGAGAATCCGAAATGTCAAAAACCTGGAATGAGTATATTCAGTTGACTTTGCAAAGAGTGGATGATAACAGAGACGCTAAAAATATGTTGCTCCATTTAAGCAAATATACGGAGCGCGATTGGACTCCCCAAGAACTAAAAGAGGAGTTACATCTCTCACTCTCACTCAATGAGATTCAAAAAAAATTGGTAATACTGTCAGAAGCGGATGTGATTGAGAGAGGAAGAGCGGATATTGATTTCAGAGGATTACGGGATGGCACGCTTAATTTGATTTTGCGTAATCGCTTTGAAAAAGAAATTGAGGGCTCAGCGCCAGAATTGAAACAAGACTTTCGAGATCAAATCGCGGCTCTAAAAGCCAAGGAGCAAAAGCTACAGGGTAAGCTTAATCATCTGTCTGGCAAAATGGCGGAACATTTGTTAGCCATTGCCTTTCGGCGTCACCGATATTTTAAATTGTCGGATTTTTTCCAAGATGTGCTTGATACAATTCGCTTGAATATCGTTGATGTTCGAGAACGTGTCATTATTCAGCGCGACGATGGCAAAAATATGGAACTGGATGTGATAGCGGAGTCGAAATGTGGACGAGTGATTTTGGTTGAAGTTAAAAACACGCAAACTCAAATCAGCTTGAATCTGGTTGAGACGTTTCAAGAAAAGGTTGAAGTTTATGGGAGACTTTTTCCCGATAAAAAGATTTTGCCAGCTTTTTTGTCTTTGGCTGGTTTTCATACGGATGCAATTGAATATTGTCAGGTGCATGGGATTGGCACGGCTGATGAAATTCCTACGTGATAAAACATAGGGCAACCACTAGTGCAGGAGGGCGGATCCAGACCACATCATTTGAGCCTTGAAATAAATTGATCTCACTTCGTTCGTTACTGCGTTTCAAGGCTAAAAGCTCAAGTCAAGATGCCTTGAAATAAATTGATCTCACTTCGTTCGTTACTGCGTTTCAAGGCTAAAAGCTCAAGTAGGCTTTAGCCTACTAACTAATTGATTTTAGTCATATTTATGTGACTTTAGCTTTTAGCCTTGGGATTTATCCCAAGGCTGTTTCTCCAAAATTACCCCATAATTTCAGCCCACCACCGTTTCACCTCATCCCTTTGCTGTGCAAACTTCTCATGCTCCACCAATGCCGATTTATTTTGCAAAGCCAAACGATGCGTTTCGCCACGATAAGCCCGAAAAGCGTCACTTAATTGTTGACAAGCCAATTCATCAATCAAACCATATTCAGCCAACCGCCCTAACAATGGCAACATCCCCGTTGTCTCTAACAAGCGAGGATAATCCACCGCCCAACGTAGTACGCCATACTGAATAATAAATTCAATATCCGCGATACCGCCCCGCCCTTGTTTTAAATCAAATAGCACTTGAGTGCTTTTATCTAAATTATCACGCATTTTGGCTCGCATTTCGCAAACGTCACCTTTCAATTGAACCGGCTCGCGCTGCTGGCTGAGAATGTCACGGCGGATGCTTTCAAATTTTGCCATGCTCTCTGGATTTCCAGCAACGGCTCTGGCACGTACTAATGCTTGATGTTCCCATGTCCAAGCATTTTTCCATTGATAATTCTCAAACGCCTCGAAACTGCTGACTAACATGCCAGAATTTCCACCTGGACGTAAACGGGAATCGACTTCATATAAAATGCCGGCTGGCGTATTCGTGGTGATAAGATGAATAATGCGTTGTGCGAATCTCATAAAAAATACATTATTATCCAATTGCTTATAACCATTCGTCATCTGTTGAGCACCACGACTGTCATGCAAAAAGACAATGTCCAAATCAGAACTATAACTTAATTCTACCCCCCCCGCTTTACCATAAGCGACAACACACAATGCCGCTTGACGATTTTTCCCATCATCAACGCAAAACGGTTGTCCATGCTTTTGCATGAGATAGTCACTGGCTATAGTTAATGCGCGTCTCACTAAAGTATCCGCAATGGCGGTTAAATAATCGCTCACCAGTTCCACCGTAAAATTGCCCGATATTTCGGCAGCCGCGACATGTAGCACATTTGCACGTTTGAATTGGCGCAACTTATCCATCTCTATTTCTAAATCATCAATTTGTGTTAATTGCGCTTGCAGGGCATTATCTAATGCTTCCGGTTTTAGCGGATCATACAAACTGCGCGGATCGAGCAATTCATCCAATAACAGTGGATAGCGAGAAATTTGTTCAGCAATCCAAGCACTGTCGGCACATAAACGCACCAATTGTTTTAAAACATGTGGACGCTCTATCAATAAAGCGAGATAAACGTCGCGTCGTGCCACAGATTCGATAAATTTCAAACTACGATGTATGGCAGCATCTTGATCTTGCTGCTCAATCGCTGTCACGATTAACAGGGGAATCAAAATATCTAACTTTTCCCGCCCGCGCCGCGATAGTTTTTTGATAGTATAGGAATCAAGTAATTGTCGCAAATGGGCTAAGACATCGGATGCCTTTTGAAAACCTGCCCCGTTTAATAATAAATCGGCTTTTTCCTGATCATCTAATCCCCCCATCCATAGCGTTTGCCAACTGTTTGAGTCGATGGATTGTAAGGATTCTAGGGGTTTAGGAGCGGCTTTGGGGGCAATCACTCGTTCAAACTCACGATGTACTTTTTGTTGATGATGGATCAATTGTGCAACAAAGCGATTCCAATCATCAAATCCCATGCTATAAGCCAATCGCGCCTGATTGATTTCATCATCTGGTAAGGTTTGAGTTTGCCTATCATCAATGGCTTGTAAATGGTTTTCGCTTAGGCGCAAAAAGTGATAGGCTTTTTGCAAACGAATAATCACTTTAGTGGGGAGAATTTGGTTTTTTTCCAATTCGAGCAAAGTAGTCAATAAGCGCCGCTGCTGTAAAGCCGGTTGTTGCCCTCCACGTATCAATTGAAACACTTGACAGGTAAATTCAACTTCACGAATGCCCCCTGGTCCCAATTTAATATTATTATTCAAACCTTTGCGACTGGTTTCTTGGTCAATCATATTCTTCATTTTGCGTAAGGCTTCAAAGGCATTGAAATCTAAATAGCGGCGATACACAAATGGACGCAAGCTTTTTAGTAGCGACTCTCCAGCCGCCTTATCCCCCGCGACGACACGCGCTTTAACCAGGGCATAACGTTCCCAATCCCGTGCATGGGCTTCATAATATTCTTCCATCGCTGAAAAATTCAGGACCAAGGCGCCACTGTCGCCAAAGGGTCTGAGACGCATATCGACGCGAAATACAAAGCCATCAGCGGTGAGATTATTCAACACCTGTATGAGTTGTTGTCCCAAGCGCGTAAAAAATTCTTGATTGCTGCGAGAGCGCCGGGCGCCTTTTGTCTCACCAGACTCAGGATAGGCAAAAATCAGATCAATATCAGAAGAAAAATTCAATTCTTGCCCACCGAGCTTGCCCAATCCCAAGACGATCAATTGTTGTGCTATGCCATTGACATCAACAGGCGTACCGAATTGAGTGATGAGTCGCTGATAAAGCCATGTCAAGGGCGCCTCTATCATGGCATCGGCTAAATCGGATAATGATTTTAGGCTTTCTTCTAAATTCGCCCAGCCAGCCAAATCGCGCCAAGCAATGCGTATCATTTCTCGACGGCGGAATAGGCGCAAGGCTCGCATCAAGTCAGCTTCTTCTTTGATCGCCTGCAATTCTGGCGTTAATGATTGCAAATAATGGCTGGGCACATTTAATAAATCCGCTTGATGGATCAGGGCAGGTGATTGGACACAATGTTTAGCCACAAACGGACTACAAGCCCAGACTTTAGCTAGGCTCTCAACAATAGGCGGATCTTGTGGTAGTTCTTCGGGACTTGCTTTGGCTTGAAAGTCTTGCCAAAGTTGGCTGACTTCGGGCTGTAGCAAGGGGGGGAGGTTAGATATATTCATATTTTTGTTTTCGTCGGGTTAATAATTTTTAACTACAGGGATTATTTATTAGCAGGGATAAGTCAAAATATTTTATTTATTAACGTAGGGTGCGTCGGTAACGTCGTATTTGGAGTCCAAGATTTATCTTGGACTTCAATTATAAAGCTTTCACTTCTTCCAAAGTTAAGCCAATCGCATTGGCTATTTGTTCATCTGTTAAGGTACCAAGGGCCTTGAAATTCAGAGCGATATTCGCTTGTGCCTCCTCTACTTTCGCTTGACCCGCTTCTCTCAAGCTTTTTTCTGGATAGTAGTCATCCTTCAGGAGAGCGTTTTCTTCGGGGGTGAGATTATCCATCTCAATGAGATCAAAAATGCGCTGGATTTGGGGATTGGTGTAATCCTCTTCGTAAATGGTTCCTGTTAAACTATTGTCGATGGCTTTCATCCACTCTTCAATTTCTTCGGGAAGATCGCCGTGTCCATAACTTGAGGTATAAATGAATAGCATTTGGTGTTCACGCCCAAACAGATTGAATTCAGTGCCCTTGAAATCCTCCATCACATTGAATTTGCGATACAAAATGCTACTATTGGGACTGGGCGTTTTTTTCTCTGTGAAAAAAACCATGGTGATGACGGTTTTGGGAAATTTGTAATTACTAGCACTTTTGATTGATTCCACCATGGCACTCAGTTGGTAGTATAGAAATCGCTCGTAAGTGTCCGGGTAATGTGCGTGCTGCATTTCAACAATCACCCGATTTTTTTTGTCCTCGGCGAATAAATCAAACCGATTAGCAACGTTTGCCACGGCAGGATAAAAGCATTTATCATTCTCGACTTCATCAATTTCAAGTTCGATGCCAGTAAAATCTTTGACCAAGGCGGTGAATACGTCTGGCTGACCAAAAGCTTTTTTGAAGATCACGTCATAACGTAATGGGGCGACTTGTTTCATGGGGTGTACTCCTACAGAACTAATAAATAGGCTGAATTCTAACGCGAAATGCATTTTTTATCAAGCATTACCATGTACTTGGCAAGTCCAAGCTACACGCCAAAGGGCTCAATTATTAATGTTTTGACTTATCCCTGCCAAGATAAATCTTGGACTCCAAAATGCCATCATCCCACCAATATTCTGAAAGAATAGACTCAATTTCATACTCATCCCCACTTAGTTTGATGCCCAATCTATTGGCAAAGTGTTGATCATAAGTTTGAAATAATGCCTTGATGCGAGAGGGTGTGCTTTGTGGATAAATATCAAAAGCCACTAATTTATCCGCCTTAGAAATCGCTATCAATTGTCGCGCAAGAACAACGCCTTTTTCATCTCTAGCATAAAGTACTTGTTTATTGATATCAAGCATCACAGCAACCGCTGAATCTATCATTACCCCGCCCAAGCCTAAACAACTACCCACATAAGTGCCCAATTTAAGCACTTCCAGTGGGGCTTGTTCAAGGCTAATATTAATATAGCCTGCCTGTTCATAACTTTCAAACTGGATGCCAGTCGTCCAAATGTCTAAATCAATCTTAGGATGATGTTGCGCCCATTGATGAGTCAGCGGATGATGGCGGAGATATTCGGCATTTCCTTTAAGATATTCTTTTAAAAAACGCCGCAAAGCCCGTTTATTTTTGAATAGTTCTCGAAAAAGTTGCAAAGCATGTTTGACATCAGGGATATGGGTGCCCCTTTCAAAACCACGCCACAACGCTTGTTCTCCAATTTCTGCTAGAACTTGAAGCTTAGTTTTTAACAATCCCTCAAACAACACTCTGCGATGTCGCTCTAACTGCCCTTTGCTGAGTGTGCGTTTGCCTTCAAAATAATCTCGGAGAGTTCTGGGAATGGGATTACATCGGCGAGTGACTTCCATTCCCTCAAGTGTGTCATAAACTTTTTTGAGTGAGAGCGACTCAAAATCAACGGTCATCATCGGATGACGTGTGAACTCGCGCACAATTTCCCGACGTAGTGCCCAACTCATTGGACCTAAACTTTTTGCCGTCGTTACCAATTTTTTGGGACAATGCCACAAACAGTCCACTGCAAAAGCACTGTCTTCATTGATAATGGATGACAATCCCCAGGCAATCAGATCAATGCCATTAAGTTAAGACTATGTAGGGTGGATTAAGCGATAGCGTATCCACCGATATTTATATATTAATCAGGTGGATACGCGCAGCAATAGCCACCCTACATGTATGGTTTTTTAGCTTAACTTAATGGCATTGAGGCAATCAGATGGGCATCGTTTTCGCGCCGACAGGCTTTGTCTATAATTCTCAGACTTTGTTCAGGGGTTTCGAGAACCCGTTGCCCGCTGATTCGTATGAAATGTCCAAAGACTAATTCTCTATAGGATTCAATCAAAAAAGGCGGCTGCGCGAGCCGCTTTGCTAAGGTTAAGGCATCTAGCACATTATCAGCCTCAACAAAGCCGTTGAAATCGTCAACCCACTGGCTAACATCAATGCCATTAAGTTAAGCTGGCCTGTAGGGTGGATTAAGCGATAGCGTATCCACCGATATTTATATATTAATCAGGTGGATACGCTTCGCTTAATCCACCCTACATGTATGGTTTTAGGCTTAACTTAATGGCATTGCTGGTTAAGATAGACATCAGAAAGAGAGCGTAAACAGCTTTCAATTGGCAAAAGATGTTTTTTTAATAAATCCCAGTGATTCTCAATACTGATCAGCCAAGAAAAGACTTCCTCTAGCCCAGGCGGACAGGGTGAGCGTGCCACATTGACTTCAATGGCGAATATCAGCAGCAACTTCCGATGTGCTAGGTGCTGGAGCCAATTGAGGCTTTTCGACTGGGCTAAAAATCTTGAAACGCTTGTCCATTAAGTTAATGGCAACCACTAGGGCATTGCCCCTACGAAAAATAACGGTTTGTAGGGGCAATCCTTTATGGTTGCCCCCTTAACTTAATGGCATTGGGTTAAGGGGCACATCAGGATGCCGTAGAAATAAACCAGGCTCGGAGGGCGGCGTAGGGCGCGTCAAAAGAAATTCGACACGCGCCGAATCGTAGCCCATATCGCATAACGGTTTGATCGCCTTTTCACGATGAGTCCAGAGTTTTTGCAAAACAATCATTTTATTTTTTGGATTGCAAAGCGCGAGTTGGAGATTGAGAGGCGTTGGGCGTTTAGATTTAGATGGTTTATATTTTGTGCCACGAAAGGCGCGAGGATGAGCCGCCGTCTGTTTTGGAGATTCTGGTTCAGGCTCGACACGAAGAATGGGGTGCGAATCGAATTTCGCCACCGTTTCTGTGAGCACGATCAGTACATCAATCAGAGTTCTGCTATCCCATTGATGGACGACTTCCAAGCGCTGCCAAGCGGCATGAAGTCGCTTGAGGGTGGGGATAGAGATCGTTTGATAAAGGTTGGGGACAATATCTGATTCAGGTGGCACAAATTCATGTTGGCGACGGCTAATCTTGGCCCAAAGCCCTACCGCGCTTCGCACAATGCTAAGCCTCAAGTCATCTTGCCCAATTTTTTCAATGTTCAATTTGGTATCCAAATTTGGTAGTGATGGTCAGGAGTGCAAGGCCTACCTTGCACGCTCGCTATCGACTTGCGCAAGTTAAAAGGATTATTGTCTGCATATTTGCTTTTGTAACATTCCTTTTATAATATGAACCATTTCCTGTGCAACCAACAGATCAGCAGCTTCAAAAAACCGTTTTTGTTCTTCAATGAATTTCTCTACATCAAACAACAGTTTATCGGCTTTAACGACATTGAATTCCGGAAAATAAGCACTCTCTTCTTCTATGGATAAGAAATAATCTGTGCTAACAGTGTTTAAAGTTTGAAAAACTTCGTTAGGCAATAAGTATATTTCTTTTATACACCCATCTAATTGATTGACGTGTGTAAAAAAAATAAACGGGGTTTCGGGATGACAAAAAGTTTCACCAACAGACATCTTGCCTTTTTTGAGGTATTTCAGCCGTTTTTCACTGATCTGGATAACAAACCGTTGCTCCAAATTGTCATTAATAAATTGATCTAAATAATTGAGATAGAGTTTTCCAGTCGAATCTACCTCAACATATAACAAAGGGATATCAGCAAAGTCTAAGACTTCTTTTACCTCTGTCTCTTTAAAAGGATTAACTTGTATTTGATATTTATCAATCGTGTTCATGTTCATAATTTTGTTATCTCAAGGCACTCTATGTCATTATAAATGTCAAAACGCTCATAAAACCAAAAATTACAGTGACCAGTATGACTGTTTATTTTTATAAAACCAGATTTTTGTTTAATTTTGAGTTTGGCTATGAAGTTACCCATTTTTTTGCCTTTGCCTAAGATTTCTTTATACTTACTCAATGCACAATCATAGTTAGTATAAAACGAAATACCAAAAGCGTCACACATTTGCTGAAACCGTTTATTGTCTGGATAAAGTGTGTTGTAAGGAATAAATTCACTTGCATCCAATTTGTTTCCCTGAAATATTCTATAAAGTATCACAATATCGTTTTCAACGGCACTTTTAGGCGGACAATTTTTAGGAAGTTTTTCTTTGTACATTTTGTTTTCCTATGAATAATGAAGTAAGAATATGATTTTAAAATTAATGTGTTTCACCAGTTTACGATGTTCTTGCTTTTCATTGGGTTTGCACCCCGGTATTTGCATGAGCCTCTGTTGAGTTGCACAAAATGATTAATCTCTTTATAAAAAAAATATACTATATCCGCCGCTTTGTCAAGACGGGGCAACATTTTTTTTCAAGCCAATGAGTTCTTGTTAAAATAATTTCACAGAAAAGAAACCATATTTTTGCCAAAAACCTGTTTATAGGACTACAAATATTCCCACCCATATCGCGTATATTCCTTTAACCAGCTATCATTAATCACTTCGATTTTATTATCAAACATATTTTGCCAATCTATCAACACTAGACAGCCTTCAGGCAAAACAGCGCCTTTTCCCCAGGTTAATTCGGCGATTTTGCACGTTTGCGTCACCTTATTCTCAAAATATTGTAAATGAAAAGCTGTATTAGTGTGTCCGTAAAAATGAAAAAGGGGTTTGTGAAGCATTAAAAAATCATTGATTTCTGGCATACCAAAGCCTTTTTCCTCAAAATCTCTTGGGCTATCGTGGCTGATAAGGATATCTATGCCCTCCTGACTCACTTTGGAATTTTTTTTTAATTTTTCTAACGCCACTTTTTCAGACGCTTGAATATACTTTTGGTTAGCGCCTGGGTTTTTATGGGCAGGAAGTCCGATTCTGCCGATGCCAACGATATTAATACAAGCGTCTCCGACTTGGAAAGTTTGTAACTCGCCCGTTTTGCAGATAAAAAGGTGCTGGTAACAATCGACGGCAAATCGTGGGGCTTGCGTTTGTGCCTCTAACTGATTTAAAAATTCGTGATCTTCGTGGTTGCCCCTGACGCATACCAAATCACAGGCTAATTTTTTAAATAATCTTTCTAATTGAGGTTGCGGCTTGATAAAATAGCGATGAAATCCTAATTCGGTCGGATCACGTCGGGCATGTTGGAGAGTAGCTTTGTCCAATAGATTGGGGAAAATACCAACATCGCCACATTGGAGAATTAAATCGACTTTGATATTTTTCTCCCGTTGCAGCCTCTCGACTAATTTGAGACACAAAAAAATGCGTCCGTGTAAATCGGCAAAAACGGCAATTTTCATTTGGCTCAACCTGAAAAAGACTGAAAGATGCACCTGCGATTAATGCTGGTGTCGTTTTGACTACCAAAAATAATACCACACCCCACCACCCAAAATCATTGTTATGAGCAATCCTAATGCAACAGAACGCCTTATGTTTAAATTATTTTTACCTTCAAGCTGTGCCACAGCCACACTAATATTATCCCCCTCAACACCCCCAGTCACCAAAGCCTCTTTTAGCAAGCATTCAACCCGCGTTCTAAGATCAACATCAGCTCGTAACAATATCTTTACCATACTGGACAATGAAACCTGTTGCCAAAAGCCGTCACTACACAACAAAAAACTATCGCCGGGGCGTACTGAGGCTTGACCAAAATCGGGCTGAGGGGGCTCTTCACCACCTAAACAGGCGAATAAATAACCTTGTTTAGGATGCTTTGCCATATCCTCTTCCTTAACGCGCCCCAAATCGACTAACAATTGTACGACTGAATGATCTCTAGTACGTTGTCGTAATTTTCTATGACGAAAATGATATAAGCGACTATCTCCAAGATGTGCCCACCATGCGAGCGAACCATGAATGTATAATAAAACACAAGTGCTACGAGGGGATATATTATGTTTCTGTCCTAATTCATTAATCTTATCATGAGCCCGATCACAAATTCGTTGCAAAAAATTTATCGGTGTAGCATCTGCATCTATTTCTTGTTCCCATAATAATTTAGCAACTTTTATAACCGTTTTGGATGCCAACTCCCCTCCCTCGTGTCCTCCCATTCCATCGGCAACAACTAATAAATGGCTATTCTCTTTTGAAAAGATGGCCACACGATCTTCTTGATCTTCTCGCCCTCCTATGTGCTGATCTTTTTCGATTTCCCAATTCATCTTTGTTGTACTCTATCAGGCAGTCGTTTGATATAATTTGGCATAAATTCCCTGTTTTTCAATCAATTCGGCATGTTGACCCATTTCGACAATACGCCCTTTTTCCATAACGACAATACGATCAGCTTTAGCAATAGTAGATAAACGATGGGCAATAATTAACATAGTACGCCCTTGTTTAAGTTTATCCAATGACTGTTGCACTTGATGCTCTGACTGCGTATCTAAAGCCGAAGTGGCTTCATCAAAAATCAGAATCGGTGCATCTTTTAACAAAGCCCTAGCGATAGCGAGACGTTGACGCTGCCCACCCGACAATTTAACGCCTCTTTCACCAATTGGCGTATCTAAACCGTCTGACATTTGTTCAATAAATTCCATGGCATAAGCCGCTTGAGCCGCTGCAATGATTTTATCACGCGGCGCCTCTGCCATCGCACCATAAGCGATATTAGCCGCAACGCTATCATTAAACAACACCACATCTTGACTGACAATGGCAATATTAGCGCGGAGCGTTTCTAAGGGTAAATCATTGATATTGACATCATCAACTAACAATTGTCCCTCAGTGACACTATAAAAGTGTGGAATTAAATTTGCTAAAGAGGTTTTACCACTGCCCGATGCACCGACAAAGGCGACGGTTTCACCGGGCATGATGGAGAGAGAAATATCTTGCAGGGCGGGGCTGGCTTGTCCCTCATAGGCAAAATGAAGGTGTTGAAAAGTCAATTTGCCTGAAAAACGTGCCAAATCTCCTTTAGGGGGAGAGATTTCTGAAGCTTGATCTATCAAATTAAAGACACTTTGCGCCGCCGCAAGTCCTTGTTGCAATTTATCATTCACCTGAGTTAAACGCTTGATGGGGCTAAACAGCAAACCCATGGCTGTAAACAGCGACACAAAACCACCCACTGTGATATTATCCGCTGCTGACTGTTGGGCGGCAATATAAATAATGACTCCCAAAGCAGAAGCGGTGAGTATTTGCACAATAAAAACACTCAAACCAGAAATTATTTTAGTTTTAACCTCTAATTGTCGCACCTGATTACTGGCAAACTGAAAACGGTTTTGCTCATAACGATGCCCCCCAAAGACTTTAACCAATTTATGCCCCCCGATTGCCTCCTCAAGCACTCGCGTTATATACCCCATAGCATCTTGCATAGAAGTATTCATCCGCCGCAGCCTTCGGCTGACTAGACGAATAATTACAATCGTCAATGGCAGCACAGTAAAAACAATTAAAGAGAGCATCCAATTAAGATAAAACATCCACGCCAACAAGCCGAGCACCGTTAAACTGTCGCGCACCAAAATAATGAGTGCCTCAGTAGCGGCAGCCATAACGCGATTGACATCATAAGTGACTTTAGATAACAATACACCCGAAGACGTTTTATCAAATTCACTGGTTGGCAAGGTTAAAATTTTACTAAACATCGCCACCCGCAAATCCATCACTAAACGCGATGCTACCCAAGTCATGCCGACATTACTGGCTAACAGGGATAATCCTTTGATTGAAAATAAGATTATCAAAAAAATGGGCATCCATTTCATCATGGTGGGATCTTTATCGACAAAGCCACCATCCAGTAATGGTTGAATCAAGGCTGCCAAAATTGGATCAGTCAATGCCATGACGATTATCGCCAAAATGGCTAAGGCAAATACGCGCCAATAGGGGGCGACGTAGCCTAATAGGCGTAGGTAAAGGGCTTTGCTATTCATTATTATTTTTAATTAAGTCTAGTACAACGGATTAGGGGAATAAACGGATTGATCTAGGTGCTGGACGGGGTTTTTCTCGTTCCTTTGCCTCGCAAAAAAAATGCCATTAAGTTAAGCTGGCCTGTAGGGTGGATATCGCTGCGCGTATCCACCGAAATATCAATATTAATCAGGTGGATACGCTATCGCTTAATCCACCCTACATGTATGGATTTTTTCTCGTTCCCACGCTCTGCATCAAGTATTATTATGGAGCACCTGATTTTTGAAAGATAAAAAGTTTTCTACACTAAATTCTAATATCATATCAGGTATCAGGTATCAGGTACCAGGTATCAGGTATCAAAAAAAATTAAGGAGTCCAAGATTTATCTTGGGCTCCATTCATAGTTTCAAGGCTTCATTTCTTTCGCATAAGCACGCGCCGCTCGAATAAAACCAGAAAATAATGGATGTCCATCGCGTGGCGTTGAAGTAAACTCAGGATGGAATTGACAACCGATAAACCAAGGATGATGACTATTTTCCACCACTTCGACAAGATTGCCATCCGCCGACAAGCCCGCAAATACTAATCCCGCTTGTCGCAGCATCCCCATGTAATTATTATTAAACTCATAACGATGGCGATGGCGCTCATGGATAATTTCTTTTCCATACAAATCATAAGTTTTTGTCCCCCTCATCAGATGACAATTTTGTCCGCCTAAGCGCATTGTACCGCCTTTATCGGCATATTCATCGCGTTGTTCTAAGTCGCCGCTATCTGTTGTCCATTCACTAATCAAAGCGATAACGGGAGCAGGCGTATTAGGCTCAAATTCCGTACTGTGTGCCTTTTCTAAGCCAATTTCTCTGGCAAAGTCTATCACGGCAACTTGCATCCCTAAACAAATACCTAAATAAGGGACATTATTTTCTCGCGCAAATTGGGCGGCACAAATTTTGCCCTCAATACCGCGCTCACCAAAACCGCCGGGGACTAAAATCGCATCAATGTTTTTTAAACACCCAGGCTCTGGCGTTTCAAGATCTTCAGAATCAATATAAATAATATTGACTTGAGTGCGCGTATGAATCCCCGCATGAATCAAGGCCTCATTAATTGACTTGTAAGCATCTGTTAATTCAGTATATTTACCGACCATGGCCACATTAACACTGGCAGTGTGATTATCCATGGCTGATAAAACTTTCTCCCATCCAGACAAATCCGCCAGTGGCGTGTTTAATTGGAATTTATCACAGACAATTTTATCCAAACCCTCTTGATGCAATAGCGAAGGGATGCGATAAATCGAATCAGCATCTAGCATAGAAATCACAGCCGCTTTATCGACACTGGTAAATAAAGAAATTTTATCTCGTAAACCAAGGGGCAAAGGCTGGCTAGAACGACAAATTAAAATATCAGGTTGAATGCCGATAGAGCGCAATTCTTTAACCGAATGTTGAGTGGGCTTGCTTTTAAGTTCACCACTTGTGGGAATATAAGGTATTAAAGTTAAATGAATAAAGAGGGCTCGCTCATGCCCTAATTCGCCGCCGAGTTGACGGATGGCTTCTAAAAAGGGCAACGACTCAATATCCCCCACTGTGCCACCAATTTCGACCATCGCCACATCAGCCCCATCGGCAGCCTCAAGGATACATCGTTTGATTTCATCAGTAATATGAGGGATGACTTGCACAGTAGCGCCTAAATAATCGCCACGCCGCTCTTTGCGGATAACGTTTTCATAGATACGCCCGGTGGTGAAATTATTAGCCTGCCCCATTGTGGTACGCACAAAGCGTTCATAATGCCCTAAATCAAGATCAGTTTCAGCGCCATCGTCAGTGACAAAAACTTCACCGTGTTGAAATGGGCTCATTGTGCCAGGATCAAGATTGATATAGGGATCTAATTTAATTAAAGTGACTTTAAGTTGACGGGCTTCAAGGATAGCCCCTAAAGAGGCAGATGCAATGCCTTTGCCAAGTGAAGAGACTACGCCACCTGTAATAAAGATTAGTCGTGTCATAATAGATTAAATAAGAAAAATGTGGCAAGATAGCAGATTAAGTGGGGGGGGTGCAAGTGGTGGTCAAGGAGTCCAAGATTTATCTTGGACGAGCCCAAGATAAATCTTGGACTCCAAAATTTTAAGGCAAGAGCATGAGATCACCATCATCCGACAGCATCTCATCTATCACCGTCTCTGACGATAAGGAATGCAATTGAACCCAAATACTGTTGTTCAACCACACCCAAATCCCATAATTCTCACCCAAATCGACAATCACATCATCTAAACCGCTACCATCTACATCTCCCGTGCTCAGGTGCTGAGACGATAAAATGTGCAATAAGAGCCATTCGCTATTATTCATCAACAGCCAAATCCCGTCTTGCTCACCAAAGTCGAAAATCACATCGTCTTGACCGTTACCGTCTATATCTCCAGTCACCATGCTCTGAGATGATAAGTCGTGCAATTTCCGCGTTTCACTATTATTCAGGAACAGCCAAATCCCTGCACCCGAGTCGAAAATCACATCATCTTCACCACTGCCATCTACATCTCCCATGACCATGCCCTGAGACGATAAATTTTGCAATTGAAGCTTTTCGCTATTGTTCATGAACAGCAAAATATCGGTGCCAAAGTCGAAAATCACATCGTCTTGACCACTACCATCTACATCTCCCATGACCATACTCTGAGATGAGATCGTGTACAATTGAAGCCA
This sequence comes from Candidatus Thiomargarita nelsonii, assembly GCA_000785145.2. Classification (GTDB taxonomy): domain Bacteria; phylum Pseudomonadota; class Gammaproteobacteria; order Beggiatoales; family Beggiatoaceae; genus Thiomargarita; species Thiomargarita nelsonii_B. Next base: position 16,260 of record JSZA02000025.1, read on the forward strand.
TTCGCTCTGGTTCATCCACAACCAAATACCGGTGCCAAAGTCGATAAAGACATCGTTTTCACCATTACCGTCTATATCTCCCATGACCATGCTCTGAGGAGATGAACTTTGCAATTGAAACCATTCGCTGTTGTTCATCCACAACCAAATCGCATCGCCAAAGTCGACAATCACATCATCTTGACCCGTACCGTCTATATCTCCCGTGAACAGCTTATGAGCCGATGAACTGTGCAATTGAACCCATTCCTTGTTATTCATCCACACCCATAAGCCATCGCCAAAGTCGAAAATCACATCATCTTGACCGGAACCGTCTATATCTCCGATGACCAGATGCTCGGCAGCGATCAGGGAAGACGAACTATTCATCTGCTCCCACAAGCTATAAGGCGTGCCCTCGCTAACAGCCTTGCTTCTTCTGACGAAAGCGGCCAATACTGCATTGATGTCGGAAGTGGTCGCGCCTGCCGTTACCGCAATCTCCGTGCTGCTGCTAATATTTGGCGCATCGTCGTAATATTCGATGACATAAGTCATTGAAGCATCCCTGAAGCGGACGTGATAAATGTCAGAAGCCAAACCGCCAAGATCATAATAGCCAGCCGAATTAGTAAAAGTCAGATTAGCCCAAACCCAGCGAGTGCCGTTCCAACGGTAAGCCGTCACCCCAATATTACTTAAAGAATATCCGCCACTGTCCGTTACCATGCCAGTGATGTGACCTGCCAAATCCAACTGTGCATTGATGTTGGACGTGGTCGTGCCGACTGTTATCGCAAGATCGGTGGCATTCTCAAAATCCAACACATTATCATAATACTCAGTCCTATAAGTCCCTGACGCATCCCTAAACCGGAGGCGATAAGTACCGGTCTTCAGCGTGCCAAGATCATAGCTGCCGGACTCCAGAGTCAAATCAGCACTAACCCAAACCCAACGATTGCCGTTCCAACGGTAAGCCGCCACATTTATCTCCTTTAAAGGATTACCAGCAGAGTCCGTCACCGTGCCAGTGATATGAGCTGCCAAATCCAACTGTGCATCAGTGTTAGAAATGGTCGTGCCGCTGGTTACCACAAGATCCGTGGCACTGTCAAAATCCGGCACATCGTCGTAATACTCGGCGGCATAAGTCCCGCTATTATCCCTGAACCAGAGGCGATAAGTGCCAACCGCCAAACCGCTAATGTTATAACTGCCAGAAGCATCAGTCAGGTCATAACGAACCAAGTTCCAACGACCACCATCCCAACGGTAAGGTATTACCCAAATAGACTTTAAAGGATTTCCAGTACTGTCCGTCACGGTGCCGGTGATGTGACCTGCCAAAGCCAACTGGGCATTGATATTAGAGGTGGTCGCGCCTGTCGTGACCACAATATCCGTGGCACGGTTAATATTCAGCGCACCATTGTAATACTCGATGGCATAAGTCCGTGAAGAATCATAGAACTCAATGCGATAAGTACCGGCATCCAAGGGAATGTCATAACTGCCAGAAGCATCAGTCCGGCCAGAGTTAGGACTGTCCCAACTAGTACCATTCCAACGGTAAGCCATTACCCAAATATCCTCTAAAGGATTTCCGGCACTGTCCGTTACCGTGCCAGTGATGTGACCTTTCAAAACCAACTGGGCATTGATATTAGATGTGGTTGCGCCTGTCGTGACCGCAATATCCGTGGCACTGTCAATATCCAACGCATTGTCGTAATACTCGGTGGCATAAGTCCGTGAAGAATCATAGAACTCAATGCGATAAGTAGCAGCATCCAAGCGAATGTCATAACTGCCAGAAGCATCAGTCCACTCAGAGTTAGCACGGTTCCAACGACTACCATCCCAACGATAAGCTGTCACGCGAATAGACTCTAAAGGATTTTCGGCACTGTCCGTCACCGTGCCAGTGATGTGACCTTTCAAAGCCAACTGGGCATTGATGTTAGATGTGGTGTTGGCCGTGACAGAAATATCCGTGGCACTGTCAATATCCAATGCATTGTCGTAATACTCGTTGACATAAGTATTTGAAGAATCATAGAACTCAATGCGATAAGTACCAGTATCCAAACGGCCTATCTTATAACTACCAGAAGCATCAGTATGGTCATTTATAGCCCTGTCCCAACGACTATCATCCCAACGGTAAGCCGTCACGCTAATAGACTGTAAAGGATTTCCGGAACTGTCCGTCACTGTACCAGTGATGCGACCTGTCAAAGCCAACTGGGCATTGATGTTGGATGTGGTCATGTTGGCCGTTACTGTAATGTCCGTGGCACTGTTAATATTCAGCGCATTGTCATAATACTCGGTGGCATAAGTATTTGAAGAATCATAGAACTTAATGCGATAAGTACCGGCATCCAAACGGCCAATATCATAACTGCCAGAAGCATCAGTCTGGTCAGAACGAACCGATTTCCAACTACTACCATCCCAACGGTAAGCAGTCACCTTAATAGACTTTAAAGGATTTCCGGCACTGTCCGTCACCGTGCCAGTGAGCTGACCTTTCAAAGCTAACTGGGCATTGATGTTGGACGTGGTAGTGTTGGCAGTTACCGAAATATCCATGGCACTGTCAATATCCAACGCATTGTCGTAATACTCGGTGGTATAAGCAGAATAAGAACTGCGGCTGAAGTTTACGCGATAAGTACCGGCATCCAAACCGCCAATGTTATAACTGCCAGAAGCATTAGTATAGTCAGAACGAACCGAGTCCCAACGACTACCATTCCAACGGTAAGCCCTCACGTTAATATTTTCTAAAGGATTTCTGGCACTGTCCGTCACCGTGCCAGTGATGTGACCTTTCAAAGCCAACTGGGCATTGATGTTGGACGTAGTCGCGTTGCCTGTTACCGAAATATCCGTGGCACTGTCAATATCCAACGCATTCTCGTAATACTCGGTGACATAATCATAGCGGTCGAACTTGACGCGATAAGTACCTGCATCCAAACCGCCAATGTTATAACTGCCAGAAGCATCAGTCCGCTCTAACTTAGCATAGTCCCAACGACTACCATCCCAACGGTAAGCCGTCACGTTAATATACCGTAAAGGATTTCCGGCACTGTCCGTCACCGTGCCAGTGATGTGACCTCTCAAAACCAACTGGGCATTGATGTTGGACGTGGTCGTGTTGGCCGTGACCGCAATATCCGTGGCACTGTCAATATCCAACGCATTGTCGTAATACTCGGTGGCATAATTATAGTGGCTGAACATGACGCGATAAGTACCGGTATCCAAGCGAATGTCATAACTGCCAGAAACATCAGTCCGGCCATATCTAGCCCTGTCCCAACGACTACCATCCCAACGGTAAGCCGTCACGTCAATATACCGTAAAGGATTTCCGGCACTGTCCGTCACCGTGCCAGTGATCTGACCTTTCAAAACTAACTGGGCATTGATGTTGGACGTGATCGTGTTGGCAGTTACCGAAATATCCGTGGCACTGTCAATATCCAACGCATTGTCGTAATACTTGGTGTATACAGAACTATGATAAGAGTCGCCGAACTTGACGCGATAAGTCCCTGTATCCAAACCGCCAATGTTATAACTGCCAGAAGCATTAGTATCGTCAGAACTAACCCAGTCCCAACGACTACCATCCCAACGGTAAGCCGTCACGTTAATATACCGTAAAGGATTTCCGGCACTGTCCGTCACCGTGCCAATGATGTGACCTTTCAAAGAAGCCAACTGGGCATTGATGTTGGATGTGGTCGTGTTGGCAGTTACCGAAATATCCGTGGCACTGTCAATATCCAACGCATTGTCGTAATACTCAGTGACATAATTAGAGTGGCTGAACCTGACGCGATAAGTACCTGTATCCAAACCGCCAATGTTATAACTGCCAGATGCATTAGTATAGTCAGAACTAACCCAGTCCCAACGACTACCATCCCAACGGTAAGCCGTTACGTTAATATTCTCTAAAGGATTTCCGGCACTGTCCGTCACCGTGCCAGTGATCTGACTTTTTAAAACCAACTGGGCATTGATGTTGGACGTGATCGTGTTGGCAGTTACAGAAATATCCGTGGCACTGTCAATATCCAATGCATTGTCGTAATACTCGTTGACATAAGTATAGTGGCTGAAGTTTACGCGATAAGTCCCTGTATCCAAACCGCCAATGTCATAACTGCCAGATGCATTAGTATAGTCAGAACGAACCGAGTTCCAACGACTACCATCCCAACGGTAAGCCGTCACGCTAATAGACTGTAAAGGATTTCCGGCACTGTCCGTCACCGTGCCAGTGATCTGACCTTTCAAAGAAGCCAACTGGGCATTGATGTTGGACGTAGTCGCATTGGCCGTTACCGCAATATCCGTGGCACTGTCAATATCCAACGCATTGTCGTAATACTCGGTGACATAATTATAGCGGTCGAACTTGACGCGATAAGTATCGGCATCCAAGCGAATGTCATAACTGCCAGAAGCATCAGTCCGCTCAGAGTTAGCACTGTCCCAACGACTACCATCCCAACGGTAAGCCGTCACGCGAATAGACTCTAAAGGATTGCCGGCACTGTCCGTCACCGTGCCAGTGATCTGACCTTTCAAAGCCAACTGGGCATTAATGTTAGACGTAGTCGTGTTGCCAGTTACCGAAATATCCGTGGCACTGTCAATATCCGGCGCATTGTCGTAATACTCGGTGGCATAAGCAGAGCGGCTGAACTTGACGCGATAAGTAGCGGACTCCAAACTGCCAATGTTATAACTGCCAGATGCATTAGTATAGTCAGAACGAACATAGTCCCAACGACTACCATCCCAACGGTAAGCCGTTACGTTAATATTCTCTAAAGGATTTCCGGCACTGTCCGTCACTGTGCCAGTGATGTGACTTTTTAAAGCCAACTGGGCATTGATGTTGGACGTGATCGTGTTGGCAGTTACAGAAATATCCGTGGCACTGTCAATATCCAATGCATTGTCGTAATACTCGTTGACATAAGTATAGTGGCTGAAGTTTACGCGATAAGTCCCTGTATCCAAACCGCCAATGTCATAACTGCCAGATGCATTAGTATAGTCAGAACGAACCGAGTTCCAACGACTACCATCCCAACGGTAAGCCGTCACGCTAATAGACTGTAAAGGATTTCCGGCACTGTCCGTCACCGTGCCAGTGATCTGACCTTTCAAAACCAATTGGGCATTGATGTTGGACGTGATCGTGTTGGCAGTTACCGAAATATCCGTGGCACTCTCAATATCCAACGCATTGTCGTAATACTCGGTGGCATAAGTCCGTGAAGAATCATAGAACTTAATGCGATAAGTCCCTGTATCCAAACCGCCAATGGCATAATTGCCAGAAACCTCAGTCCGGTCATATCTAGCCCTGTCCCAACGACTACCATCCCAACGGTAAGCCGTTACCCAAATATCCTTTAAAGGATTTCCGACATTGTCCGCCACCGTGCCAGTGATGTGACCACCACCCTCAATTGCATAGCTCTCCCCTTGCAGACTTGTTATCAATGTGAGAACAAGCGCAAGAGTCAAACTAAGTTTTTTACCAAAAAACATTAGCATTGTCTCCTTAGTTATTGAATTATCTAAAACATCATCATTCATCCCTGCATGAGCAGAGATTTATACTGAACGCACTTTCCATATCTGCCAGTATGAAAAATCCTATTTTTTTAAAAAGCTTGTCCCGAAGTATTGAGGGATAGGATTTTTTTGACCTTTTAGATTTTCACTGTTTTAAAGTACGCGCCGTATATATTCAAAATATAGTCTATAAAATTGTTGAGGTCAAAAAAATTTAACAATTCACATTGTAGACTCAATATCACATTGACTGAAAAAGCACGGGCATTGTTATTAATAGTTTGATATTAAATATATATCCATTAACCGATTTTGATATGATTTGTCAGTCATTCTTTTTTTTAATAAAGTCATAAAAAACGACAAGCGCAGATTGATAAGATAACTGACGTTTAATTGTTTATGTTTTTAATCCGCGCAATCCGTGTCATCCGTATAATCCGTGATTCAAGGTTTTATAGTATTTTTGGAAATTTTATGCTATTTTTGAGCCCAAAACTAAAGGTGCTTTATTTGGCGAAAATTTTTATTATGAATACTCAAGAATTAGAAACCCTATTAAATGATCTTGAATCCGATAGAGTCGAACGTAAAGCTTCAGTTTCGGATCGAATTCGTCGAGTGATTTGTGCTTTTGCCAATGACTTGCCGAATCACCAACAAGCCGGCGTGATATTTATTGGTGTTAATGATGATGGCAGTTGTGCCAATCTTGAGATCACTGATAAGCTTTTATTGACTCTCTCCGATATACTCCCTTTTCCCACCATGATCGTTCAAAAGCGAATATTGGCGGGTTGCGAATTAGTTGTTGTTATTGTTGAACCTTCTGACAGTCCGCCAGTACGCTACGAGGGGCGTGTTTGGGTGCGCCTTGGTCCAAGTTTAGCATTGGCGACTCCTGAAGAAGAACGTCGTCTCATAGAAAAACATCGTTCTAGGGATTTACCATTTAATATTCAACCACTTGTTTCGACAAGCTTAGATGATCTCAATTTGGAATTTTTTGTGCAAAAATATTTACCTGTCGCTTTACCCGCCGATATTTTGGAACAAAATCAACGTTCAATTGAACAACAATTGGCTGCCATGAGATTTGTTAGTCGAGGGTTTAGCTTCGCTGACTTCGTATCGGGAAATCCGCTCCGCTCCATTCCCGAAACAACTTTTCATTGCGACTGTCCTTGGTATCTTAGTCTTTGGAAAAAAGCCTCAACAAATTGTACCGGGTAGCTATATTCAATTTCTTAGAATCGACGGCACTACATTAACCGATCCGATAAAAGATCGTAAAGAAATAACGGGTAATTTGTCTATCATGCTAAATGCTTTAGATGAAATATTCCAATCTCACATTTTAGTCAATTCTGATCTGACTACCCAGCCGATTGAAACTAATCAAGCTGATTATCCCTTAGTTGCATTGCAACAATTAGCGAGAAATGCTGTCTTACATCGTCTTTATGAAGGTACTCATGCGCCAGTGCGAATCACTTGGTTTAATGATAGAATTGAAATTCACAATCCAGGGGGACCTTTTGGACAAGTGAATCGGCAAAATTTTGCTCAACCGGGTGTCACAGATTACCGTAATCCTCACCTCGCAGAAGTGATGAAAAATATGGGTTATGTGCAACGCTTTGGCTTTGGTATTCCCATTGCTCGTCAAGCACTTGAAAAAAATGGTAATCCGCCACCAGAATTTGACTTAGGAGAAACCCACGTTTTAGTCATTATTAGGAGCCGGCTATGAGTATTATTGCCATTTTTAATCCAGCCAGTGGCGTTGGTAAAACGTTTTTGGCTTACATCTCGCTTGGATGTTTCGAGATTTAGGCGTGATTGTCGCCGATTTGGATCCCCAAGCTAAGCTAACTGCGGCTTTTCTTGATGAAGATGAATTGGAAGACAAATGGTTTGAACCGAATACCGTTTTACAGCAGCCACTTCAAGAAGTTGAAGAACAATTAACGCTTTTCTGCGGAAATATGTCTCTATTGAATGAGACTTCAATTATTTCAGATTTTTGGCGAGTTTTAGAGGATTTGGCTCAAAGCGCTAATATTGTTTTATTGGATTTAGGCTCAAATTTAGGCGCCATTAATCGTAGTGCCTTAAGTGTGGCGGATTATGTCGTTGTGCCTTTAATACCCGATTTATTTTCAGTGCAAGCCTTAAAATATTTAGGTGCCAGCCTACGAAAATGGGGAATACAGCGGCTAGGAAAAATGCTTGGATATGTTATCTTTCAACAACCCATTTTATTGTATCGCGGTACCAACACTTATCCAAAATGGATGATGCAGATTCCAAATGTTTATCATCATGCGATATTAAATGATTCTGAAGAAAAAATGTTTTCATTGAAAGATGATCCCTATTGTTTGAAGATATTTAAAACTTATTATAGCCTGATTCCGCTGGCTCAAGAAGCGCGTAAACCTATTTTTCATCTGAAGCCAGCAGATGGGGCACTGGGTGCTTATGGGGATATCATTCCCAGTGCATACCGCGAATTTCAACAGTTGGCTTTGAAAATTGCAAAAGGGGCGGGTATTGAGGTGGATGTTTTTGCCTAGTGCAGGAGAGCGGTAATTCCCATACGTGTCGTGAAAAATCCTATTTTTTCAAAAAATAGGATTTTTTTTCGCATACTCGACGCAGAGCGTCGGGGCAGGCATTCCTTTGCCTCGCGTGGGAACGAGGAATGGATTTTCTAACCTTTGAAAATAGACATTATCAGAAATAAAAAAAAAAAACCGGCTCGTAATATTTTGGAGTCCAAAGCTTTAGCTTTGGACGTGGGTTTCCAAAGCTAAAGCTTTGGACTCCAAAATCTATACGAGCCAATCAACTTGTTAAGGCGTTTGTTTCAATGGACTGTTTATATTACAAAGCAATTCATAACCAATCGTGCCTGCTAGACTGGCAATTTCTTCTATGGGCAAATTTTTGCCCCATAACAGCACCGGATCACCAATGCTAGCATTTGGTTGGCTACGCAAATCCACTGTTATCATATCCATAGATACCCGTCCGATCAACGGTACACGCCTACCATTCACCAGCACTGGTGTGCCAGAAGGCGCATGGCGCGGATAGCCGTCAGCATAACCAATTGCAACCACGCCAACAGGCATGGCTTGTGGACAAGTCCAAGTCGCACCATAACCAATGCTATCACCTTTACGGAGTCGCTTGACGCTGATTAAAGCCGATTGCAATTGCATCACTGGCTGTAAACCTTCCTGTCTCGCCACACTATCGGGAAACGGAGATACGCCATACAGCATAATGCCTGGGCGTACCCAATCGCAATGAGTTTGAGGCCAACCTAGTATCCCCGCTGAATTGGCTAATGATGTTTCGAGTTCGAGGTGTCTAGCAAGTGCCATAAACATTTGAGTTTGTTCTTCTGTGCTGGCATCTTGACGATCATCCGCACAGCTGAGGTGACTCATCAAACGAATGGGCGGTGCTACGTTTGAACACTGTTTGAGCATTTTGTAAATAGGCTCAATCTCATCTGGCCTAAAACCTAAACGATGCAAACTGGTATCAACTTTCAACCAGACAGTGACTGGTTTTTCAATACGTGCTTTAAGCAAATATTCAAATTGCTTTGATGTATGGATAACTATTTGTAATTCTTGTTTCGCAATTTCTGGTAATTCATTAGATTGAAAAAAACCTTCAAGCAAAACAATAGGCTTTCTGATGCCCGTTTCCCGCAGTTGTAGTGCTTCTTCAACAGAACGCACCGCAAACGCATCTACATCGGATTGAAGTAGTTTGGCTACCTTGATGGCACCATGACCATAAGCATTGCTTTTGACGACTGCCATAACGCGCTGCCGAGGCGCACAAGCTTTTACTCGTTGCAAGTTAGCACGTAGGGCGGCAGAATCAATGAAGGCACGAGTAGGACGGCTCATGTTAGTCATTCTCCATGATAAGTGAATTCAGTATTATTTTCGAATCTAGTAAATTGTCCCTCAAAAGTCAGAATTATTGTGCCAATGGGGCCATTACGCTGTTTAGCAATAATTATTTCTGCTTTGCCTTTGTCGGGACTATCTTCGTTATAGACTTCATCTCGGTAAATAAATAGCACTAAATCTGCTGATTGTTCAATCTCGCCCGATTCCCGCAGATCTGACATAATTGGACGTTTGTTAGATCGTTGTTCTAGGCTGCGATTCAATTGTGATAGTGCAACAACTGGCACATTCAGTTCTTTTGCCAAAGATTTGAGGGCACGAGAGATTTCAGATACTTCATTAGTACGATTTTCCTTGTTATTTGGTACTTGCATTAATTGTAAATAATCAATCACAATTAAGCCTAATTGGCCTTTTTCACGGGCTAAACGGCGTGCGCGTGATCGTAACTCAGTTGGATTTAAGGCGGGTGTCTCATCAATGAATAAATAGGATTGTGTTAGTTCGCTAACCGCTTCTATCATTTGAGACCAATCATTATCCTCAAGATTGCCAGTACGCACATTTTGTAAATTCACCTTTCCCAAGGAGGAAATTAAGCGCATAGCTAATTGTTCATTAGACATTTCCATGCTGAAGACTGCAACGGGCATTTTGTTATGAAGTGCTGCATGTTCTGCCAGATTCATGGCAAATGAGGTATTATGAACACAAACATCATTGGCTACAAAATTATGAGTCTCAGGGATAGTCAAGTCATAAACTGGTTTTAAGCCTACCGCTTCAATCGCTTTGATTTTATCCCAATAAATCTCATGCTCATCTTTGACAGGTGCGATGGGTTCCAAAATCGCTTGTATGTCAGACAAAACCTGTTTTTTGGTAAAAATACCAATTTTCTTAATAAATATAAGAATAGAGTTTGTGTCCAATATTTTAAGTTGGCACCCTTCACAATGTGTTGCAATAATCCCAAAGCGCAATAGGAGATGTTGAACTTGTTTGATAAGTTCGTCATGAACACTGCTATAGACTATTTTATTATGCTCAATCCAAGCCTCTGTTGCAAATAGGCGATTTAAAAATAGAGCAATTTGTGTCAACTCTAACTTGAAAATAATAGAGGGAATCAATTTCCCTTTGGCATTTTCTAACCTTATTTGTCTTGCATTATCCGTACCAATTTGCTCAACTGCTTCACTAAAATCTTTTTGTATTTGAGGATGACTATTGGTCTGACAATCCCCTATAAGATAGGCTGAGAGTTTAATTTGACATTCTCTTAATCTCTCAATACCAAACACGCCTATTTTTCTAGGCACCGCGATTTTTTCCCCAACAGAAATGTCTGACAAGGGATGCCAGCCTTGAAGGGTTAAAAATGGATGTGTCAATGTCGTTTCTATAGATCTACCTAAGTCAGTCGTTACTCTAAAAACAGGTTTGATACCATCATATATAAAATCAGTGGGTTGGGTCAAATAAAATTGATAGTTTTGTTCTAATGTGAGTAATTGAGCTTTTTTGCGGTGGTAAATTTCTTCTATGGTAGCCAGATGGCCATCTGCAAGCATAATTTTACAATCACTTGCAATACATTTACCCATAGACGGGCGTCCCGCCACAATAATCAAATCAGATTTTTGTAAACCAGACGTGAGCTTATCCAAATCCTTAAACCCCGTCGATATTCCTGTAATCCCCTCTTGCTGAGAGAGTTTATCAATACGCTCCAGCGTTTTGTCCAAAATGTCATCAATCTTAGCAAAACCAGTTTGGCTACGTTTGCCTTTTTCTGCAATTTCAAATACCAATCTTTCAGCCTCATCAAGCAGTTCGGCTGTTTTACGCCCTTGGGTATTAAAAGCACTTTCTGTAATTTGAGTACCCACTTGTACCAATTGACGCAAAATGGAGCGATCTCGCACAATATCTGCATAAGCAGTAATATTCGCGGCGCTGGGGGTGTTGCCAACGAGTATCCCTAAATAGGCGCCACCACCAATGGCATCAAGTTGATCATGTTTTTGTAACCATTCGGATAGGGTGACGGCATCACAAGGGTTATTTTCTTCAGATAATGATTGGATGGCGTTAAAGAGAATTTGATGTTCGCGGAGATGAAAATCCTCTTTAGTCACGATTTCAGCAATAGAAATCCACTTTTCATTACTGAGCATCAAACCGCCCAATACAGATTGTTCGGCTTCTCTTGAGAATGGCAGGGTTTTTAGGGATTCAATGGCACTGTTGTCGATAGGAATATTGGGATAAGTAGGCTCCTGCATTGCTGAATGGCGATATATCTACATTGCGTTGAACGAAAAGGCGGTGTTGCTAAAACCCCACAGGTTTTGACAACACCGCCGTCGGCAATCTAAAAATCCTATTTTTTATTGTAGGGTGGGTAGAGCGGAGCTCTACCCACCCTACATACTTAAAGAAATAGGATTTTTTTTAAACTGACAACTGACAACTGATAACTATCAGTTTTCAGCAACCACTTGAACAGTCACAAAGGCATCAACATCAGGATGTAAGTGAACTTCTACGTCGTATTCACCAACCTGTCGTATAGGATCGGACAAACGGATTTGCTGTTTGGAAATGTTAATTCCCCCGTCATTGATCGCTTGTGCAATATCAGCCCCCGTCACGGAGCCAAACAATTTACCTTCAAGACCGACTTTGCCGGCAATCTCGACGATAATCTCTTGTATTTGTGCAGCACGATCCTTGGCATCCGTCAGAGCATCTTTTTGTGTTTCTTCAAGCTCGGCACGACGTTGTTCAAAATCAGCCATATTTTCTTGAGTGGCGGAAATCGCTTTTCCATGAGGAATCAAATAATTACGACCATATCCCCCTTTGACTACAACATGTTCACCCATATTCCCTAAGTGTTTTATTTTTTCAAGAAGAATGATTTCCATGGCTAATAACCTCAATTCTCGTGTGCGTCAGTGTAGGGTAACAATGCCAAGTAACGTGCATATTTAATGGCTTTGGCTAATTGCCGTTGATACCTAGACTTGGTGCCTGTAATGCGACTTGGTACAATTTTACCAGTTTCAGTGATATAGCCCTTGAGGGTGGCAATATCTTTGTAATCGATCTCCTCAACGCCTTCAGCGGTAAATCGACAATATTTTTTGCGACGAAATAAAAAACGTGACATGGTATGCCTCATTGAGAGTGGAAATGTTCGATGATAACTCGCAGCCTATTCTTCATGATCATGACTATCGTCGTGCAACTCAGCTGATTTCTGTGTACTTTCCTTTTTAGCCAGCGGAGAGGCTTTGGTAATTGCTTTTTTCTGCACGATGATCAAATGACGAATAACGGCATCGTTAAACCGAAAAGCATCAGCAAGTTCATCAATAATCACAGTATCACACTCAATATTCATCAGAACATAGTGCGCCTTGTGTACTTTGTTGATAGAATAAGCCAACTGACGGCGTCCCCAATCTTCGAGGCGGTGGATCAGACCATTTTTGCCTTCTATCATTGTCTGATAACGTTCAATCATAGCAGGCACTTGTTCACTTTGGTCAGGGTGAACGAGAAATACAACTTCGTAGTGTTTCATAATACTCCTTACGGATTTAGCAGCTTTATGCAACATCATAAAGCAAGGAGAGCTGGTTAATTAAAACCAGTCATTTTAATGGAGTTTAGAATAAATAGCAACTCATTCCTTAGTTAGTGCTAGGAGTCCAAGATTTATTCCTTAGTTAGTGCTAGGAGTCCAAGATTTATCTTGGACTATTTATATGCTTATTGTCAAAAAACTCAAGCCACATTTTACCATTTTAATTTTTTGTTTTTGCTAAATGGTTTCGGGAAATCCGCTACGCTCCATTCCCGAAACAACAAAGCCGCATTTTACCATTTTCACAAAGCCGCATTTTACCATTTTCACAAAGCCGCATTTTACCATTTTCACAAAGCCGCATTTTACCATTTTAATTTTTTGTTTTTAATTTATTTATTAATTAAAAATTTCTATTGAGGCAAAATGGGTATATAATAAATAAGTTTATTTTTTCACCAGAGAAACACTATGAAATCTCTCCCGCCTATAAAAAACACAAACTTATCTAATCAGATCAATCTGAGACAAATCTGGGCTGCTAATCGTTTTTGGATGGAAATGAGCAATATGAAATCCAAACGTTATAGAAACAGAGGCTCTCATCACTGGTATCAACTGTTATTTATGATGAAAACCTTTGAATTCTTTTTGCATATGACAGGGGGCTATAAACGGGGAGTACGCAACGCAGAAAATATTATCTTACGGGACATTTCCCTCTCTTTTCCCAACTTACCAAAAGCGTTTGAGGGAATGACTATTTTACATTTATCAGATTTACATTTAGACGGCATGAAAGGATTGGAAGACAAAATCTTACGCTTATTAGATAATCGCACCGTAGATTTATGCGTACTCACCGGAGATTATCGCACCAAATTACATGGTCACCATAAACACATTATCGAGCGTTTAAAATACTTAATTGAGTCCATTCAGAGCCGACAAGGATTCATTGGCATTTTAGGCAATCACGATGGTTGCCACATCGTCAATCCTATGGAAAAAATCGGCATTCAGATGTTAATTAATGAATCCCATTTTATTCATCGAGGTGATGAGCGAATCCAATTCATCGGTACTGATGATGTGCATTATTATTACACTGATCAAGCATTACATGCCTTGGAACAGATCGAGACAGAATTTTCCATTGCCCTCGTTCATTCTCCCGAATTGTACGATCTGGCAGCCCAAATGGGCATTGATTTATATCTGTGTGGTCATACTCATGCTGGTCAAGTCTGTTTGCCGGGCGGCATACCTTTTATAAAGCATCTGAGTCGAGGAAAGAGATATTACCGTGGTCATTGGCATTATCAAAAAATGCAGGGAATTACCCATGCAGGGGTGGGCACTTCAGGCATTCCGGTACGATTTAATACTCGTGGTGAAATATTGATTCATCGTTTGCATCGGAAATAACGTCCAAGATAAATCTTGGACTCCTTTTTTCACACATAAGCCAATCATCTAATGATAAAACAATTACACCAATATGCCCAATTAATGCGCCTACACCGTCCCATTGGCATTCTTCTATTACTTTGGCCAACCCTTTGGGCATTATGGATAGCCGGCAGCGGCTATCCCAATTTGCTAGTGACAAGTGTCTTTGTTTTAGGCGTTATCTTAATGCGATCAGCAGGTTGCGTCATCAACGACTATGCAGATCGCAACATTGACCCGCATGTGCGCCGCACCCGTGAACGTCCCCTGGCAGCAGGGCGCGTCAGTGAGCGCGAAGCCTTAATATTGTTTATCATCTTATGTTTGCTCGCTTTTGGGCTCGTCTTATTAATGAATAGCTTGACTATTGTCCTGTCCCTGGTAGCCGCACTCTTGGCAGCCACTTATCCCTTTATGAAGCGTTACACACATTGGCCACAAGTCTATTTAGGTGCAGCCTTTGGCTGGTCAATTCCCATGGCTTATGCCGCGCAAACCGGCACAGTGCCCAGCTTAGCATGGTGGTTATTTATCACAAATGTGCTATGGACAGTCGCTTATGACACCATGTATGCCATGGCAGATCGCGAAGAGGATTTAATAATTGGTGTCAAATCCACCGCGATTTTATTTGGCAAAGCAGACAAAAGCATCATTGTTGGTTTGCAAATTGCCGTATTACTACTATTATATTGGATAGGGCAACAAATTCATTTAGGTAGCCTGTATCTTATGGGAATAACGGTAGCGGCAGGCTTGGTGATTTATCAACAATGGCTGATAAAAGATCGCAAACCGGATCAGTGTTTTCAAGCCTTTTTGAATAATAACTGGTTTGGCGCCGCGATTTTTGCCGGCATTGCCGCCCACTATTATTGGAGTTCATAAAAAAATGCGTTTATTGACTATTTTCGCTCTCAGCCTTTGTTTACTGCAAACCAGCTACTCGGCAACCCCCAAAATTATTGGTGGCGAGCGTGCAGAATCGGGTGACTGGCCTTGGCAGGCCGCGCTTATCCGTCGCGACTATGACCTGTTTAATGGCCAGTTTTGTGCTGGTACCTTGATTCATCCATCTTGGGTACTCACAGCGGGACATTGCGCTGAAGGAGAGACAATTAATAGTTTCGAGATCTTGTTGGGCCAAAGTCGCCTGAGTAACGTAGGAACTGGAGAACTGATTGGGGTTAAGCGAATTATAATACATCCTGATTATGAGTATGGTGTTGACAACCCGGGATCGGATATCGCATTGTTGCAACTTAAAAAACCTTCTAGCCAACCGGTGTTACGAGTAGCCGAACCTTACAATGATTTAACCACTGATGGCACGATTGCAACCGTGATAGGCTGGGGCTCAACAAGAAATGACAATCCAGTTTATCCAGAAGATTTGCGACAAGCGACTGTGCCAATTGTTTCAAATGAAGTATGCAATGCGCCAAACTCTTATGGCGGCGAAGTGAATGATACCATGCTTTGTGCTGGCTTTCCAGCCGGTGGCACGGATGCTTGTGGTGGCGACAGTGGTGGTCCCCTCGTTGTAGAAACTGACACGGACTGGCAACAAGTCGGAATTGTCAGTTGGGGGATAGAATGTGCCCTGCCTAACTTTTATGGCGTTTATACACGTTTGCCCTTGTTTCAAGACTTTATCGCTGAACATGTGTGTCAGGACATTCCCCCCACGCCACAGTTAGAAGTGAATATCGAAGGGCAGAACGCCACCGCTTCTTGGCATCAGGTAGCGAATGCACAGGGCTATCAGTTTTATTATGCGCCCTATTCTAACCCTATTAGTAACGTCACTTTAGATAATATACACAGTTTTGATATGAGTCAGATTAGCCAATTATCTGCCCATTTAAGCAGGGGGACGAGTTTTTGGGTGGCGGTGCGAGCCTATCAGGGCAATTGCTATAGTGATTATTCGAAGATTAAAAAGGTTATTATACCCTAAGTAGATCAACAAAAATATTTTAACATTTATACTCGATGTTCAAGTTTTTTTGATCTTGACTCCAAGTGGCCATAACTAACAGTACACTGTCAATGTTGTTTTGTAGGGTGCGTCCTACGCACCTTTACCGATTATTTGTGCGTAGGACGCACCCTACCCAAAAAAATAAAATTGACAGCGTACTAGACGAATTTCAAAATACCCGCCTACCTCAATATAATTTTGACGTAGTTGGTTATATGCAAAATGCCGTGGAATCGCTTACTTGTCCCCATTAATTCAACAAGCACTGTTAAAGGAAGATGGACAAGCGGTTTCTCTGGAAAAAATTCGCTCAGTACTCATCAAATTATCGCGTGGTGATTTAGTGGATTATTTAGAACTGGGTGGCTGGTTTCGGAAAGTGAAAGACCCCATCTTGTTGGAATTTCTTAAAGTTTGGGGCCACATCGAAGTGAAAGGGCAAATTAGCAAACAAGATCGAAAAGCCGAATTGATGCGTGTCTGGTTTTTCAGTTATGAGGGTTTTACAGCAGAGGCATTGAAGTTTATGCCCAAACAGGGTATTCTTTGGTCAACCAAAGAAGATTTAGAGGGGCTACTTGATTATGTCAAATTGAGACGCTTGCCAAAACTTTAATTTTTGGACGTAAATAATGAATAAACTCACCCACTTTAATCAAGCCGGAGAAGCCCACATGGTCGATGTGGGTGAAAAAGCCAGCACGGAGCGCCTTGCCATTGCCGAAGGCATCATTACTATGCAGCCGCAAACTTTAAGCTTAATCATGGAAGGCGGACATAAAAAAGGCGATGTTTTAGGCATTGCGCGAATTGCTGGCATCATGGCGGCTAAAAAAACCAGTGACTTGATCCCACTCTGTCATCCACTGATGTTGACGAAAATCAGCGTCGATTTAACCCCGTTACCCGATGCGGTACATTGCCAAACCACCGTTAAAACAAGCGGGCAAACGGGAGTAGAAATGGAAGCCATTACCGCAGTACAAATTGCTTTGCTAACCGTTTATGATATGTGCAAAGCCGTGGATCGCGGTATGACCATAGATCAAATCAGATTAAAAAAGAAGTCTGGTGGAAAATCAGGGACTTGGATAAGAGAAGAATTGAGCAGCAATATCATTCATTAACAACAACTTTTGGAGAAGGATAATTTATGGCAGAACCAATATGCGCTAAAAAATCCCCTTACCTCATTGAATTAGAGGCAGGAACCTATTATTGGTGTGCCTGTGGGCAGTCTATAAACCAACCATTTTGTGATGGCTCACACAAAGGCACAGAATTTAAGCCTGTTCAATTAAAACTGACTGAAACGACTAAAGTGCCCTTCTGTGGCTGTAGGCGCACCAACGACGCACCGCGTTGTGATGGTACGCATAAGACCATTTTATAGCACACCAGACGGACGATGATACTTATATTTTTTTACCAGCAGTGCTACCTTGCCGCTTCTGATGATGAGGTGCTGGCTGCTGGTAGCGACCACCTTTGCGTTTAGGACCATTCCTCTGCTGTCCACCGTAGTTTTTGCCACGAGATTGACGCTTTTTGGGCTGTGAGCGTTGCAAGCGGCGCGTCGGCTCAAAGCCAGGAATCACATGCCTGTCCACTCGTTGTCCGGTATAGCGTTCAATCCGCGCCAAATGGAGAGCATCATCCGGCAACACAAAAGAAATGGCAGTCCCCAATGCGCCCGCCCGTCCCGTGCGACCAATCCTGTGTACATAATCTTCAGCAAAGCGCGGTAGATCAAAATTGATGACATGGCTAACGCTAGTCAGATCAATGCCGCGTGCCGCCACATCAGTCGCCACCAGTAAGCGCAATTTTCCACGACGCATATTCATCAAAGTACGGTTGCGTGCCGCCTGCTTCATATCCCCATGTAAAGCCGCAGCCGCATGACCTTGGAACCTCAATTCATCCGCCAGTTCATCCGCCCCCACTTTAGTAGCCGAAAAAATAATCGCCTGCGTCAATTCATCATCATCAAGTAAATGCTCCAATAAGCGATTTTTATGAGCAAGATTGTCAACAATATGTAAACGCTGCTCAATGTTATCTTGGGTGGGCTCCGTTTCCATTTGAATGCGCTCTGGCTCTTTGAGCAAACGATGCGCTAATTTTGCCAATTTATCATCCCAAGTGGCTGTAAATAACAAGGTTTGACGATCATCTGGTGTGAGAGCGGCAATTTTATTCACTTCATCAACAAATCCCATGTCCAACATACGATCAGCTTCATCAAGCACCAACATGTTGACATTGGATAAATCAATCCTTCTACGATCTATCAGATCCAACAAACGACCGGGGGTTGCCACTACTATATCAACAGGGCGTGATAAGCTTTTCAATTGTGGACCATAAGGCATACCCCCAACCAAGATGATATTAGAAACACGCATATTTTTGCCATAATTGCGAATGGCTTCACTGACTTGATTGGCTAATTCTCGCGTGGGTGTCAGTATTAACACCGACGGTTTGCCATACTGTCTTTTTGAGCGGCGCTTACTAAGATGCTGCAAGGCTGGCAGCACAAAAGAGGCCGTTTTTCCTGTTCCCGTGTTTGCTGAGGCAATGATATCTAAGCCATTGAGGGCTTTAGGAATCGCTTCCGATTGAATCGGCGTGGCTGTGGTATAGCCACATTGTTGCACAGCTTTAAGAATACCAGGATGTAAATTAAAATCATCAAAATTTGACACAGTTCTTCCTCTTTAAATAAAAAAACGATAATTAGCCCCCCATTTGTTTCCTAATCTATTTAATGAAATAGCGCGTAACTGATGCTTAGGCAAGATTTTTATCTAAAAACGTCATCATCACTTGCCAAGCTTCTTCCGTCACATCACAGTCATAACGTGGGCTATCAGGATTGACAAAACCATGATCCGCATCATAGCTATGACATTCCAAAATTTTATTGGCATTACTCATCACATTTTCTAATGCCACCTGTTTATCTGGCCAACTACGCTCCGTTTCGGAAAAAATAGCCAACATAGAGCTATTTAATGTCGCAGCATTATGTTTATCCACAATAATCCGGCTGTAAAATAACACGAGAGCATTAACTCTATCAGGATTTTGCAAAGCCGCATGTTGTGCTTGTAAGCCACCAAAAGACCAGCCTAAAACAGCCACTTTACGGTTGGGGGCTTGCAAAGTCCTTAGGGCTGTTTCTAATTTGCGATTATTCACTTTTTGATCAAGGCGATGCATGTATTCACTTGCTTTTTTTGCATCATCAGGATGATAGTCGTTATACAAATCAACGACCATAGCGCGGAAACCTAATTTAGCAAATTGATCAGCCCACTCATGGTTATAATCAACCATTCCCCACCAATCGTGGATAATTAGCACCGCACGATGCGCCTGCTCAGGACCAACAATATAGTTATTAAATACTTCACCTTTTGGGGTCGTTAACTCCATAATGCACCGCTCTTGTTGTCTAGATATAAAGTCTCAACTTGCCAACATTTCCAAACGAATACGAGTCACTTTACCAATGATACCCTCTAAACTTTCAATCGCTTGGATAGCACGATTTAATTGTTTTTCGACCACTTGATGCGTTAGCATGACAACTGAGACATGTTCAGCACCGCCAATGGGCTCTTTTTGGATAATGGCTTCAATGCTAATACCATTATCGCTCAGGATATTTGTCATATACGCCAGCACTCCCAACTTATCCAAGGCTGACAGACGTAGATAATAAGAACTTTCTATCTCGTCTATCGGTACAATCGGCAAATCAACCAAGGCATTCGGTTGAAAGGCAAGATGTGGCACTCGATTACCGGGATCGGTTGTCAGTGTGCGCGTGACATCGACTAAATCGGCGACTATCGCAGAGGCAGTCGGTAATGCGCCAGCACCCGCGCCATAATAAAGCGATGCGCCTAGCGCGTCTGAATCAACCAAAACCGCGTTCATCACCCCTTCAACATTCGCCAGCAAACGCTTATTGGGAATAAAAGTCGGATGCACACGTAGCTCAATACCTTTTTTCGTGCGCTTAGTAATACCTAAATGTTTGATTTTATACCCTAATTCGTTGGCATATTGCACATCTTCTGGCGTGATGTTGGTAATGCCTTCCCTGTAAACTTTATCAAACTGCAAGGGAATACCAAAACCAATCGAGGCTAAAATCGTTAATTTATGGGCGGCATCAACGCCTTCAATATCAAACGTCGGATCTTTTTCCGCATACCCTAAACTTTGCGCCTCAGCTAACACATCAGCAAAAGCACTGCCTTTATCGCGCATTTCGGTTAAAATGAAATTGCAGGTACCATTGATAATACCTGCCATCATCTCAATTTCGTTAGCGGCTAAGCCCTCGCGTACTGCTTTAATGATCGGTATGCCCCCACCAACTGCCGCTTCAAAGGCAACCATGACACCTTTATCTTGCGCGGCGGCAAAAATTTCATTGCCATGTTTAGCAATCAAAGCTTTATTAGCCGTCACCACATGCTTACCATTGGCGATGGCTTGCAAAGTCATCTCTCGCGCTATCGTGGTGCCGCCTAACAGTTCGACAATAATCTCTATTTCGGGATTATTAACCAGCGCCGTCAATTGTTCCGTTAGCACAATATCATCAGTACTATACGGATGAGTTTTATTCAAATCCTTAGCACAAGCATGGGTAACAACAATCCCACGCCCGGCACGGCGGGCAATTTCTTCGGCATTCTGCTGTAACACATGCACAGTGCCACCACCAACCGTACCTAATCCCAGTATGCCAACTTTAACTGGATTTAACATCTATTTTAATTTTCTCCTTTGTTTTTAAACATATCCCGAATCCCTCGCAGCGCTTGATGGGTACGATGAGGATTTTCAATCAACGCAAATCGTACATGTGAGTCCCCATAATTGCCAAAACCTATCCCTGGTGACACTGCCACTTTCGCCTCTGCTAATAGTTTCTTGGAAAATTCCAACGAGCCCATTGCTTTATACTGCTCAGGTATCTCTGCCCATACAAACATCGTTGCTTTTGGCTTTTCCACCGCCCATCCTAAAGCATTTAAACCATCACACAATACATTGCGACGTTGATAATACATATCTCGAATTTCCTGCACACAGTCTTGTGGACCCTCTAGGGCGGCAATACCTGCTACTTGAATTGGTGTAAATGTGCCGTAATCAAGATAAGATTTTATGCGTGTCAAAGCCGCAATCAAGGTGGGATTACCACACATAAAGCCGAGCCGCCAACCAGGCATATTATAACTCTTAGACAAAGAAAAAGACTCAACCGCTATCTCCTTAGCACCCGGCACTTGCAAAATCGACGGCGCAACATAGCCATCAAAAACAATATCCGCATAAGCCAAGTCATGTATCACCCATATATTATTTTTTTTCGCAATTTCAACCACTTGTTCAAAAAATGATAAATCAACACATTGTGTTGTCGGATTGCCAGGAAAATTGAGCAGCAATATTTTTGGGGTGGGCCAAGAATTATTAATGGTTTTGACCAACTCCTCAAAAAAGTCGATACCCGGCACTAAAGGCACATGGCGTATATCAGCACCTGCAATCACAAAACCGTAAGGATGAATGGGATAGGCGGGATTGGGCACCAACACAGAATCGCCAGTTTCTACCGTTGCTAAAGCCAAATGTGCCAAGCCTTCCTTAGAGCCAATAGTGACAATAGCCTCCGTTTCTGGATCCAAAGAGACATCATAACGTCGGGCATACCAATCACTGATAGCGCGACGCAGACGCGGAATTCCCTTTGAGGCTGAATAACGGTGAGTATCCTTGCGTTGTGCCACTTCGACTAATTTATCAACGATATGTTTAGGCGTGGGTTGATCGGGATTACCCATGCCAAAATCAATGATGTCCTCTCCCCGTGCGCGAGCTTGGGTTTTCAACTCATTGACGATATTAAAAACATAAGGGGGGAGGCGTTTGATACGGGGAAATTCTTCGTTCAAAATGAAAATTCCTTCTATAAATAAATTATAATTGTACCAGTAAAACACTCAGAGCGACTATAGGAGTCCAAGATTTATCTTGGACATAAAAAATTATGGCTAAAATCTTGCAATTGATTTGAATCAAAACAACTCAATTAAAAAGTTGAGTAAAAAAAGTGGATATTCCTATTGACTTCAGCTAAAAAATTATTTTATTATGAAAAACACTTTGAGCGATCAGTTGTTAACCCTACCACAGTATCTTATACCACAACATTTGCTGTCGCGCTTAATATTAAAACTCACGCGCTTACAAATGGGGGCAGTGAGCCATTGGATGATTAAACGCTTTATTAATTATTATGGCGTGGATATGAATATAGCACAATCAACGAATGTGCGTGATTATACCAGTTTTAACCAATTTTTCACTCGCCCTCTAAACTCTAAGGCGCGTCCGCTGGACGAGGCGGAACTTATCAGTCCCGTCGATGCAGAAATCAGTCAGATCGGTCAAATTGATAATGGCAGCTTATTGCAAGCCAAAGGTCGTTCTTATTATCTTAATACATTATTAGGTGGAAATGCGAAAATGGTCAATTTATTTAAACAGGCCTTGTTTTGCACCTTGTATTTGTCACCTAAAGATTATCATCGTATCCATATGCCAGTGACGGGTTTGTTAACCGATATGCTGTATGTACCGGGGCGATTATTCAGTGTTAATCAGCGAACCGCTCGAGTAATACCCAATTTGTTTGCCCGCAATGAGCGGGTGATTTGTCTCTTTGAAACGGAATTCGGGCCTATGGCCTTGATTTTAGTAGGAGCAATATTTGTCGGCAGTATAGAAACCGTGTGGGCAGGTACAGTAACACCCAATCGCTTATCTCAAATTGAGCATTGGCATTATTCTGAAAAAACGGTCTTACAACGCGGAGCAGAAATGGGGCGGTTTAATATGGGCTCGACAGTGATTGTACTATTAGATGCTAATCATCTAAAGTGGTTGCCTGAACTGGCACCATCAAATAAGATTTTGATGGGGCAAGGCTTAGCGCGACACGAACCCAAAACTTGCCAAATAATTTAACTAACCTTTCTTTTTTTTTGGGGAATTGCTTATTGTTATGAAAATATATAGCACACTATCACTTTTATTGGTTGTTGCCAGCTTACTTGGCTGCAACAACTTAGCTACCAAACCCGACTCGCTTTCAATTGAGAAGGGAAATCATGCGGCACCTACCGCCGTGGACCTGATACTTAATGAAGCGAGGTCTATTGAAGTTCAACACACCAGTAGGCCAGAGGTGAGCAAACCCGCTACGAACACGCGCAGAGATAAAAAAACTTCTGTTAAACTCACTGAAAACAATCTCAATACGAAACAAGTTATTGACGATATACTCACCCTAAAGCTCAATAACAAAGTAACAGTTGACTTATGGCAGCGTCTTCGCCAGGGTTATGGGATGCAGGCGGTTGATAACAGCCGGATACAAAGAGCATTTGGTAAATTTGTCAATTCTCCTTCTTATTTCAAAAGAATTACGACCAAGGCTCAGCCTTATCTTTATCATATCGTTGAAGAACTTGAAAAACGGAACATGCCCTTAGAGATTGCTTTATTGCCTGCCATTGAAAGTGCTTATGAACCCTTAGCACTTTCACATAAGAGTGCGGCGGGGCTGTGGCAATTTATGCCAGCTACCGGAAAAGATTATGGGCTGAAACAAAATTATTGGTATGATGGACGGCGCGACATCATCCAATCAACCTCTGCTGCCTTAGATTATCTGCAATATCTCCATAAGTTGTTTGATGGAGATTGGTTTATCGCACTGGCAGCCTATAACTATGGTGAAGGTAATGTCGCAAAGGCGATTAAAAAAAATAAGCGATTAGATCAACCGACCGATTTTTGGTCACTCAAATTGCCTAGAGAAACCCGTGAATATGTGCCTAAATTATTGGGACTATGCAAAGTAGTGGCTAATCCTCAAAAATATGGGATTCAATTGCAAAGCATTGCCAATAAGCTTTATTTGAAACGCTTGAATGTTGGTCGTCAAATTGAGCTGTCTTCAACCGCTAAATTAACGGGATTATCAGTCACAGAGTTGAAACGCTTAAATCCCGCCTATAGACGTGGGGTAACGGCACCAAAAGGTCCGCATTATATTACTCTTCCTGTTGACAAGGTTGGCCAATTTCAACTGGCACTTGCTAAAATACCAGCAAAAAGCTTATTGGTGCAAGCGAATTACTCAAAACCGCCGCGCACCAAAACACAGACGCATAAGGTCCGCAGAGGCGAAAATTTGACGATGATTGCCAAACGTTATGGAACAACGCTTGCCGAACTCCGTCAGTTGAATAAGCTCAAAGCAGGTCGTCCGCTTTATGTCGGAAAACGCTTAAAAGTACCAACGTCTAAAACGACGAACACAGTGGTTGTTGCCAAAACACAGACGCATAAAAAAACACAGAGGCATAAAGTCCGCAGAGGCGAAAATTTGACGACGATTGCCAAACGTTATGGAACAACAGTTGCCAAACTCCGTCAGTTGAATAAGCTCAAAACTGGGCCGCTTATGGCCGGAAAACGCTTAATAGTACCAACGTCTAAAACGACGGTGGTTGTTGCCAAAACACAGACGCATAAAAAAACACAGAGGCATAAAGTCCGCAGAGGCGAAAATTTGACGACGATTGCCAAACGTTATGGAACAACGCTTGCCGAACTCCGTCTGTTGAATAAGCTCAAAACTGGGCCGCTTATGGCCGGAAAACGCTTAAAAGTACCAACGTCTAAAACGACGGTGGTTGTTGCCAAAACACAGACGCATAAAAAAACACAGAGGCATAAAGTCCGCAGAGGCGAAAATTTGACGACGATTGCCAAACGTTATGGAACAACGCTTGCCGAACTCCGTCTGTTGAATAAGCTCAAAACTGGGCCGCTTATGGCCGGAAAACGCTTAAAAGTACCAACGTCTAAAACGACGGTGGTTGTTGCCAAAACACAGACGCATAAAAAAACACAGAGGCATAAAGTCCGCAGAGGCGAAAATTTGACGACGATTGCCAAACGTTATGGAACAACGGTTGCAGAACTCCGTCAGTTGAATAAGCTCAATGCGGCTCGTCCGCTTTATGTCGGAAAACGCTTAAAAATACGAGGCACGGTGCTTGCAAAAACACAGACGCATAATGTCCGCAGAGGCGAAAATTTGACGATGATTGCCAAACGTTATGGAACAACGGTGCCTCTACTACGCCAATGGAACGAAATTAAAGGTAACATGGTGAAATGGGGTCAATCTTTGAAGGTACCAACCACAGTTGCTGCCTTACAAAAATCAAGGAATAAACCCAAACTGAAAAAGATTATTCACAGGGTTAGAGCAGGTCAAACTTTGGGGGGCATCGCTCAGCGTTATCATGTGAGTATCAGGAAAATAAAGCAATGGAACAACTTGCGAAAGAGCTCCCTCTTAAAGGGGCAGAAGTTAACTATTTTGGTAAAGCATTAGTACAGGAAAGTTTGAGAGCGACTCCGGCTTAAATAAAAATCCTATTTTTTTAAAAAATAGGATTTTTTTGATTTTATTCAGTTGTTTCGGGAATGGAGCGAAGCGGATTTCCCGCAACGAAGTTAGCGTAGCTAAACCCTCTTCGCTGACTCAATGCCATTAAGTTAAGACTATGTAGGGTGGATTAAGCGATAGCGTATCCACCTTAATTTATAGATTAATTAGGTGGATACGCTCCGCTTAATCCACCCTACATGTATGGTTTTATCCTTAACTTAATGGCATTGCTTCGCTGACTACGTTTAGCTACGCTAACTTCGTTGCGGGAAATACGCTCCGCTCCATTCCCGAAACAACGAAAAACTCCCCCAAAATTAGTTTTGTTGAGCTACTTAAATGGAGATTGTTGTATGTTTGATATGACTTGGAAAAATGTTCGACAATACTCGAATGAAAAATATCTTCAAGGGGGAAAAACACAATTGCCCCCAGAAAATGTTGAATCAGTTGCATTATTACAGTGGGAAGAACACTGCTTGGAATGTGCCTACCCAACTTGCTACCAAACTTGTCTGAAATACAAGCCCCGTCTCGACTTAGAATGTGTTAGAATGAAATATGGTTTCGTAGAAAATACCGCCTTTTCTGGCTTATTTTCTGACAGTGTTGATTGTCGATTTGAACCGTGGGCAAAAATAGAGTGCTTTTTCAATCCGATAGGATTATCTCCAAAGAAAATACGCCGTTTGGAGCGCATCAGTCGTGGACTTTCACGGCTTGTGCTCTGGTTAGGGATAAAGATCCACTTTATTTCCCCCACCCTTAAATTAACTAGGGCTTTGAAGAAAATCAGGGATAAGTTGTTTTTCAGAAATAAAAATAAAATTAATCTACCCAAATTTGATGCCTTCGTTTTAGAATGTTACTCGCCAGAAACTGAACCTTTTAAATTACATTTGCAATGTGATTATGAAGAAAAACTATTATCTTTGCGCTCCTTTCAAATCGTTCCCGGTTTTAATTACTATGTCATTCCTTTTTCTGAATTCAAGCTTTCGCACACAAAGGCACGAATTTTTCTTTTCCCTGAAAATGATCGTCCATGTCGACTCGTTTTTACCTGGCTCGATTTTGTCCGCTTCAAGCCAACCATCCAAGCTGCTGAAAAAGTGAAATGTGTCGTATGGGACCTTGATAATACAATCTGGCAAGGCGTTTTGATCGAAGATGGAGCAGACTGTGTGCGGTTAAACCAACAAGCCATTGACACCATCCGTCAACTCGATCAAAGGGGAGTTGTCCATACCATTGTGAGCAAAAATACCTATCAAGAAGCATGGGCAGTCTTGGAAAAGTTCGGTATTAGCGAATATTTTATCTACCCAGCCATCAACTGGGGGGCTAAAAGCGAAAATATAAAAGAATTGGCAGCCCGGATCAATCTCGGCTTGGATTCTTTCGCCGTCGTGGATGATTCGCCCCATGAACGGGCTGAAATAGCCTTCAGTTTACCGATGGTACGCCTTTATTCGGATAAACAAATGGCAGTGTTGCCAAGCTTACCAGAATTCGACATCCCAGTAACGGAGATGAGCGTCAAAAGAAGACAAAGCTATATGACGCAAATGAAACGAGAAGAAATCCAGACAAAATTCAGCGATGATTATGAGGCGTTTTTGCGTAGCTTAGAAATTAAGATGGAAATATTTAAACCGGAAAAAGAAGCCGAAATAAAACGGGGTTATGAATTGTTACAACGCTCGAATCAACTCAATCTTTCAACCCGCCTGTATAGCTTAGACGAGTACAATGATCTTCTCTCATCAGATGAAATACTGTGCTATGCCTTTCGGTGTTGGGATAAATTTGGCGATTATGGCATTGTCGGGTTTATCTCGATTGCATTAGAGGATATTCCACGCATTCAAGATTTAGTGATTTCCTGTCGAATTGCACAAAAGCATGTAGAACACGCCCTGATTTACTGGATTTCTCAGAAATTGAAGCAAGAGGGGTATCGCAATTTGCTCGCCCACTTGATAATTTCAAAACGAAATGGTCCCCTAGTGGCCGTTTTCCAAGATTTACCCTTTATTGTGATTGAGGAGAACAACAAAAGCATACTTTATAAGATACCTGATTTGGATCAGGTTGAAAATGAGCATATCATAACGACCACGTTTAAGGAATTAATCGATGAAAATCATCATTAATGCGGATGATTTAGGGTATTCCCTGGATACCAATCAGGCTATTTTATCAATGATGAGTCAGCGACGAGTGACTTCCTCGACACTGATGGCGAATGGTCCTGCCTTTCAGGATGCTGTACAACACATCCCCGATTTTTCAGATTTTTCATTTGGGATTCATCTAACGCTGACGGAGTTTACAGCATTAACGACTCCCCAGGTTTTTTATGATACAAAACTGATTGACGAAAAGGGCGTATTTACAGGCAAATTGCCTCGTCCAACGCCTGCGTTATTGAAGGCTATCTGGATAGAATGGGAACAGCAGGTTGCCAAGCTGCTAGATCATGGCGTATCAATTTCGCATTTCGATTCACACGAACATATACATACAATCCCTTGGCTGTTTTGGAATCTGAAAAAGCTTCAAAAGAGGTTTAATATTCGGAGGGTTAGAAAAACAATCAACTGGTACTATCACGATTGGGATTCTCGCAAGGCAGTTTACCCTTCTCGCAGTTTGCGTATCAAAAAAAAGGGGTGGAATTGGGCATTAGACAATTTTTATCAGACGAAAACGACGGATTATTTTACGGATTTTTGTGCTTTTATCAATAACTACAAGGGCGAAAAGTATTCTCAAGAAGTCGCTGAATTAATGTGCCACCCTGGTCAGCCATATAGTGTAGAAGAAAAAAAATTATTGATATCTGACTGGATTCATCAGTTCCCGTTTAAAATTGAGCTGATTTCATATCATCAACTTTAAAGTATTTTGGAGTCCAAAGCTTTAGCTTTGGACAAAAAGCCCCTGGAGAGAAAAAAAATGTTGAGACAGATAGTTAGTTTGTTATTTATTTTGCTACTCAGTTTGCCAGCCCACGCTGGGCATACCTTGGTGCTCATTCACGGTTATTTAGATGATGGCAGTACTTGGCGACAGAGTGGTATTGTTTCCGCCTTTTCCGCCGCTGGTTGGCAGGAAGCAGGGCATCTGGAGCGCAATCTTTACACTGTGACTTTACCTTCAGAAGCCCCTTTAGCAGCACAAGCACAGTGGCTAGATTTTTATCTGCGGCAACTGCAAAAGAGACATCCAAAGAATTCATTGATTTTAGTTGGACACTCAGCAGGCGGCGTCGTGGCACGTCTCGTTATGGTGGTAAGCGGCATCCCGGTACAAGGATTAATTACAATTGCCAGTCCTCATTTAGGGACAGATAAAGCCGAATGGGGCTCGATGTTGAGTAATAGTCCCTTTAGTTGGTTTGCCCCCTTTTTTGGCTTAGACACATTGAACCGTTCAAAAGGTTTATATTGGGATTTAGTGAGGGAACATCCCGCCTCTCTCTTGTTTTGGCTTAATCGCCAGTCTCATCCGAGTGCCTTTTATGCCTCTATTGTGAGAGTGGACGGCGATAAATGGGTGCCTGCTTATAGTCAGGATATGAATGATGTGCCAGCCTTGCGCGGATTAGCTATGACGGTCACTAGCGAGGGCACACACAGCTTACAAGTGGCTGATGGTCCGGTATTAATTTCCTTGCTCGATAAGTTGTTATTGAGTCACAAGAATGCTAAATAAATTTTGGACTCCGGAGTCCAAGATTTATCTTGGGCGCCTCGTCCAAAATAAAATTAGACAAAAAGTCCCTGTTTTTATCTTTTGACAAGAAAAAAAATGGGGATTTTTTTTTGCTAAAATGTCAGATGTTTGTCATTACCTTAAAAATTATGAGCGAAACAATCAATAAAAAACTGAGTTTGAAAAGCTCTGTTATTGTGGTTGGCATTTTTATCGGCTTATTATGGATTATCGAACTAGCAGATGTGCTATTTTCGCTTGATCTTTACCGATATGCTGTTTATCCGCGCGAATTAAACGGCCTTTGGGGCATTTTATTCGCCCCTTTCATTCATAGCACTTTCCGTCATTTGTTGGCTAACACGCCATCGCTCTTTGTTCTGGGGACTTTGCTTTTATATGTTTATCCTAAATCGACAAAAATCGTTTTGCCATTGATCTATCTCGGCTCTGGTTTGGGAGTCTGGCTGTTTGCCCGTAGTAATTTCCATTTAGGGGCGAGCGGCTTGACGCATGGTTTGATGTTTTTTCTCTTTGTCATTGGCATATTGCGTCGAGATAAACAATCTATCGCATTTTCCCTGATCGTATTTTTTCTCTATGGTGGCATGATATGGGGTATTTTCCCACAAGCCCCCAGAATTTCTTTTGAGTCCCATTTTTTCGGTGCCGCTATGGGAGTGATTTCAGCGATTTGGTTGAGAAACTATGAGCCATTCCCTCCAGAAAAAAAGTATGATTGGGAAGATGAGCCATAAAAGTCCTTACGCTGCCGCTTTGGACTCCAAAATATATTACGAGGAAAATAAAAATGCAACAAAAAATATGGATATTCAGTCTTGCCCTCTGGGGGGCAATCGCACTGGCTCAGCAGCCAGAAGTCTTTGTACAATCAGGACATTTTTCTTATGTGAACGCTGTCGCTTTCTCCCCAGATGGCAAATTCGCCTTATCGGGCTCTTCTGATCACCGGCTCAAACTTTGGGACGTTTCAACGGGGCGCGAAATTCGCACCTTTGAGGGACATGCGTCTTCTGTGAACGCCGTCGCGTTTTCCCCCGATGGCAAATTCGTCTTGTCGGGAGATTCTCATCATTTAATAAAATTATGGGACATTTCAACGGGGCGTGAAATTCGCACCTTTGACGGACATACTTCTTCTGTCACCGCCCTGGCATTCTCCCACAATGGCGAACTCGTCTTGTCGGGTTCTTATGATCGGACACTGAAATTGTGGGAAGTGTCAACGGGGCGCGAAATTCAAACCTTTGAGGGACATGGCGCATCTATCACAGCGCTGGCGTTCTCTCCCAATAGCCAATTTGCCTTATCCGCTTCTTTTGATGAGACTGTGAAATTGTGGGAAGTTTCAACGGGGCAGGAGATTTGGACTTTTGAGGAGCATACAGATGCCGTCACCGCTGTGGCGTTTTCTCCAGATGGTAATCTCGTTTTATCGGGTTCGGCTGATCAGACTGTCAAACTATGGAACGTTTCAACAGGGCATGAAATTCGGACATTTGAACATACTTCTTTTATTACCGCTGTTGCCTTTTCTCTCGATGGAGAATTCGCCTTATCCGCTTCTTCTAATAACCTCGTCAAAGCGCTTTCAATTGGGGAGGAAGTTAAAAGATGGAAAGGTAATAACTTTTGGGGCAATGGTGTCGCGTTTTCTCCCGATGGAAAATTCGTTTTGTCAGGTACACACCGGCTCCAATTGTGGGACATTTCAAGTGGGCGCGGGATTCGATTTTTTGAGGGTCATTCGTATTCTGTGAATAGCGTGGCGTTTTCTCCTGATGGGCAATTGGCTTTGTCGGGCAGTGAGACGCTTCAATTGTGGCATGTTTCAACCGGGCGCGAAATTCGCCGCTTTGAAGGACATCGTTCTGAGATCAACAGCGTGGCATTTTCTCCTGATGGCCAATTCGTTTTGTCAGGCTCAAAGACAGTAAAATTGTGGAACCTGTCAACGGGGAAGGTTATTCGGACATATCAGGGACATGCCGCATCTATCAGTGCCGTCGCTTTTTCTCCCGATGGCAAATTCATTTTGTCAGGCTCAAAGGATAAGACGCTTAAATTGTGGGACGTTTCAAGCAGGCGCGAGATTCAAAATTTTGAGGGACATGCGTCTTGGGTAAACGCCGTCGCCTTTTCTCCTGATGGCAAACTTGCTTTGTCGGCTTCAAAGGATGAAACGCTAAAATTGTGGGACGTTTCAACGGGGGACGAGATTAGAGCATTTGAGGAACATGCCTTTTCTGTCACCGCCGTCGCCTTTTCTCCCGATGGCAAATTCGCTTTGTCAGGCTCAAAGGATAAGACACTAAAATTGTGGGACGTTTCAAGCGGGCGTGCCATTCGGACATATCAGGGACATACCGCTTCTGTTAACGCTGTCGCCTTTTCTCTCGATGGCAATTTCATTTTGTCGGGTTCAAAGGATGAGACGCTGAAATTGTGGGACGTTTCAACGGGGCGGGAGATTAGAACATTTAAGGGACATGGTGCTTGGGTTAAAGCGGTCGCGTTTTCTCCCGATGGTATGCTCGCTTTGTCGGGCAGTTTGGATGGCAGTACACGCTTATGGCATGTCCAAAATGGCGAAGAAATTGCCCGTTTGTTGGCTTTTAAAAATGGCGAATGGGCAACCCTGAGCCCCCAAGGTTATTATGTGGCTTCGACGGGGGGGGAAAAATATATTAATGTGAGTCTTGGTACTCAAGTCAGCACTGTTGAGCGATATCGCGCCCAATTCAATCGCCCTAAGTTGCTTCGAGTCATTTTGCAATCCTGTCAGATTGATACCAGCCCTCCGCTTGTCCTAGATGGCGGTGTCACTGATCGGTTTGTCATTAACACGACGACATATACGCTACGCGGACAAGCCATTGATAATTCAGGTGTAGCGCAAATCACAGTCAATGGGCAAGTGGCAAACCTTAATAAACAAGGCTATTTTTCGGTTGAATTGCCTTTGCAAATCGGAAAAAATCCCGTTGAAATCATCGCAACGGATATTTTTAATAATCGCACGCACAAAAAATTGATTTTGATTCGTCAAGATATTACGCCGCCGCGTCTGCTTGGCATTGAAGATAAGATTGTTGTCAAAAATACGACGACATACTTTTTGCAGGCTCAAGTCATTGACGATACAGAAGTGGCATCCCTCAGCATCAACGGGGAAAATGTGCCCCTAGACAAAAAAGGACATTTTTCGGTTGAGTTGCCCGTGCAAATCGGAGAAAATCTGGTTGAAATCACTGCGATGGATATTTTCAATAATCGCCTCAGCAAAAATATTTTGCTCATTCGTCAAGATATTAATCCACCGCGCTTGCTTGGCATTGAAGATAAGATTGTCGTCATGAATACGACTACTTATGCTTTGCGTGGACAAGTCACTGACGAAATGCGTGTGGCATCGGTCATCATCAACGGGCAAGTAGTAGAGTTAGATAAACAAGGACATTTTTCTTATCAGGTGACGTTGCCAATAGGCAGAAAAAAACGCCTTCGTATTATAGCGACGGATATTGATAATAACCGCGCTAATAAAGAGGTTACTTTGGAACATCGCTGCACGCTTGAGGGTGACGGGCTCAGCCCTGAAGAGTTTGAGATGATGGTCCGTGATAAAGTCAAAATTGCCTTTGAAGGGCAAGCGATTTTAGTCTCCAAAGACATCAGCCCGTCTTGTTTGCCCCAAGCGGTATTTTTAGATTTGAGCCATTTAGAGTTGAGCACTTTACCGGATTGGTTGGCTCAGTTTACGCAATTACGCAAATTGGATATTTCCTATAATAAACTCAGCCCAGAGGAATTATCGGCACCGTTACGCAATTTGAGCGTTTTGGAAGATTTAGATCTGTCTCACAATCCTTTATTTACCGAATTTTGTTGGATGATGGTTTGGTGTGAGATAAAACCTATAATGCCACCGATTTGGCAACATTTAAGGCGTTTGCGCGTATTAAATTTGTCTCACACCGGCGGCGATGCTGAGAATTATGGCGATTTGTCCCAGCATTTATCTCAACTTGATCTCAGTCATAATCGTTTATCGAATGTAGCGAGTCTGAATTTGGATCAATTCAAGGAACTACGCCGTTTATACTTGAGCCATAACCGATTAAAAGAGATAGATTTTGCTGAATTGAGTCCCCGTTTAGAGACTTTGGATTTGTCGCATAATAAACTTGGATCTATGACTTTTGCGCCTTTACCGTATTTATCTCAGTTAGATTTAAAAGCGAATGATGAGGTTTCTTTTGATGTAGAATTTGGGGCGCCGTTTACGTTGCCAGCATTAAGCGAGATAGAATTTGATGATGCTGTGAGGATGCCAGAGGGCTTGAGCAAGAAGTTGGATAAGTAAAAAAAATTAGCATCGCCCCATCATTATTCTAATTAAACATGGTTGCTCCTTTTCCTTTTTTGTAAGCTAATGTAAACAAATTGTGATTAGATAAATTCTATTACAAAAAAGCCTATTTCAGACATATACAGTTTACAACATTTTGTTTTAATACTCACCTGCTCAACTTCAAAATGGCGACAATCTTAGGCAACTCGCAAATAATAATATATCAGTCAGGGCAACCATAAAGGATTGCCCCTACGGTAATCTTATGGTGTAGGGGCAATCCCTTGTGGTTGCCCTTGGTATATTATTATTTGCGAGTTGCCTTATTATAAAGGATATTTATTATGAAACATACTCAAAAAACCATCGGTATAGCCATCGCTATGATTTTGGCTTCATCTGCATGGAGTGCACCAGCGCAGCAAAATAAACCTGTGCAAGGCACTCAAATCTCCGAAGCCGAGGCGGCTACACTCTCTTTTATGCGCGAAGAAGAAAAAATGGCAAGGGATGTTTACATCACCCTTTATGAAGTGTGGCAAACACCGATCTTTGCCAACATCTCAAGTGCTGAGCAACGACATATGGATCAAATTAAATCATTTCTTGATAGTTACAAGCTACCTGATCCAGCCCTTGAGGAGGTGGGTAAGTTTACTAATTCGGATATTCAGAGTTTATATGATAGCCTAGTTGAACGTGGTCGTACTTCACAGATTGAAGCCCAGCGCGTGGGTGCCCTAATTGAAGAGGTGGACATAGACGATTTGCAAAACGCTATTACTGAAACCAACAACCCGGCATTGGAGAGAATGTACACCAACCTGATGAATGGTTCTTACAACCATTTACGCGCTTTTGTGCGCCAGATTGAGTACTTAGGTTATATGTATGAGGCTCAGTATTTACCTCAAGATGAAGTGGATGACATTCTCAATCCTGCCACTGTGAGTAGTGGTCTCGCCATCAATACGGCTAATTCGCAGTTTGTGGCGACCAATGCCCAATTTAAATCATCAATCAAGACCCAAACGGGTCTTTATAGCAATGGCACTATCTTCACTCAAAGCGATGAGATCACAATTACGGCGACTTTCCGACCTGATACTGCCCATCTTGGACAAAATGCCGATTTATTGACAGTGGCAACGTTTACGCCAATGGGTGCCACGCAGCCATTGATGTTTATGCGTGATGAAACGGGCGATTGGCAAAATTGGGACGGTTATTTTAATACACTCACCGCCGTCCAAGTCCAACAAACATTACGCAATGCTCAAAACCTGAATGTGTATCAAGGAACCTTGCCAGCGGGAAGATTCCAAATTACGGTCGGCTATCGCTTGCAAGATGCTACAATAGTCTTTGATGGACAAGCTATTGATTTTTCTGTGGAATAAAAATTATCAACACAAGTAAGTAATGAACCATAAATTATCGGAGATTTTGGAGTCCAAAGCTTTAGCTTTGGACTGTTGTTTTTTTCTCACATCCAAAGCTAAAGCTTTGGATTCCAAAAGACTGGAAAACTTATGGTTCAGTACTTAAAGGAGTAATACAATGAACATTTTGAACAAAGTAATTTCACTAGGGCTAGTGCTCGCCTTTGGCATTGTGCCAATTACCGCGCAATCCGAAGAAATTCCAGCACGCGATAAAGACGCTAACAATCTCATCAGTGAAGAGGACAATAATGATGGACAACAAGCCCAAATGCAAAAACGTCGCGGCATGGGGCAAGGTCGTGGCATGGGCAGGGGAAGAAATATGCCCATCTTCTCCGATTTTGACTTAAATGGAGATGGAAATATTGTCGAAAATGAATTTTATCAAGCACGAAACCAAAGGATAGCTGAACGAGCTAAACAAGGTTATCAAATGAGAAACCTTGGTAATGCACCTTCATTTGCTGACCTTGATACCAATGGAAATGGAAAAATCAGCGCCGAAGAGTTCACGGCACATCAGATTCAGCATCGCCAGCAAAGATAGCAATGTGTAGTAAATTTAAAAATCCTATTTATTAATAATACCTCCGCCAATGTCAGAATTTGTTGTTTCGGGAATGAGGTACGATTTCCCGAAACTCTGAGATTATTTAGGTTTCGGGAAATCCGCTTCGCTCCATTCCCGAAACAATTATCGAATTGGCGAAGCTATTGTCTTAAAGAAATAGGATTTTTAGATTGCCACTGATATTCAATTATCAAACTGCTGTAAATCACTCAGTTTTAATACCCGCTTTGCTTGGTAGGCAGTGGCGCGATAATAGACATTAATGGCATCAATAGAAGGCTCTAAATCCACCAATTCGGCAAAACCTTGGGATAAAAGCTGTGCCTCTTCGATAGACGGCACGATTGTTAAAGGTAAATCAATATCTACCGTCAGTTTACCCGATAAATAATGCAAAGTGATTTGCTCAATCGCACCGGCTGCCTTTAAAGATTGCCAATGTTGCTGCAAACGCCCCGTAATCTCATCGCGGAATGGCAAATTTGAAGTCGTTCGGGCCATTTCATCGTTTTCAAACTCAGCATGCACCAACACATCAGTAATTTCTCCCATTTCAGCCATCAAACGTGTACGCACGGCTTCACAAATTTTATGCCCCTCCGAGATACTGATACGGGGATCAACTACAATATGCATATCCACTAAAACATTGATTCCCATCTTGCGGGTGCGTAACTGATGCAAAGCACGAATACCCTCAACAGATAGAATAATTTCTTTAATTTCAATCAATTGTTCTTTTTCTAATCCCCGGTCCACCAACTCATTAATACCGGGCAAGATCAACGAAAAGCCAACATAGCCGATCATGAAACTAATACCAATCGTGGCGACAGCGTCCAACCAGAGGAAACCCATCATACTCCCAGCCACCCCAAAAAACACGATGACTGAAGAAATCGCATCACTACGATGATGCCACGCATTGGCACGTAACATGGGTGAGTGTACCCGGTTAGCGACATATATAGTGTAATGGTATATCGCTTCTTTGATGACAATGGACAAGATGACCGCCGCGAGGCTGATAGCAGTGGGCCGTAATAACAATTCTGCTTCAAATAAACGCCTTTGGGCATCTATCAATAACCCCCCTGCCATCAATAACAGTAAACCACCACCCGCTATAGTCGCTAGCGTTTCAATGCGACCATGTCCATAAGGATGTTCGAGATCGGGTGGTTGCGTACTATATTTAGCGGCAACCAAGGTTATCGCACCGACGAGTAAATCTGACAAAGAATGCAGTCCGTCGGCAATCAAAGCTTGCGACTGTCCTACGATACCAAATACTATTTTGATAATAGTCAACAGAATATTGATCGTGATAGCCAAGAAGGTGACATTGCGTATGGCAATATAACGTATTTCCTGTGAAGATTCTTTAAACATGTCGAGTGTCTATCCAACCGCTCCGTTGTTTAGCGGAATAAACGGATTTAAAAACAAGAGGTGTAATATTAACGATATGAATTTATTATTAATTTTCTATAAGAAAATATAAAAATCGATATCCACACAAAAGATCGCAGACTCATTGCAGCAACGGTACGAGTTTCATATTCACCGCCTTTAAATATGTGTAATCCAAAAAAAGCAAAAGCGATGAGAGTTGCTATAACAATTAAAAGGGATAACCAAACAGCCCAACGTTGGCGCAACCAAATACCGGCTCCCGCAACCAAATAAACAAATCCTGCTATAAAGTTAAACCAAACCACGAATAGAACATAATTACCTGCGGCTTTCTGATATGAACTGCCTCCAAATAAAACCTGTCCGCCAGATTTTATAGTCAGTCCAGTATCCAAATAACAATGGACTTGTCTGAATTGATTAGTGACATAATATCTCCGTTAGATCCTAATCGGCATCAACCGGTTTGTTAGGAAAAACCTTCCGCCCCGTAAACATTGCCGAAATTAAGCCGCTCCTTTCTCTCACCTCAGTGACGACAATCGCGCCCACATGCAAGATGATAGCAATCAGGAGCAGATAAAAACTGTATAAATGTATGGTAATAAATGGCTTACGGAATGCTCGCATTTGGGCATAACGATCCTCGTTAACGTTTTCCTTAGAATAAGGCTTTATCAGATCGGTTTGCTTGGCATCCTCGGCAACCCATTGCTTAATCGTTTGACCAAACGGAGGGAAATAAATATCTGTCCCCGCCAGCACTAGCCCGGTGATCGCCTGTGTTATCAGCAGTACCAGTAGCAGCGTAATCATCAATTTGGCCATTGGATTATGGCCTTGATAATACTGAATGTTACCACTACGAAAACCGGCTTTGTATTCACGCAGCGCGGTTAAAAATCCTTTACCCCCGGGCAGGATAGCTTTCCAACGGGCATACTGATTACCCACAAATGCCCAAATAATACGCCACACGAGATTCAAGCAAAACACGTAACCTATATAGACATGAATCGTTTTCAGCCATATTTTGCCATCCGTGCTAACGCCAAGCTCTTTGGCGTATAAAATCACTAAGCCCACCCCGATAAGACCCATAATCGTCAGGACATTAATCCAGTGAAACCAGCGGGTGGTACGATCCCAAACGGGATATTCTTTAAGAGTGTCTGTCGGGTTCATTTTCTTTATTCCTTTTGAAAACCAGTTAGACGTGTATATTGAATATGGCAACATGCGTCTTGATCCCGCCGCGCATACGTTGACACAAGAGGGACACTCGGTCATTTTGTCATCGCGTGAATTTGCCATTTTACAAACCTTGTTGGAAAACGTTATTATTGTTAAGCGTCATCTGTAGCGTGTGGGGCATAGTCACTTGGCGAGTGTATATTGATACCCAACACGAAGTTGAAGAATTATTTGATGCCAATTTAGCCCAAAGCGCACGGGTACTATTTGGACTCTTAAAACATGAAATAGAAGAAGAAAAAGCCAAATGTAAAGAGGAGAAAGTCACGCTTGAAGAGCCTCTATTTAGCCACCGATATGAACATAAACTAGCCTTTTTAGTCCGTGCCAGTGATGGACATATCTTAATTCGTTCTGCCAGCACTCCTTTGTTTCCTCAACCTAGCCATAATTTGGTGTCGTTAAGCGATTATTGGGCAGAAGGCTATTTATGGCGCGTCTTTACTCTCCAAGCTGATCAATATATCGTGCAAACTGGCGAGCGATACGACATCCGCGATGAATTGATTAGTGAAATTATGTCTAGCACACTCAGTATCTTGCTGATGGCTTTACCTTTATTAGCCCTTTTGATTTGGATTAGCGTTGGGCGCAGCTTCAAACCTTTACAACAAGTCGCCACTGAAATTGCCGCCCGTACTCCCGAGCAATTACAACAGCTATATTCAAATAAAATACCTTTATAAATCAATGTATTGGTTAATGCGCGGAATAGCCTATTTACCCGTTTGGCTCATGCTTTTGAGAATGAACGGCGCTTTACCGCTGATGCCGCCCATGAATTACGCACCCCATTGGCGGGATTGAAAACGCAAGCTCAAGTAGCACAACGCGCTACGACTCCTCAACAACACCAACAAGCTTTGCCACCCAAACCATGCCCACTTCCCCCGTTGACTTGCATGAATTGGTTAGCCAACTCAGACCCCACAAGCCTTGGAGGAATGCATAGATTTAGGTTTAGAAAAGACAGCAACAGCTTGTATCACGCTAGGCAATCAAGAGGCCCTGTATTTATACTGGCTCCGGCATCCCACCCTCACAACGAGAACAGATTTTTGAACGTTTTTATCGGGGCGAAAATCAGAATATTCTGGGCAGTGGTTTAGGATTGTCGATTGCTCAAAAGGTGGCTCAATTACACCAAGTAAAAATTCAGTTAAATGATGTGCCCAATGGTAGAGGTTTATGTGTACAGCTCGTAGTAGTCGCTTTAGCGACTAGGTAGGCGATAAATCGCCTACTACGAACGAACAGACGGCTCGGATTTAGACGGATATTCGCCAGTAAGTTGCACTGAAATTGATATTTTTGTCACTCGTTAAGCTCGATCAATTTCATAAAGTGTATCAAGTCTTCGGGCAAATCGGTCATCACCAAATTCACCAGATTTTGTCAAATCATGATTTAACCCAAAAACGGAGCCGTCAAGCTGAGCTACAAAATGTGGCATTGCATAAAGTGGTTGGCGTCCGGTTATTAGACAAAATAGAAGAATCATTAAAATTGTTGGTGTTGATATCGGTGCTTTACTGCTGGAGGGTACATGCTTTACGAGCAAATCCCAAATACCAAGACGAGTTGCATAAATCATAATAATTGAAAATTCAGATACATATCGGTGTTGTATTGCCATTATCACTACAAAATTAAATAATTAATTTGACTATTACATATTACATGAATAAACTTGCATGGTGTCAGCATGAAGTTTTTTCAATTTTGTTCTTATGATCGATTGTTTGACTCGAATACAGCCAGAATAAAAAAATAAAAGTTAATAATATCATTTTGTTACTTATATTTAAAATGTGACTGGTAGGCCAATCAAATGGAGTTATAAGCACTCTCTTTTTTTTGTTCCTATATCTGTTATCCAAGTGTTGTGATAGACTTGTTTTCCGTCTTTGAATTCCCAATAATCTAAGAAATTCACTAATAAATCCGGGTTGCTTGCATTTAAAGGTATGTTGTTGATGTAGTGGTAGACTCGATAAGTCAATGCCATTAAGTTAAGGTTTTTTGTAGGGTGGGTAGAGCGATAGCGAAACCCACCATTGTTATAAATTTCAACAAGTTGGTGGGTTTCGAACCGCTCTACCCACCCTACAAAAAAAACGTATTTATGCTTAACTTAATGGCATTGCTCGATAAGTGCCATCTTCCAGAAAGAATTTCTAACTGATGCAAATGACCATTTTCCTTGTTTTCCTCAACTTTTTTAAATAGATAAGCATGGTCAGAAGGTTTGGCAACAAGTATGTAGCTAAATGATAATTTGGAATAGTCAAAAGCCTTGAAATAAATTTCAAGGCTAAAAGCTCAAGTAGGCTAAAGCCTACTGAATTTAGTCACCTTTAGGTGATTTAAGTACCCCAGAGTCCAGGGATTTATCCCAAGGCTAGAAATCCGATTTTTTCAAAAAATAGGATTTCTTTGAACTATTTGAGCCAATAAAAACTATTTTATCCTCGATGCTCAAACTCGTTTTGCTCCCGTCTTCGTCCAAAATGAATTTTGGACGAAAATCGGCACGATATGGCATCTTGATTTATCACAATAACTACAAGGATTATATTATCGATCGGATAAACCCAGCTTTGATTGACTTATCCATCGCGATCCTACGATCCTTGTAGTTATTGCATGAGAACGAGAATGCGTAACATCAATAAAACAAGCTCAGCTTTAAAATCCAAAGATATTTAAGCGACATCAATATGTATAATAAACTGGAAAGATTACAACTAAAAGGCTTAAAATCCATTAGCGAGATGGATTTGGAACTCAAGCATTTGAATGTTCTGATTGGAGCAAATGGTGTGGGTAAGTCTAATTTTATCAGCTTTTTTCGTTTTATGAATAAACTAGTACAAAAAGACTTGCAATTTTTTGTGGCACAACAGGGCGGAGCAGAGCGTTTTTTGCACTTTGGTAGTCAAGTGACTAATGCGATTGAAATGCACCTTTTATTTGGGGCGACTGATCGTTATGCTTGTACTCTAGTACCTGATCAAACAGGGAAATTAATTTTTAAAGAAGAATATTGTGAGTTTTGGAGTGAGAAAATGGGCGAATTGGGTGGTGATAGGCAAGTGTTTGCAAGTGCTGGCGATAAGGAATCAGGTTTGCCTGCCACTAGCAGCCATGTCGCCGCTTATTTGTCTGATTGGCAAGTTTATCATTTTCACGATACCAGTGAGACAGCGAAGGTTAAGCAATCTGGCTCAATTCATGATAATGAACGCTTACGCCCACAAGCCGAAAATCTGGCGGCGTTTCTTTTTTCGATACAAGACACCGCTCAATACCAAAGAATTGTGCAAACCATTCAGCGGGTTGCCCCTTTCTTTCAAGATTTTATTCTTAAACCAGAAAAAAACAATCCAAATAATATCCGACTACGGTGGAAACACCGTGGCACCGATGATTATTTCGATGCAAATATTTTTTCTGATGGCACCTTGCGATTTATCTGTTTAACAACGCTGCTTTTTCAACCCATTCTACCAACGATGATTTTGCTGGATGAGCCTGAATTAGGCTTGCACCCTTATGCTATGCAATTGTTAGCGGGCATGATGCGTAGTGTTGCTCACCAAACCCAGATTATAGCGTCTAGCCAATCAGTGACACTGGCTAATCAGTTTGAATGGCAAGATTTAATCATTGTGGAACAAGCTGATAATGCTTCACGATTCCGGCGGCTTTCAGAAAAGGAAATTAAAGTTTGGTTAGATAACTATCGTATAGGCGATTTGTGGGAGAAAAACCTGATTGGAGGTACTCCCTTATGTTAAGAATTGGCATCAGTGTGGAAGGCGCAACGGAGCGCGAATTCGTTAATCAGTTGATAATGCCTTATTTTTCAGAACTGAATATTTTGATAACGCCAGTTTCAATGAATGGTAATATCAGTC
The DNA here is from genome assembly GCA_000785145.2 of Candidatus Thiomargarita nelsonii. Lineage (GTDB taxonomy): Bacteria > Pseudomonadota > Gammaproteobacteria > Beggiatoales > Beggiatoaceae > Thiomargarita > Thiomargarita nelsonii_B. The sequence continues at coordinate 59,102 of JSZA02000025.1, forward strand.
TTGATCGTATCCGCCACGAACTTCCACCTTTATTGGGAAGTTTCGATTATGTTACCACCTTTTACGATTTGTATGGTTTTAAGCGTCGTCAGGGAAAAAGTGCAGAACAATTGGAACAGAATATCCTTGAATTGGTTAATCAGGAACGGCAACGAAGGCTTATTCCATACATCCAACAGTATGAATTTTAAACACTTGTATTTAGCGAGCCTACAGTCATTGCAGACGAATTTCAGGAGGCAGATAAACAAGATCAGCTAAAAGCGATACTCCAAGAGGCTGGAGAACCTGAACAGATTAATGATGGTATGGATACCTGTCCATCAAGACGACTCAAGACACTATTTCCCCATTATGACAAGAAATTTCATGGCCCCAACATTTGCAAACGCATTGGTTTAAACAAGATACGCAAGGCTTGCCCACGTTTTAATAGTTGGTTAATTAAGCTTGAAAGATTCAGGTTCGAGTGAATTAAAGCATTTAGCCCCTATTCCCACTACAAGAATTATATTTAAGCAAGCGTAGCAAGCGTAGGGTGCGTCCCACGCACCTTTTTGTCGATGTAGAACAACTGTGCGTGGAGAAATGGTGCGTAGGACGCATCCTACGCTCGCTAAACCTCGTTATGGAACGCCCATTCAGAATTCATTTTTTTCCCTCGAAAAAATGTCTCCCATGTAGGATGGTAAGCTTCGTGTGCTCCGCCAAACAAATAATGGTGGATTGTGCGGAGTCAAGGTTATTTTGACGGTGCTTGCGGCACCCTCTCTCCACATACCACTAACAGCTACATCAAAAAGGTGCGTGGGACGCACCCGGAACTTGCTCTTTTCTTATTAAGACAGTTTAATCTTACATTTCCTTAACAACACCACTCTCATAAACCCACCGATTCCCAAGCTTTAAAAACCGACTCTTTTCCACCATATCACCAGAGCTAAGTTTGGCTTTAAAGATAACAAAAGCTTCCTCTTCACCATCAATAAATTCCAGTAGATCTAATCCTAAAAATTGAGTATGTTTAGAAAAAGCATTAATACTCTCTTTCCAGCTTTTGGTATCATCAGTATAGTCAGGGTTATTAGGATGGGTGGTTTTAATAATATACTTGCTATCCCCCACAGCATAGGCAGAGTAGCGTGACTTCATCAAAAGCAGTGCATTTTTAGGTAAAGCACCTTTATGATAGATGGCACAGCACTTTTTATACTTTTGGTTACTGCCACAAGGGCAAGGGGCATTTGGGCTTAGTTTTTTCATAAGGAAACCGTTAGTTTGTATGGGGGGCTTTTATGCGTAATTAGCCCAAACCTCAGAGGTTTTTAAAACCTCTGAGGTTTATAAGCTGGACAAAACTTTTCTGGACAACTATAGTAACTTTAATGGAGTGATTTAAGATTCTTAATCCTTTGTTCTTGGCAAGTTAATTGATACATGACAAACACCTCAAAATTAAATCTCCCTATTAACAAGGGAGAAAATTCAACAATGATAGTAACACTTACTTTAAAACGCCAAAACCACAAAATATATTTAGCCTGGTGATGTTTAAGGAGCAAGTTTCCTGGGGTGATAAACCATCTATCACCTTTAATTATATATAATTAAGGCAACCACAAGGGATTGCCCCTACACCGATTTTGAGGCTAATCTATATAAGTTTCAACAAAACAAAATCTACTACAAATAATTATTGTCTGTCAAGATTTCATTTTTTGACTGGCTTTATTATTGCGTGGTTTGGGTGTTTAATGCTAACAGCCCATAAATTAGCTAAACAAGTTAATGCCCCTGACGGCATCTTAACTATTTTAAACGATATTAACTTAGAACTTCATGCCGGTGAAGCGGTGGCGATTTTAGCAAGCGTAGGGTGCGTCCCACGCACCTTTTTGTCGATGTAGAACAACTGTGCGTGGAGAGTTGGATGGGTAGCCATTTCCTAAGATTACCCATTAGGACAACAACTACCTTCCACCTTTGCCCCGTGCAGCTTTTACCGCATTGCGCTCTGGAGAGCAACTTTTTAAGTTGATATTCAAGGGGTCTTTGCCAGTCATACGACTGAACCCACTCTCCTATCAACCGTTACTCCTGCAACCCTTCCCCTTCTCCCACTACTAATGGGACGTATCTAATGTCAATGACATTAGCCGAGTACTACGGTTGCTCCGTTGTCTTAGGAATTTCTCCCCTTAGATAATCCCCTAGTTAAGACTGATTCGAGGTCCTAATGATGGTACGAATGAAGTCATTTAACACGATCCGGCCGCGTGGCACCAATCAGACATTTAGCACATTAACCATTACTTAATGTGCTATGATTGGTAACGGGTTGCACCGGAATTCTTAGTAGTGTCCACGATTCCAACCATGACTTGAGTTCAGGCAGTCTGGCTTTTACCTTGTGTGGTCTAACTGACCACCTCCTGAGCATACCGGTGTCCTTATGACCCTTTTGAAAACATGCTATTGTTCCCCTTGACTTTCGCCTCAAGGTAAGTTTTTG
>JSZA02000457.1 GCA_000785145.2 Candidatus Thiomargarita nelsonii
TAAGTTGGAAATTTTAGCGCAAAATAATGAAGTGAAGCCCTTTGTTGGTTTAATTGAAAAGGCGTTGCAAACTTTGTCCAATCGTGATTTTATGTCGTTTGATGAAAAGTATGTTAAGGCATTATTTGTCGGATTTGCCAGTCTTTCTAATTTGTATTTTATTCGGGCAAATATTTTTGATTGTAATCCTCAATCATTGCCTCAAGTCCTTTTCTACTAGCAATAGAGGCGATTTTGTCCCCTATTTTTAGCATTCCAATCAATTTTTGATGAGTCAAAGAGGGTCTAGTAAACAAGGCATTACCTTCACCTCGTTTTTCCATCGCTGAAACCAGTGTAAAACTCGTGGTGACATCTAAAGATGCCCACTTTTCTATTTCAAGGAGTTGATGTAGCTGCTCAACTTGTTCACGTTTGGGACTGCTGGAATGTTCGGCACCCCAGTATTTATCGGCATCGTGTAAAAAAGCAATAGCAACTATTTGTTTTAACAGTAATTCCGCTATTTTTTCGTCATCGGGTGTGAGCATTTCACCAGCTGGATGTGGAATCCGCTCATTTTGCCAAGCGTAGAAAAAGGCCATCACGGCAATGACGGTGACATCCATACAATGTCGATACAAAGAGACATCATAATAATTGATATATTGTGTATCGCCGCCTTTACCA
>JSZA02000458.1 GCA_000785145.2 Candidatus Thiomargarita nelsonii
TACAAAGCTTTAGCTTTGTACTGTCTGACAAAGCTAAAGCTTTGTACTCCAATAACGTATATGACAGCGTACTAGTTTAATGACAATGATATTGTGTAGACATCGCAACATTGTTTTGCAAATAGGGACTCAACAATATAAACAATCCCAATAAAACAACTATCGCGCCTGCTGTTCTACGAACAATCAATTTATGGAAAAATCGCGTCAAACTCTGCGCCGTTGCCCCTATTACCAGCAACATGGGTAATGTCCCTAAACCAAAAAACAACATTAACAAGCCACCCTGCCAAGCACTAGCCGATGCCAAGGAAAAAGCTAAGATACTATAAACTAATCCACAAGGTAGCCATCCCCAGACTAATCCGAGCCCAAGTGCTTGTAATGGATGCTTAACAGGAATAAAGCGTCGCCCGAAAGGTTCAATTTTGCGCCACAAATAAGCACCCGATTTTTCTAATTGAGCCAAAGCTTGCCACCACGCGCCTATATATAATCCCAAAGCAATCATAAATAATCCAGATACCCACATCGCTATCATACGGGGATGCTCCAGCGGCAACCATTGCGCGAATTGGGCACCTAAAAAACCAGCGCATAAGCCCGCGAGGGTATAACTGCCGATGCGCCCTAAATTATAA
>JSZA02000026.1 GCA_000785145.2 Candidatus Thiomargarita nelsonii
TTGCCCCTACAAAAAATCACGGTTCACGTAGGGGCAATCCTTTATGGTTGCCCCTGTTAGGCGATGGCATTGAAGTAGGGTGCGTCCTACGCACCTTATGCGGTCAACTTGAATTGAGAATAAAAGGTGCGTAGGACGCACCCTACCTCAATGCCATTTTCTCGTTCCCACGCTCTGCGTCGTCCTTTGGGAATGCTCGATTCACAATTATCTAGGGGCAATATATGACCATAAAACATTTGTTCACACACATTAGCACACTTTTGTCCTTATTATCCTCCACTGCCTACGCACAAACACCTTGTCATCACCAAGTACAGACGCAAAATGAGTTATCGCGCACCATCACCACCATTACTTTGGCTGACTGTCAAAAACCCCTGATACTTTTGGATGGCGTAGGTGGAGAACATATCAACTCGTATTTGATTTCTGGCAAAAAAGGCGTGGCATACCAAATAGCCATTAAATCTGTTGATGGAAATATCGAAACTTCTATTGAAGGATGCGGAACTAAACAGACACCGGATGAGACAATTTTTTTGTGTCGCTTTAAAACTGACATCAAGATCAGCGTTTATGCACATCCGGTGGATGAATATGAAATTAAGATTGAGGCAGGAGTTGCTCAGCCGTGAGTAAAAAAACGCCGTCTCCACCGTATTGAAAATCCAACCATAAAAACGGCACATCAGGATATTGTTTTACAAGACTCGCTTTACTGAGCCCCACTTCGACAATGAGTACACCTTGCGGAGTCAAATATTGGGCGGCTTCGCGTAGGAGTTTTTTGACAAAAAACAAACCATCTGTGCCCGCCTCAAGTCCAATCCTTGGCTCATGCTGATATTCAGCGGGCATTGTTTTCAATTCTTGGGCATCCACATAAGGCGGATTACAAATAATTAAATCGTAATGTATCCCCGCCAAGTTAGAAAATAAATCGGAATGCACCGTATGTACGCGCTGTTCTAGTCCATAAATCTTAATGTTTTGTTGAGCAACCTCAAGGGCTTCAGTGGATACATCGACAGCATCAATTTCTGCGCTTGGAAAGGCTAAGAGAGCACTGGCAACGGCGATGCAACCGCTACCCGTGCATAAATCCAACACTCGCTTAACTTTATCAATTTCAACCCAAGGCTCAAACTCTCGCTCTATCAATTCGCCTATTGGGGAGCGGGGTATCAAAACACGTTGATCAACAAAAAAGTGTAGATTAGCAAACCAGGCTTCATGGGTGAGATAAGGGGCTGGGATTTGTTCTCGCACTCGCTTATTTAAAAGTTCGAGCACGGTTTGCTTTTCTGAGTATGTGAGTCGCGTGTGCCATAAAATATCCGGGATTTCTCGGGATAAGTGTAAAGCGTGTGAAACGAGCACGACGCTTTCATCAATGGCATTTTCAGTACCATGTCCAAAAAATAATTGTGCTTGATTAAATTGGCTTGCGCCCCAGCGTATAAAATCGCCAAGGGTGTGTAGTTCATCAATGATGGGTTCCATAAGTTTACTTTATGTTGTCATATAAAAAAAAACTATAAAAATTTTGCTCAAGGGCTTGCATTAGAGCACAAAATTGAGTAGAATGCTCCCGCTGTTGAGTGAGTGGTGAAAAAATTTTTCAATTAGGGCTTGATCTCTTATGAGAAATTTTGTATTATACACGCCGCCAACAATTATTCCCTGGTAGCTCAGTTGGTAGAGCGTCTGGCCGTTAACCAGAATGCCGGCGGTTCGAGTCCGTCCCGGGGAGCCAAATTATGTTAAACCCGCTGTGAAGAATACAGCGGGTTTTTTTTCGTTTTGAGCCTATCGTTTTTTTTGACAAATGGATAAGAGAAGAGTCGAGGGTTATAACCCTAAAAAGATTGGCGAGAAAACTGAGGCCAAAATCATTTCCTGTTTGATAGACAATGACAAGGTTGTGTTGATCCCATTTGGAGACAACCAAAGATATGATCTTGTTATTGATGAAGATGGCGTGTTTCAGAGAATTCAATGTAAGACGGGTAGGCTAAAGGATGGTGCTATCAGTTTTCAAACCTGTAGCTCTTCTTATCATAGGAATGGTAAAAGACATTCGTATCGTGGGGAAATTGACTATTTTGGAGTTTATTGTCCTGAAAATAGAAAGTGTTATTTAGTGCCAGTTGAAGAGGTTGGAACGACATTCGCAAAAATCAGAGTGATGCCAGCCGCAAATGGTCAAGAAAAAAATATCAATTGGGCAACGGATTACGAGATGCCCGATTCAAGCCTTTAAACCAATCAATACATCCATAACATTCGTCCCAGTCGGTCCCGTATAAATCAAATCACCACTCGCCGCTAAAAAACGTCCCGCATCCGCCCTTTCCAAACACCGTTGCGCTTCAAGTCCCTTACCCCGCGCCAAGGTACCACCATCAATTAAAGCCCCCGCCACTTCCCCTGGTCCATCATTACCATCTGTGCCCGCCGCTAATAGAAAGACATCATCCCGCCCCGCCCATTCACAAGCTGCCGCTAAAGCTAAATGCTGGCAACGCCCCCCTTGACCCGGTTTTTCGGGTAAATGTACCGTCGTTTCACTTGACCATATATAAATACCTGATTTAGCCGCGCATAATTGTTGCGCTAAAGTACGCCCTGCCTGTGCCGCATCGCCCACTATCAATGTATCATGATTATAAACCTTTGCCACTTCACAAGCCGCCTGTCGTGCTGTGGCGGGACGCGCAATGATATGCTGTTTTATATTTGTGAATTCATCTGACGTGAGCAAGCCTGAGCCAATTGCTTGTAAATTATCGCCGGGCACATCGGAAATCAGCAAATTCAATACGCGATGCCCCTGCAAATAACTGGCTAAACGTCCCCCTTTGATAGCCGATAAACTTTTGCGGATTTGATTTATGGCGTGGATATCCAAGCCCGATGCGAGTAACCAACGATTAACTTGTTGTAAATCAGCAAGGCTGATGCCGGGGGCAAGCACTTCAACAAGGGCAGACGCGCCACCCGATATTAAAAATAAGACGGGATAATTGGGGGGCAAATTTTTAATAAAATATAATAAAGCTTGCCCGGCTGCTAGACTAGAGGCATCAGGCACGGGATGAGCGGCTTCTAAACAAGTGATGGGATAGCCTTGCACAAGTGACTTATCTAAATGACCATATTTTGTAATCAGCAGGGCGTGGCTGATATGTGAGACATCAAATGCGCCGGCTGTCATCTGGGTAGCCGCTTTGCCAATGGCGATTAAGGCAAAGGGTGTGGTATATGGATATTGACGTAGATAGGCGGCAACCGTCTTGCGTCCGTTGACGGCATTCAGTGTATTGTTATATATATATAATAAATGCTCACGGGGAGTGATAGGTGTGTGCATGATGTTTTTTTTAGGAGTCCAAGATTAATTAATGCTAAACTTGTGACTAAAAGCCAATGGTGTCCAACCTGAAAACACGAGAGTTTTAAACAAAACAAGACTATGACTATGTACAAATTTTTTCAAACTTTTATTCTACTCGCTTTACTGACGGCATGCGCCAACAACCCCTTCATACAAACCCTGTCTCCACAAGTCAGCTTAGCGGATTTTAGAGTGACCAAAATGGGCTTGCTTGAGCAAAACTATCGGCTCCGATTGCGTCTCAAAAATCCCAATTCCTTCCCTCTGCCTATCATGGGCATGGATTATCAATTATATCTTAATGATCAGGAATTCGCTAAAGGCACAAACAAGCAATCTCTCACTATTCCTGCAATGGGAGAAAATCTTTTAGATATCGAAGTCACCAGCAACTTAATGCGTACTATTGGGAGTAAGATGTTTAAGCGTAAATTTAACTATCGACTGTCAGGTAACATCAATATCATGGCAGGCGCACCTCCAATTCCCTTTGAATATCAGGGCAAAATCCCTTTATCGCGGGGAAACTTTAAATAAAATAAATAAAAATGATAATACCGTGAACGTTTGCCCTTTTTGTCACATAAACGACAATCAAATTATTTATCAGGACGATTTAGTGATGAGTATCAGAGACGGTTATCCTCTCTCAGTTGGTCACACCCTGATTATTCCCAAACGCCATATTGCCTCCCTGTTTGATGCCACCGACGAAGAACAGATGGCGTTATTACAAGCCTTACGCACGCTAAAGATAGAATTGACCCAACAATACGCCCCCGACGGCTATAACATTGGGATTAATGACGGCTTGGCAGCAGGGCAAACAGTGCTGCACTTACATATTCACTTGATACCCCGTTATACTGGCGATTGTACTGATCCGCGTGGCGGCGTGCGGTGGATATTTCCTGAGAAGGCTGTCTATTGGTTATAATGATAACTGATAACTGATAATTTAAAAAAAAGGAAAATTTTATGTCATTGGAAAGTTTTGGCGAAGAACAGATTTACAATTTCGAGCGCATTGGTAGCTTTGGCCGATTTTATAGCGGCGAATCCTTTCCCATTGAATATATAATGACCACTTTCTCATCGGCAGAATTGTTTGAACTCACCTTTGCCAGAGATATTCGTCCCGATCAAATCGATTTTGAACTTCTGATGCAACGCGACATCGACGAAGAACGAGTGCGTCTTGAAATGGAGCCCTATTTAAATCCCAGATCAGAAAAATTGACGCTCGCCGAAATCCGATCACGATCCGTCTTTTTTCCCCCCCTACTCGCTGCCATTGTGCCCACCAAAGGCAAAGCAATGGAAGCCTATTATACTGACGAAAAATGTGATAAAAATCAAGAACACATTATCAGAGAATGGTCAGGATTATTTAAACTCACCTATTTTCCGAGTAGCAATCCACATGCCTATCGGCTCCCGTTGACGGATGAGCAAACAGTCGGCGTACAATGTGAACCTGTCAAACTTGAAATCCGTCTCACAAAAAGTAATCAATACAGCGCAAAACTCGTTATCATTGACGGGCAACACCGACTTTTTACGCTCAAGCAAATTTATGAAAAACATCCCCAATTAGTTGAAAATATTGGCGTACCCGTTTGCATCCTATTTGCCCCAAATGCAACCGTCCAAAAAAATAAAGAATATGCCCCCTATCGCGTCCCCACTGTCCCTGAAGTTTTTCGCCATCTTTTTGTAGATGTCAACAATACCGCCAAACAAGTCGGTGGGCACTTTAATATCCTACTTTCCGATGACACCATTGGCAATATTGTATGCCGCAAATTCTGTGATCATATACTCAATCATCATGGCTCAGAAGGATTAGCCGTTATCGAGTGGAATACCAAAACCAAAAGCGAATCAACCAAAATCACTCGCGCTTATTCTATTACCAGTATCGGGATTATCGACTTAGCCTTAGATAACAGTATCGGAAACCGAAAGCTGTTGCTTAAATACATTTTGAAGCTGGATGATGTCACAAATGAACTTTATCCTAACGGGGATGAAGAAGAAATGGCAATTGATTATCCTATCGTCAAATGGAATAAATTTTCCCTAAGCCAGAAAAATATCCTTGAAGCGCAGATCAAAAAATACCTCATTCCCTGTATTGAGCTTATCTTTTTTAATACGCATGAATTTAATCTGGCTTTTGAAATTGTATACAACGAATTGAATAATATAAAAAAACTCGCTGAGAGTGATCAGCAAGATGCCCTAGATGCACGACAAGTTATCAATCAAATTCTCGACTATATGCCAATTGGAGAAGGAAAATCGTTTGAAAGTGCGCGTTTAGTTTGCCGCAATTTTGAGTCAAAAGTCAAAAAGGCAAAAGATGAGCAAGTCTCACCCATGCTCCAATATGCCTTGTTTCAAAGAGCCATATTTGAGGCATGGGCACAAATATTAGATATCGCTCGCTGTTGCATTCCTGATCCACGCGAAGTGACGAAAGGTTTTGTCAAATTATTAAACTTGGCGCTCGCAGATCGCGGCCAATTTTTTTATTTTGATCAACTATACATGCAGCACACGGTTTTCAATGGTACTCAAATTATTGTTCGGCAAGAGACTCGAAAAATCCTGACACAATTGTTGATAGCGCATCTTGGCAATCCTTTCAATGCTAAACAAGTTTGTAGTGAAATCGGCATCAAGGGCAAAAATGCAAAAATACTGATTAAAAAGCTTCAAGAAAAGGGAGAAATGGCGGCGGGAGAATTTCCAAAATATTATGAATTGGCGCGTCAAAAAACTTTTAAGGCGAATTATCGCGTTTATTTATCCATTGACGGAAAAGAAAGAGCAGAATTAGCGGAGGCGGAAGATGAACAAAAACGTCATTTACGGGAAGTCAAAGAAGGGAATCGCACAAAGGCGGATGTATCCGATCTGTTTGATGTGCTAGTGGATAAACATGTGAAGTCGGATGTTGACATTGCTATCAAAGCACTCAAAAACAGCTTGTTTGAAAACGATACTGTGATTTTAGAAAAAAGAGGGGAATATAAAAAAAATATAGGGTGAGTATTGTATAAAAGGAGTCCAAGATTTATCTTGGACGGTCTCCCAAGATAAATCTTGGACTCCTATTAATTATTCCTTCAGATTAATCGTGCCAACCATCTTATTTAAATCAGTCACCACCTTAAACTTCGTCTCTTCTGAAGGTTCACCAATGGGTCCTTCTTGTTTCCCTTCAATCCTGTTTGTAACCTCCTCAATGCTCTTGTTGGCTAATTTCTTGACCTCATTAGAGACGGCGCCTGGTGCTTTTTGTAATGCCATTGCTAATAATTTAGCATGTTCTGCTATCAGTGTTTTGCTGATCTCTTGGACCATCTTGACGCACTCATCAGTTCGCAATGTGCCCTGTTCTGGGCTGGCTCTGAGTACCGGTATCTCTTCAGTCATTCTCATCGGTTCGTCCATTGAGGTGGGTTTCTCAACTGGGGCGGTTTCTTTTTCAACCGGTTCTGGCTCTTCTTTCACATTTGAAGAGCGGTTCCTCATATAAATCAGCATCCCAAAGATGAAAATGACAAGGAGAGAGGTGCTGACAAGCTTGATTATTATCATAATTTCTTCGTATTCAACACGTTCTTGTTTTTCGGCAAGGGCTTTGTCTATTCTGTCTATAGAGACATCTGTACCGATTATCCAACCCAATGGTTCATATAATCTGACATAAGAGATTTTTGGGGCATCTTCAATCATGCCGCCAGTCGTTGGTTTGGGCCATTTGTAGTCCAAAAATCCACTTCCATTCTGTTTTTCGCAAACATTGATAAAGGATTCAAACAGTTTTTTGAGTTTGCCTTCTATAATCTGTTCCTCAAGTGAGGGTAGGTTTGGATACACTATCATCTTGAGTTCGCTTTTGCTGGCTGTGCTGATCCAAAAACTGCCAATCCCGTTGTCATACCGCATTTTTCTGATGTCGTCTTGACTTTTTTCTATGGCCTCAATAATCACGTCATCAACATAGTTTGCGGTGCCAATAAGCCAATCCCATTCAGGGAATAATCTCACATAAGCGAGTTTGGGGACATCAGAAATCACGCCCTCTTGCGTTTTTTTCGGCCAAAGGTAATCAACAAATCCTTTGCCGTGTGCTTGACAAATTTCCACCGCTGCCGTAAAGAGATTTTGATCCTTGCCCAAGGCACAATTGTATTTGGCATCATCCAAAACCTGACCATCCAGTGAGGGCTCAGTCGGGTGCATAATCATTTTTGGATAAGGTAAGGCGGTATCCGTGATCCAAACGTAGCCGTCACCATTGTCGTATCTGATCGTTTTTATTTCTGCGGCGGCTTCTGCTTGTGCCTCAGAAAGCGTCATTTTGCCATTTTTGACGGCTTGAACTTTTGAGTTGAGAATGGTTTCTGCAACATCAATAATGTTTTTCAAACGAGGACCATAGTATTTTTCTAAATAGACTTTGTCCATAGAGTTTTTATAGTTGTTCTCTATAGTGGCATAAGCCATATCAACCGAGTCTTTGATATATTGTTTGAGCCTTTGGATTTCCTCGGCTCGAAATTTTTCAATCTCTTCATTTCCTTTGGCAGTGATGCTGTAAATGGCAAATGCGACTATCAGGCTTATTGCCACGATGAGAGACGATATGAGGGTGAATGCTGTTTTGTTCATAGGTGGTATGGTTTCCTTTATTTACGCGACACGACGCGGAGCGTCGCAGCAGGCATTCCTTTGCGGAGCAAAAATGCCATATCGTATCGAGGGCAACCATAAAGGATTGCCCCTACAAACCGTTATATGACGTAGGGGCAACACCCTAGTGGTTGCCCTTAACGAAGGTGGCAGTTTTGCTCCGCGTGGGAACGATAAAATCACCAGGGGTTCTCGTTCCCTTAGCGAAGCGGCGGAATGCCTGCCTCGACGCGTCGAATTAAGAATAAAACCTCCAAACCGTAACGCCTAACAGGCTCCCCAAAATAAATGGCCAAAACAGCAATTTCGCTACTAAGCCATTACGGTATTGGAGCTTACTTTTGATATGAAATAAAAAGTAACTGATGATAACCGCCAAAATGGCGACATACATGATTATGTAAAAATAGTCAACATATAAAATATCCGAAGCCGTGATTTCTTTCCTCAGTGCAATGTGAGCTAAGAGGGTGCCGAAAAACAAAGCACCTAAGGGTGCCACCACGTTAGTCAATCCCACGCTTCCTAAGAGTAATAAGATTGCGAATAGCATAATCCCTATCACAATTAAGGGCAGGATACTTTTCATAAAGGGATTTAGAAAGTCTCTTTGTAGAAAAACCGTGAAGTAAAGCTTTTCTCCGTGGGCTCTATAGTTAAAAAAACTACTTTTTAGTTGCCAACTGGGCAATTCCACTTCTGGTTTGATACCTGGATGATAAATGGGATTTATCCATTGGTAGGCTTCTAAATCGGGTGTTAAGAACACGTTCTTATCAGTGTGTTCTATGAGTAGGTTAATTTCTCGTCTATCAAACGGATATTTTGAGTCATTAAATGCTTGAGGCACGCTGGCTTCAAAATACCATCCTATCACTTCTTTCTGATTTTCTTGACGGCGATAAGCTTCTTTTATTTGAAGCGATTCTGCTTGTGGCAAACTAAATCCGCGAGAAATGTTGATGTCATCCTCATATTTTTGCCAAATATGGCCCGTTAAATTCATAAGCCGATCAGGAGAAAATGTTATTGATTCAATCAATATGCCTGTCGGAATAAAAAGTGCTTTTTCTTCAGGCGGTTGAATAGAGAGAAACTGGTTTAAGTTTGCTTTGCCTACAATGAGGGTGCTTTCCGAGGCTGGGCGGAAAGGTGCCGTTTGTGCTAGATAGTAGATAAAGCTTATTCCAATGAATAAGAGTATGGATGTTGAAAATACAACAGTCCAATGTCCTTTATCGGCACGAAATAGCAGTGCTAAAAAAAATACTAGACAGATAATAATCCAGAAAGTGAGCCATATCCGTTGATGTCGTAACTCTTCGAGCGTTTGACTAAAAAATTCATCTTGCATGACGACAGTAGCCATTATCCAACCCGTTGTCGAAATGGGGTGGTAGAATATCCAAGCAGATTGATCTGTCACAGGATCGATATATTCCATAACGCCACTTTCTTTATTAATGGCGAGCGATCCTAGCCGCTTGAGCGCATTGTCGTTATGAATATCAGCGATCTCAAAAATCGTTTTTTTATTTTTAACATATTCTTCAATAGGATGCTCTATAAACTCTCCTTCTTTAGAAAAGATAAATCCATAGCCAGTCTTACCTAGATTAAGGCTATTCATCAATGCTTTGATATTTTCTAGGCTATAATCAACAAAAACATCGCATTTGGAGATTTTATATTGCTCCCTTGAACAGGGGATTGTGAAAGTTTGAAATATTTGTGCCTGAGTTTCTCCTATATAGTAAGGCGAATGCCGCTGATCATTTAGATATGGAATATAGGCAACTCCCATCCCAAGTAGATGAGGTATTTTATCCATGTTTTTTTCGAGTCGCTCGATAATTTGAGATCGCTGCAACTTGCCTGCTCCAATCTCATCCGCGAGTTCGTGGGCGGTAGAGGAAATTTGACTTAGCACATCGTCTATTTTTTGTGCAAGCTCTCGCGTTTCTTGCATCACTTGCTCTTTAGTCACTTGTACTTGATCGTTTTGCACATAATTGTAGAGCATAAATAAAACGAGTAAGAGACTTGCACTGTAAAAGACTGATAGTATTTTAAATGCTGGTTTATGCCACATATTGATATCCTTGCACCACTTCGGAGTACGACTTATTATTATATTATAGTATTTTAAGGAGTCCAAACTTTAGTTTGGACGTCCAAGATACTAACATAATCACAATTCTATCTTTTATTAGACTATCATGGCATTACTTAAAATATTACATTTTCCCGATGAAAAATTGCGTACTAAAGCGAAACATATAAAGCAAGTTGATGATAACATACGCAAAATCGTTGATGACCTGTTTGAGACTATGTATGATGCCCCCGGTATTGGCTTAGCAGCCACACAAGTCAATATTCATCAACAAATTATTGTGATTGATATATCAAAAGAAAGAAATCAACCCTTGTGTCTTATCAATCCAAATATCCTCAGTCGCAAAGGGACACAATTACTAGAGGAAGGTTGTTTATCCGTACCGAGCATATTTGAGAACGTTGAACGTGCTGAAAGTATCACGGTACAAGCCCTCAATCAACAGGGAGAAAGTTTGACTCTGACAACCGATGAGTTACTTTCTGCGTGCATTCAGCATGAAATGGATCACCTTAAAGGCAAATTGTTTGTCGATTATCTCTCATCTCTTAAACGTCAACGCATTCGCAAAAAGTTGCTCAAACAACAGCGGCGACAAGGCTAGTAATTTTTTCAAATGACTACAAAACGCATTATTTTTGCCGGCACGCCAGAATTTGCAGTGCCGAGCCTGCTTACCCTCTTGAATTCAAAACATACTGTTTGTGCCGTTTATACACAACCGGATCGTAAAGCGGGGCGCGGGCGTAAATTACGCCACAGTGCTGTCAAATTAATGGCACTTGAACAAAACATTGACATCTATCAACCCGTTAGTCTCAAAGACGCTGATGCACAAGCACAACTACAAGCTTTACAAGCAGATTTGATGATCGTCGTGGCTTATGGGCTATTGTTGCCAAAAACGGTGCTGGCGGCGCCCCGTTTTGGTTGTATTAATGTACATGCCTCATTATTACCCAAGTGGCGTGGTGCTGCGCCGATTCAACGTGCCTTATTGGCAGGCGATATTATAACTGGTATCACTTTGATGCAAATGGATATTGGATTAGATACGGGTGCCATACTCAAAAAGGAAACTTGTAAGATTTTACCTGATGATACTGGGCAAAGTTTGCATGATCGCTTAGCAGCATTGGGAGGACAAGTGCTACTTTCATCAATAGATGAAATTGAAAATTTGCCGGCAACAGCACAGGATGATAAGTTGGCGACTTATGCCAAAAAACTGGAAAAGGCAGAGGCGCAATTAGATTGGCAAGCGTCTGCGATTTTTTTAGAGCGCCAAGTACGCGCCTTTAATCCTTGGCCTATTGCCCAAGCTATTTTGTTTGGGCAAACCTTACGCATTTGGGCGGCTCAAGCTTTGCCCCCAACGACGATAACGGCGCCGATAGGTAGTGTCATACGCTGCCAGCGTGATGGGATTGATGTTGTCACAGGTAATGGCATTTTGCGTTTATTGAAAGTTCAAAGGGCAGGGGGTAAACCTATTTCGGTGGGAGATTTTCTCAATGCTCATCCATGCGAGCCATCTAAAAATCCTATTTCTTAGACTTGTCCCTTTTTAATTGTAGGGTGGGTAGAGCTCCGCGAAACCCACCTATTTATTAGACTTGTCCTTTTTTAATTGTAGGGTGGGTGCAGCGAAGCTCTACCCACCCTACATACGCTACATACGCTACATACGCTCAGATAGGTGGGTGCAGCGAAGCTCTACCCACCCTACATACGCTACATACGCTACATACGCTCAGATAGGTGGGTTTCGCGCAGCTCTACCCACCCTACATACGCTAAAAATCCTATTTCTTAAAGAAATAGGATTTTTTAGCAATAAACTTGTCCCTACATACTGAAATACTATTATTTTCATGGAAGCTCGCAGCATAGCCACCCAAATATTAACGCAAGTGATAGCACATAAGCACTCCTTATCAGATTGTCGAGACAATCAACTATCACGTTTGAATGACAAGCGCGAACGCGCCTTAGCACAAGCTTTATGTTATGGCGTTTTACGATGGCTACCCCGTTTACAGGCAATATTACAACGCCTACTCCGTAAACCGTTTAAACCAAAAGATGCCGATCTTCAAGTTTTATTATTAATAGGATTATACCAGCATCTCTATTTACGCATTCCCTCCCATGCCGCCACAGCAGCAACCGTGAATGTCACCCGGCAACTCAAAAAACCTTGGGCAACCGGCTTAGTCAATGCCGTCTTACGCAATTTTCAACGCCAACGTGACTCTTTACTCACGGCTGTAGATACTGACATCAGCGTTAAATTAGCACATCCCCCTTGGCTTATCAAAAACTTACAAAAAAATTGGCCCAACGACTGGGAAAATATCGCTGAGGCGAATAATGCACATCCACCTTTAACTTTGCGCGTAAACAGCCGAGCAATGTCCCGCGACACCTATCTTGAGCATTTACAAAAAGTTGGTATTATAGCCACACCACTACCTTATAGTGATTGTGGAATTACCCTAAACACTGCGATGGATGTAAAACTGCTACCCGGATTTAAAGAAGGCTGGGTATCAGTGCAAGATGGCGCCGCACAATTGGTTGCCCCATTACTGAATATGCCAGCGGGCGCACGAGTATTAGATGCCTGCGCCGCGCCGGGCGGCAAAACGGCACATTTATTGGAGCATTATGAGATAGATACATTAATTGCTATAGACAACCAACCCGCTCGTGTGCAAAAATTAGACAATACTTTGCGTCGCTTGCAACTATCCGCAGAACTTTGTTGCGCGGATGCCACACTGCCCGAGACTTGGTGGGATGGTCAAGCTTTTGATCGAATATTACTGGATGTACCTTGTTCAAGCAGTGGCGTTATTCGCCGTCATCCAGACATTAAATATTTGCGTCAACAGCATGACATTGCCACATTGGCGGCACAGCAAGCACGTTTACTCAAAGCACTATGGTCCTTGCTTATACCAGGAGGTCAATTATTATATGTAACATGTTCCGTTTTTGCCGAGGAAAATCATTTACAAATCCAGAAATTTTTAGCCACATACGCTGATGCGACAGAAACCGTATTAGTGGCAGATTGGGGTCACGCTCTGCCGTATGGACGGCAAATTCTACCCGGTGAAAATGACCTGGATGGTTTTTATTATGCCTGTCTTACTAAGAAAAAAATCTCCCCTTTTTAATTTTAAATTAAAAGAGTGGATTATGCTGACAGGGCTGTGCCTGTTATTGTTCTCTAAAATTACTTTTGCTGACTTTTTAATACAACAAGCTCAAACACGCTTAGTTGATGAGGAATATGTGTTAAATGCTGAATTCGATTATAACTTCACTGAAGTCATTATTGATGCACTGCAAAATGGCGTATCGCTAAACTTGAAACTCAACATCAAAATTGAGCGTGAACGAGCGTTTTTTTGGAATGAAACGATTGCAAGACTAAAACAAAGCTATGAACTGAAATATTATGCTCTCAGCAGACAATATGTACTTAAATATAGTAATAGACAAGAAAATTTTAGCAGTTTGAATGCCATCTTGTCTCGGCTCAATAAGCTTAATAATTTTCCCTTGATCGATAAACATTTGATAGAAAATGAACAAACTTATTGGGTTTATTTGCAAATCTATTTGGATATTGAATCTTTACCAGTTCCCTTACGTCCAATAGCATATCTATCTTCACAATGGCGTTTAAGTAGTGATTGGTATGTATGCCCGTTAAAAAAACATTAACTTCACGCGATGTTCATACGTTGTAGGGGCAATCCCTTGTGGTTGCCCTTTTTCTACATGGTCAATATAAAGTATCTCCATGCCCCAAATAAAAAAATGGCTGAATGTCGGCATGGCAATCATACTGGTTGCCTTATTAATTTCCTTATGGATGATTGCCGAGGCACTACAAAATTCTGAGCACTTTGAACATTTATACTCCATCCTGTTGCTGATTAATGCAGTGGCATTATTAGCCTTGTTGGTACTGATAGCTCAGAATTTACACCATCTTTTCACTCAAGTCCGTAAAAAGCATGCCGGAGCGCGTCTAACTGTTCGTTTAGTCATTTTGTTAGTCATGCTATCCAGCCTGCCCGTTATCATTGTTTATTATTTTTCCCTAGAATTTTTGTATCAACGCTTAGACAGTTGGTCTGATATCAATATAGAAAATGCGCTACAAGATGCGCTAGATTTAAGTAGAGCCACCCTTAATGCCCGTATGCGTGAAGCTTTGAAAAAAACCAATG
This sequence comes from Candidatus Thiomargarita nelsonii, assembly GCA_000785145.2. Classification (GTDB taxonomy): domain Bacteria; phylum Pseudomonadota; class Gammaproteobacteria; order Beggiatoales; family Beggiatoaceae; genus Thiomargarita; species Thiomargarita nelsonii_B. The sequence continues at coordinate 14,477 of JSZA02000026.1, forward strand.
GGGTGGCTGATGAAATCACACTTGTCAGTGACCAAAGCGTGACTTTACAATTGAATGAATTACGGGAACGCAGTGGCGCATCAGAATTAACCCTATTAGCCTCTAATGGGCACATCATTGCCTCTAACAGTGCCGAGATGGGCTCTTTATTGCCCACGCTACCCAATGAAAGCATATTATTACAACTCCAACATGCAAACAGTTATATCAATTTAGTGCCTCAACATGAGCGGGGATTACATATTCGCGTGGTGGTTATAGTTCAACGTCAACCAGTGCGTTTACTCCAAGCCTTATTTCCGATACCAAGCCGCGTCCGTGAATTGGCAGAGAGTGTAGAAACTGCCTTTGTGAACTACGAAGAAAGAGCTTATTTGCAGCAACCGCTGAAACTGAGTTTCACATTAGCATTATCTTTAGTTTTATTATTGAGTATTTTCAGCACAATATGGATGGCTATTTTTATAGCGCGTCGATTTGTTGCCCCAATCAGTGACTTAATTGAAGGAACACGAGCCGTTGCCAAGGGCAATTATCAAAAACAATTACCTGTAAAACACTTAGATGAACTTGGCTTTTTAGTACAATCCTTTAATGAAATGACACGTCGGATTGCACAAGCACGCGATGAAGTCAAACAAAGCCAACAATTAGCTGACAATCAACGCGCTTATCTGGAGACGGTGCTAAAACATTTATCTTCCGGTGTCATTTCGCTGAATGATGAACAACGCTTACGCACCGCTAATCCCGCTTTCGCTCAGATTATGGGATTGCCATTAAATGAATTACTAGGCAAAACCTTAGCACAATTGCAAAACGACTATCCCACCTTGGTGCCTTTATGGACAGCCATTCAATCTTATTTCATAACGAGAGCCAAAGATTGGCGCGAAGAAATTACCTTATTTGGTGCAGAGGGACGAAAAATACTCATCTGTTGTGCAACCCAACTCTCGGCTGCACAAGGAGAGGGATATGTGATCGTCTGTGACGATGTGACAACTTTAATTCATGCACAACGAGATGCCGCTTGGAGTGAAGTCGCCCGTCGTCTCGCCCATGAAATTAAAAATCCGTTGACACCCATTCAACTGTCAGCAGAACGTTTACGGCAAAAATATTTGCGTCAATTACCCGAAAAAAATCTGGAAACTTTAGATCGTATGACTCATACGATTATTCAACAAGTTGACGCAATGAAAAAGATGGTTAATGCTTTTTCTGATTACGCTAAAATTCCCTCTCTACAACGGGAGCCATTAAATCTTAACCAACTCATCAAAGAAGTGCTAGATTTATACCATCATGCGCCAATCCCTATTAAGACATTACTCAATGACGATATTCCAACAATTGAAGCGGACCGGGGGCGTTTGCGCCAAGTCTTACATAATTTGATAAAAAATGCCCTAGATGCCGAATCGACTGACAATAATTGTATTACTGTTACCACTCGTTGTTTGAAAGAATCATGTTTTAAATGTGTAGAATTACGCTTATCAGATCAAGGTCCGGGTATTCCTGAGAAATTGCTTGACAAGATTTTTGAACCCTACGTCACTACAAAAACTAAGGGCACTGGCTTAGGACTCGCCATTGTCAAAAAAATTATTGATGAACATGGGGGGGCAGTTTGGATAGAGCAGACTGAAGGGACTTGTGTTGTCATTCGTTTACCCGTTGTTAATAATACTTGTCAAGAAAAATCCAGAGAGGATAAAGGTTTTATATAAACTGGAATATTTTTTGCAAGTTAAAAACTCGACGCTCCGCGTCGATGCATGCATTCCTTTGCCTCGCGCACTCCTTTAGACATAAGTATATAAGCAATTGAAATAAAAGTATATTTGTAGGGTGCGTCCTACGCACCTTGACGCTCAAAAGGTGCCCAGGACGCACCCTACAAAATATCGTAAATGGACTTGTGTCGGCTCGATGAGCGCTTCGCTAAGGGAACGAGAACATACTCTCGTTACTCTCGTTCCCTTAGCGAAGCGTGGGAATGCATGCCCCGACGCGAGGCAAAGCGGATGTCAATAGGTGCGCTCCACCCATCCGACTAAAACAACCTTATGTCAGATGAATATTGTTTAGCGCACCCATTAAACAGTTAAAATGAATTTCACACTAACAAACATGATTGGGTAATAAAATGGCAGCACATATTTTAGTAGTTGACGACGAACCCGACATTCATAGTCTGATAAAAGAGATTTTGGAAGACGAAGGCTATCTCGTCAGTGTAGCGGCAAATGGCATCACTGCGCGACAAATACGATCAGAACAACGTCCTGATCTCATTTTGCTCGATATATGGATGCCGGATATTGATGGTATTTCCTTGCTTAAAGAATGGCGCGAAGGCGGATTATTAATAGATAGTCCTGTGATTATGATTTCTGGGCATGGCACGGTAGAAACCGCTGTCGAAGCGACCCGTTTGGGTGCCTATGATTTCATTGAAAAACCGGTTTCCATTTCTAAATTATTGATTACCATCGGACGCGCATTAGAAATGGCCACATTGCAGCGGGAAAATTATGGATTACGCAGAAATGTACAATTAGTGACAGAACCATTAGGCCATAGCAGACTGATGACAGAACTGCGTGAGCAGGTTAAGCGCATAAACCAGCATAACACCTCGGTATTGATTAGCGGCGAATCGGGCACCGGACGCTCCTTGTTTGCACACTATATTCACCAAAACAGTCAAAACCAGACCGGTCCCTTTGTGCAAGTGCGCGTTGCGGGTATGAGTGCAGAAAGTCAAGCACTTGAACTCTTTGGTCGCCAAGGAAGCAACACCTTAGCACTTCTGGAGCAAGCAGAAGGGGGGACTTTGTTTATCAAAGATATTGCTGAAATGGACGACGCAATACAGGCACGATTATTAAGTAGCTTGGAAAATCAATCCTTTTTACGCAATGGCGGGGCTGAGCCGATTGCCATCAATGTGCGCGTTATTGCGGCAACGGCTTATGAACTTGATGAAGCCCTGAAGACGGGACGTTTACGGGAAGATCTCTATTATTATTTAAATGTTGTTTCCCTACACATTCCCCCTTTGCACGAACATTGTGAAGACGTGCCCGAATTATTGGAATTTTATACCAATATTTTTGTCAATCAAGAAAATATTCCCTATCGGCACTTTACGGTGGCAGCCCAAAATAGACTTCGCAACTATTCTTGGCCAGGCAATGTGCGCGAATTGAAGACTGTCGTACAACGTTTGCTGATTTTTGGGGATAAGAACATGATTGAGCTTGATGAAATTGAGCAACTCTTAAAGTTTGGCACAGAACAGATGAACAATTCATCTATTTATGATTTACCATTACGAAAAGCGCGAGAGCAATTTGAGACCGCTTATTTAAAACACCAATTGCAAGACCTTGGAGGTAATGTGAGCAAAGTGGCTTCCCGAATTGGACTAGAACGGACTCATTTGTATCGCAAACTACGTGCCCTCAAAATTGATCCAAAAAAACAGAAACGACTGTAATTTAAATGATTTATGAAAATAATCATTCTTGGTGCTGGACAAGTTGGTAGCTCTCTAGCGAGTAATCTTGTGGGTGAAGCGAACGACATTACCGTGGTCGATCACAACGCGACTTTATTACACAATTTGCAAGAACACCTAGATTTACGCACTATCATGGGACAGGCTGCCCATCCCGAGGTCCTCTTAAAAGCGGGGGCTGAAGATGCAGACATGTTGATAGCAGTTACCAATAGTGATGAAACCAATATGGTTGCCTGTCAAATTGCTTACAGCGTTTTTCATACGCCAAAAAAAATTGCCCGTGTGCGTGAGGCTGATTATTTAAAGCACAAAGAAATTTTTGGCGACCGTGGTTTAGCGGTTGATGTGCATATCAGTCCCGAACAATTGGTCACGCACTATATCGAGCGTTTGATCGACTATCCAGATGCTTTACAAGTGCTTGATTTTGCCAATGGTAGAGTACAATTAGTCGCGGTAAAAGCCTATTATGGTGGTCCCTTAGTGGGACACGCCCTACGCGCCTTTGAAGATTATTTACCCAATGTCGAAACACGAGTCGCTGCTATGTTTCGGCGTGGCAAGCCCATCATCCCCGAAGGCGATACCGTCATTGAAGTCGATGATGAAGTCTTTTTTGTGGCAGCCACCGAAAACATTCGCGCTGTGATGGCAGGCTTGCGAAAACTGGAACAACCTTGCAAACGTATTATGATTGCAGGCGGCGGTAACATTGGCACCCGCTTAGCGACTGCATTGGAAAAGAAAAAATACTATGTCAAATTGATTGAACATAACACGAATCGCACCGAAATAATTTCTGAAATATTGAATAAAACCATTGTATTACAAGGTGATGCGGCGGATGAAGATTTACTGCGCGAAGAAAATATTGATGAAATGGATATTTTTTGCGCCGTCACTAACGACGAACAAATCAACATCCTCTCAGCCATGCTTGCCAAACGTATGGGAGCACATAAAGTGATGGCTTTGATTAATCGCCCTGCTTATGTCGATTTAATCGAAAGCAGTACGATTGACATTGCTATTTCACCCCAACAAGCGACCATTGGCACTTTACTCACTCATGTGCGACACGGCGATGTGGTTGCTGTGCATTCCTTACGTCGTGGTGCTGCCGAAGCGATAGAAGCGATTGCACATGGAGATAAGCATACTTCTAAAGTGGTTGGGAGACGAATTGAGCAAATAAAACTGCCACCAGGTACGACGATTGGTGCCATTGTGCGTGGCGAACAAGTGTTGATGGCACATCATGATATGGTCATAAAATCAGAAGATCATGTGATTTTGTTTTTGGTCGATAAAAGACAGATTGCGGCGGTGGAAAGGCTGTTTCAAGTGGGTATCCTGTTTTTATAAGCCAGAATCGTATTTTTTGTATCGGGAAATCCGCGGAGCTCCATTCCCGATACAACAAGTTTAAGTTTTGTTTCGGGAATTTCGCGGAGCGGATTTCCCGAAACTCTCGACTGGGTTTGACTTCGTATCGGGAAATCCGCTCAGCTCCATTCCCGATACAACAAGTTTTGGACATCTTTTTTGGTAAGAGAATAATTATGTCAAGTCCTACAATTTTTCACAAAGGAGTTTGTTTCCTACTCAACAGTGTCATCATAGATATCCTTGCTGAATCGACAGAAAAGGATAAAGTTGTTCAATTGCTTATAAAAAATTTTACATTAACCCGTTCTGAAATTGCAGACGCTTTTCAAGACAGTTATTGTTATGCCTTAGTAGCAATTGCGGCAGGTTTGATTCCGGCTGAGCAACAAGGTGTTTTTTGGAAAGCCCTTTTTCAATCCAAATTGGAAAACGAATTTTGGCACTGTATTGAACAAGACTATTTACAATATTTTGCACAACTACAAGGCATAAGAAATGAGACAGCCTTGCAGGCGTTTCGTAAAACGGCTGTTGAACAATGCAAGGCTTTAGCAAAACTCACAGTATTTAAAGCCAACAATGTCCCGTTCACCAAGGCGGAATTAGCCAGTTTTGTCACAGAGTCGGGGACTTTTGCCATTACTGACTTGGTATTAGAACAACTGCCAACGCCTTTGGATAAAGGCTTCCTCGCTTTTTTTAAATATAATGAATTGCTTGGCAATGCCATATTATTTTTCTTGCACAAAAAATTAGGCACGCGAGTCACAAAAACTTTAGAGGCTTTGCAAAATAAAGGTTTATTGTTGGATGTGCGTAATATTAAAACGCTGCTGAAAACCACAGAAGCCAGTTTAAATGAAGCCATTGCAACAAAACAGTTTGCTAAAGTGGCCGAATTTGGACAAAAATTAGACTGTTTGCAACGGATTGAATCCGTTACACAAAGCCATTATGCCAACTTTATCGAATTTAGCCGACGTTTTGCCAGTTGGGGGGCGTTGTTGAATGTCCCGATTGAGCAAGTGTTATCAGTCATGGGGGAAATTCAATGGAATTTGAAGCGGCTCAGCAATAAAAAGCAAAATCAAAGCGTTGCAGAAAAAATAACCGATATTATTAAGTATTTGTTGAAAAAGTCGGATTTATCGCTTCAAATTAAAGCGCATGATGAATTTACTCGATATAGCAGTACTAACCTTGAGTTAATAGGGGAAACGCTACGCTTGTTGAAAATGATACCCACTTCTTCTCCGCAATTCACTCGGCTCACGATTGGGCTAGGAACTGTGGTATTTTCAACCGGCCATTTAGCAAAAGCAGAGGTTTTGTTTGTACAGGCACATCAACTGGCACGAAATGACGTGGAACGGGCGTTGAGTGCTTTTAATCTTTTTCAAATATATGTACGACAGCAAACGTATGACAAAGCCTTGTCCTATTTAACTAGGGCAATTAGCCTTAATCCACAAGCTTATGCTTTGCATGATATACATAAATATCCCATTGAACGCTTATTAGGTGCCGATGGTATGGGCTGTATTTTTCTCTGTCAACACCGTTTAAAGAAAAATAAAAAAGTGGTGGTGAAATGTTTTTGGAAAACCCATCAAGGCTTACTCGATCAGGTTTTTCAAGAATCCTTGCAGCTAGCAGAGATGGCAGGAGAATACGTGCCGCAGCCCATAGACTATGGTTTTTATGATCTGGTAAAGCAAGAGCGCGGTTTTTTTGTCACCGAATACATTGAAGCGGCGATAGATGGCGAAACTTGCTTAAAACAATTTGGCAAATTGGATGTGAAAACGGGTATCGCCGTGGGGTTGGAAATAGCTAAATTTTTGCAAATCGCGCATGAGCAGAACCTTTTACATTTAGATTTAAAACCCGCCAATATCTTGTTATTGAAACAAGGCAGCAAGGTTTCGGTGAAAATCATAGATTTTGGTTTAGCAAAAGTCGTCCCCTCCTTAGGACAAGCGATCATTGCCAAGCTCAATCATTTTGATTTGAGTTTATTCGCGCAATCTATGGTATTTGACAGCTTGGATTATGCGTCACCAGAGCAACAAGGCTTGACGCGCTATGGTCAGCCGAGCAGTCAAACGGATGTGTTTGCCTTTGGCAAAACGCTATATCGTTTATTGACGGGAGAAAGTTCGCAAACTTTGCGTCCAAAACACTTGCCACCTGACTTGTTTGAGTTGTTATGTGATTGTGTCGAGAGAATGCCTGAAAAACGGGTTGATATAATGACTTTAAACAGTCGATTAATGGCCTCTCCTGTTTCTCAACCCGCTGAACCAAAAGCGATTGAAAAACCAAAACAGATTGAAAAACCAAAACAGATTGAAAAACCAAAACAGATTGAAAAACCAAAACAGATTGAAAAACCGGTTCCAGTCAGACTGACTCCGCCCCGCATTGTCAATAAAAGAAAGTGGTGGAATCAATTAGAGGTGAGCTGGAAAAATATTTTCAAGAAAGCCATTGCTATTGATGATGAACCGAGTGATCTCGATTTGGATAAAATTTTTCAATTGCAAACATTGGATTGCAGTTGGAATGAAATTAGCGATTTAGAACCGTTGCGTCCCTTGAATAATTTGCAGGACTTGGTTTGTAGTTATAATAAAATCAGCGATTTAGAACCTTTGTGTTACTTAAATAAGTTGCTGGCATTGGATTGCGCTTCTAACAATATCAGCGATTTAGAGCCATTGCGTGCCTTGAGTAAACTGCAAGAACTGATTGTTAATTCAAATAAAATCAATGAGATAAAATATATCTCACGGTTGACACAGTTGCATATATTAGATTTTTCTTCTAATCAAATCAGCGATTTAGGACCGCTACATCCCTTAAGCCAGTTGCAGGTGTTAGATTGCGGTTCTAATCAAATCAGCGATTTAGAACCGCTGCGCTCCTTGACTAGCTTGCAAAAATTGGATTGCGCTTCTAATCAACTCAGCAACTTAGAACCGTTGGGCTCGTTGACACATTTGAAAAAATTGGATTGCGCTTCTAATCAACTCAGCAATTTAGAACCACTGTCTTCATTGACACAATTGCAGGAATTGATTTACGGGGAGAATCCAATCAGTCAAGCAGATATAGAGGCATTTCAAAGGGCAGTGCCTAATTGTAAAATTGATAAAGATTTCGTCGGGTAAAACGTCCAAGATAAATCTTGGACTCCTATTTCGTTGTTTCGGGAAATCCGCTACGCTCAATTCCCGAGACGAAGTCAGCGAAGCTAAACAATTTTCTTTCTGGACAACTATAACTTTGATAACTATGTCAAATGCTACTATTTTTCGCAAAGGGGTTTGTTCCCTACTCAACAGTGTCGTCGTCAACCATCTATCCACAGATAAAGAAAAAGTTTTTGAATTACTTAATAAAAATTTTACATTCACTGTCTCTGAAATTGCAGACGCTTTTCAAGACAGTTACAGTTATGCTTTAGCGGCAATCGCCGCAGGCTTGATGCCCGTTGAGCAACAAGGTGATTTTTGGAAAAAACTTTTTCAATCCAAACCGGAAAACAATTTTTTGCAGTGTATTGAACAAGACTATTTACAAGATTTTGTCCAAGTAGAAGGCATAACAAGTGAGAATTTGTCTACCTTTCGTGAAATCGCTGTTGAACAATGCAAGGCTTTAGCAAAAGTCACACGATTTAAAGCCGATAATATTCCGTTCAGTGAGGCGGAATTAGCCCATTTTGTCACAGATACGGATAATTTTGCCATTAGCGATTTGGTATTAGAACAGGTGCCAATCGCTTTGGATAAACGCTTATCGGTTTTTCTGAAATATAATGAGTTACTTGGCAATGCCATATTATTTTTCTTGCACAAAAAGTTAGGCACGCGAGTCATAAAAACATTAGAAGTTTTGCAGCGTGAAGGTTTTTTGTTGGATATACACGAAATTAAAAATATTGTGCAAGCGACAGAAGCTGCTTTAAATAAAGCCTTGAGTGCAAAAAAATTTGCTGAAGTGGCAGAACTGGGAGACAAATTAAATAATTTGCAACAGATTGATTCTGTCATACAAACGCATTATAGCCATTTTTTTGAATTTAGCCGACGTTTTGCCAGTTGGGCAGCGTTGTTGAATATTCACATTGAGCCCGTGTTGTCGGCAATTGAGCAAATTCAAGGGAATTTGAAGAATTTCCATACCAACATCAAGCAAACCAAGAGCGTTGCAGAGACCATTTTAACCATTCTTAAGCATTTGTTGAAACAGTCGGATTTATCGCTTAAAATAAAACGACAGGATGAGTTTATTCAACATAACACGAGTAAGCTTAAGTTAATAAGGGAAGTACTAGATTTGTGGAAACAGATGCCTTCTTCTTTTCCACAATTCAGTCGACTTGCCATTGGACTCGCGAGTGTAGTGTCTTCGGCGGGTTATTTAGAAAAAGCCGAGTTTTTATTGATACAGGCGTATCAAAATGCACGAAATGATGTGGAACGCGGCTTGATTGCCTTTAATCGTTTTCATATCCATATACGGCAGCAAGCGTATGACAAAGCCTTGTCTCATTTAATGGAAGCGATTTTGCTTAATCCACAACGCTATGCTTTGCATGATGTGCATAAATATCCCATTGAACGCTTATTGGGTGCCGATGGCATGGGTTGTATTTTTCTTTGTGAACAGCGTTTAAAGAAAAATAAAAAAGTCGTCGTCAAATGTTTTTGGAAAACCCATAAGGGTTTACTCGATAAGGTTTTTCAAACACCCTGGCTGATAGCGGAGATGGCAGGAGAATACGTGCCGCAGCCCTTGGACTATGGTTTTTATGATCTGGCAAGGCAAAAGCGTGCCTTTTTTGTCACTGAATACTCTGAAGGGGCGGTAGATGGCGAAACTTGGTTAAAACAATCTGGTCAATTGGAGGTGAAAACGGGTATCGCTGTGGGTTTGCAAATAGCCAAAGCTTTGCAAATCGCACATGAGCATGGCATTTTACATTTAAATTTAAAACCCGCCAATATCTGGTTGTTGAAACAAGGCAGCAAGCTTTCGGTGAAAATAATAGATTTTGGTTTAGCGAAAGTCGCCCCTTCCTTAGGACAAGCCATCAGCACTCAGCCAAATCATTTTGACTTGAGTTTATTCGCGCAATCTATGCTATTTGAACGCTTGGATTATGCGCCACCAGAGCAACAAGGTTTGACGTGTTATGGTCAGCCGAGCGTGAAAACGGATGTGTTTGCCTTTGGCAAAACGCTGTATCGTTTATTGACGGGAGAAAGTCCGCAGACTTTGCATCCAAAACATTTGGCTTCGGCACCAGAATTGTTTGAATTGTTATGTGATTGTGTCGAGAGTCTGCCTGAAAAACGGCTTGATGTAACGACTTTGAACAGTCGATTAACAGACTTATCTACAGATGTCAACATTTTCAATAAAAGAGCGTGGTGGGCACAATTGGATGACAAGTGGAAAAAAGTTTTCAAGAAAGCCATTGCGATTGATGATCCGAGTGACAGTGATTTGGATAAAATATTTCAGTTGCACCAATTGGATTGTAGTTGCAATAAACTGAGCGATTTAGAACCGCTGCGCCCGTTGACTCAGTTGCAGAATTTGGTTTGTAGTTATAATAAAATCAGCGATTTAAAACCGTTGGTTTCGTTGACACATTTGCAAATATTGGATTGTACTTCTAATCAAATCAGCGATTTAGAACCACTTCGTTCTTTGTCTCAGTTGCATAACTTGGTTTGTAGTTCTAATCAAGTCAGCGATTTAGAGCCGCTGTGTCAGTTGACTCACTTGCGCGTTTTGTATTGTTGGGGAAATAAAGTCAGCGATTTAGAAGCATTACGCCTATTGATATTGCAGGATTTTGATTGCAGTTATAATCAAGTCAGCGATTTAAAACCGCTGTGTTCTTTGACACACTTGCGGCACTTGTATTGCGGGGGAAATCAAGTGAGCAATTTAGAGGCGATCAGTTCGTTGGCTCAGTTGCACTATTTGGATTGTAGTGAGAATCAAATCAAAAATTTAGAACCGCTGCGCTCGTTAAGTCAGTTGCAGTATTTGGATTGCAGTGAGAATCAAGTCAGCGATTTAGAACCGCTGCGCCCGCTGATATATTTGCAGGAATTGATTTGCACGCAAAATCAAGTCAGCGATTTAGATCCCTTGCGCTCGTTGACACAGTTGCAAACCTTTATTTGCAGTGATAATCAAATCAGTGATTTAAATCCGCTAGGGGAGTTAATACAATTACAGCATTTGGATTGTAGTGAGAATAAAATAAAAGAGTTAGATTCGTTAGGTGAATTGACACAATTGCGTGAATTAGCCTGCGCTGGTAATCAAATCAGCGATTTAAAACCTCTGCCTCGGTTAAGAGATTTACAGAATTTGATTTGTAGTGAAAATAAAATCAGCGATTTGGGACCGTTACGCGATTTAAATCAGTTAGAGATTTTGTATTGTAGTCGGAATGAGGTGAGCCATTTAGAGCCGTTGACTCAGTTGCAGGTTTTGTGTTGTAGTATAAATCAAATCAGCGATTTAGAGCCACTGCGGGCGTTGAGCCAGTTGGAATCTTTGAATTGCGAGGGTAACAAAATCAGTGGATTAGAACCGATTGGCGAATTGAGACAGTTACGGAAATTGGCTTGTGGGGGAAATCAAGTCAGTGATTTAGAACCGCTTGCCCAGTTGAGCGAGTTGCGTCAATTGGATTGTGGTGGTAATCAAATCAGTGATTTAGAACCGTTGCGTTCGTTGACTCAGTTGCAGATATTGTATTGTTGGCATAATCAAATCAGTGATTTAGATGCTTTGCGTCAGTTGAGTGAATTGCAAGAGTTGGATTGCGATGCTAATCAAATCATTGATTTAGAGCCGCTGTACTCGTTAAGCTATTTGCAGGAATTGGTTTATTATGGCAATCCAGTCAGTCATGCAGACATAGATAAATTTAAAAAGGCAGTGCCTAGTTGTATCGTTAAGGAAAAGTGGTCGGTGTAAGTGCCACGTCAAAGACGTCCAAGATAAATCTTGGACTCCTACCAACTTTTTTCGTTGTTTCGGGAATTTCGCTCCGCGGATTTCCCGAAACTCAGGGGTTAAAAGGTGATTATAATGACAACTATGCCCGAATTATCGGCTCCCCTTGAGGATTTGGCACTGTTGCAAAAGTTAGAAGACATGCTTGATTATCAAGAGGCAATAGAAGCGTTGGATGAACCTGGTGAAAATATCTCGCTTGATGAATTAATAAAATCCATTTCCTGATTAGACTTGTCCGAAAATAAGCCTTGGGCTAAAGCCCAAGGCTAAAAGCTAAAGTCACCTAAAGGTGACTAAACCCTAAACTCAACTAGTACTCTGTCAATGTTGTTTTGTAGTTTTGTAGGGTGGGTAGAGCTTCGCTGCACCCACCGACTCTACTACATTACCCATAAAAATAAAATTGACAGAGTACTAGTTAGTCGGCTTTAGCCGACTTTAGTTTTTAGCCTTGGGATTTATCCCAAGGCATGTTTTGACTTTGAATTTATTTACGGACAAGTCTATTCTTTGGTGCAAGGCGTACCTTGCACGTTTTTTGTTCAATCAAATAGGCAATATCATGTCCAAACATCTTGGGATCGTAATGGATCCCATCGACAAGATAAAAGTTTCTAAAGACAGCAGTTTTGCCATGCTACTCGCCGCACAAGCACGCGGCTGGACGTTGTGGTACATGGAATTAAACGATTTATGGCTGTGCGATGGGCACGCGAATGCTTTTATGCGTGAGTTGCAAGTCTATGATGATCCAAAAAATTGGTTTACGCTGGGCAATTCAGAAACCGCCCCTTTAGACAGTTTGTCTGTCATCTTGATGCGTAAAGATCCGCCCTTTGATCTAGAGTATATTGTCGCTACCTACCTATTAGAACAGGCAGAAGCCGCAGGCACTTTAGTCGTCAATAAACCCCAAAGTCTCCGTGATGCCAATGAAAAGCTGTACACAGCTTGGTTTCCAGACTGTTGTGCCCCGACGCGAGTCACGCGCCGTGCCGCCTGTTTGCGGGATTTTTTGCAGGAACATGGCGAAATCATCCTTAAACCTTTAGATGGCATGGGGGGCAAGTCTATTTTTCAATTAGTCCAAGGCGATGTCAATACGTCGGTAATTATCGAAACGATCACTGAACAGGAGCAACGTTTTGTCATGGCACAACGCTATATCCCCGAAATTGCACAGGGGGATAAGCGCATTTTATTGGTGGATGGTGAGCCGATACCGTATGCTTTAGCCCGGATTCCAGCCGTTGGGGAAAGTCGTGGCAATTTGGCGGCGGGTGGACGCGGTGAAGGTGTGCCTTTGAGTGAGCGTGATAAGTGGATTTGTGCCCAAGTGGGTCCGCTGTTACGCGAAAAAGGTTTGTTATTTGTTGGCTTAGATGTGATCGGTCATTATCTAACCGAAATCAATGTGACGAGTCCGACTTGTATCCGTGAATTGGATAAATTGTATGGGCTGGATATTGGGGGACATTTGATGCGTGTTATTGAAGATAAGCTTTATGCAAAACAACCCAGCACCTCTGACTTGTAACTGCTATACTGACTAATGAAGGTCCAAGATAAATCTTGGACTCCTAGTACTCTGTCAATGTTAAATTGATGGGTGTTGTAGGGTGCGTCCTACGCACATTTTTCGCGGAGATCATGGTGCGTAGGACGCACCCTACATTACTAGACTGACTGTAGGAGTCCAAGATTTATCTTGGACATTTTTTAGGAGGTAATTAGTTATGCGATTAATACAACCCCTGTTATGGGGCACTCTTCTAAGCTTGTTATGTCTACCAGTTTTCGCTTGGGAAGTCAAAACCACAGAGACGCAAGTGATGGTTAGTAATGATATTCAGCGAGACGGTGTGGATGTGTATTTAGTCTGGTTTGATCTAGATAGTGATCCTGTGAACTTTATGTCGTTGACAAATGCCGCGTGGGAGTGGCAATCGGGATTAAAGCCTGTATTCAATACAGCAATAGATTTGCCCGTTTTTGATTCATACAGTATCCCGTTAAATCAAACTTGCCCTGATACCCATCGCTGTTTTTTAGCTTTTATCGCTACTTCGCCTGATCAGCCACCCACCCGCTCTGAATCTTGGCAAGCATCGTCATTTTTTCCATTAAGTTTGTCGGCGGGTTGTGAGCGTTTTCCCGGGCAAGCCGTTTTCTTGTCTTGTGACGGCGACACTAATCGTTTTTATGGGGAGGATAATACCATATCGGCGGCTCTACCTGAAGGGGACACCACAGAGACAGAAAAACCAGATATTTTCAAACGAGTCGGTGATAAATTGCTTTTTGCGAATGGACAAGCGAAACGATTTCAAGTCATTAATATTGCTGATTTATCCAATCCGCGTTTAGAGGGATGGTCCGCTTTATCTGGCTCTCCCCGTGAACTTTATGTGTTGGGTGACTTTTATGTGCTATTGCAAAGCAATTATGTGGGTGAAGATGGTACGCTTTTAACCGTATTACGTCAAAACCAAGATGGCACGGTGTCCACGGTACAAGAAAAAACTTTACCGGGCTGGTTTATTGAATCGCGGCGGCGTGGTGATTTGATTTACAGCGTGACGCAAAATCGATCCGATGTCATTATATTAGATTGTGTTGATTGTGGGGTTGTACAATCTGTCATAGATATTAATGTGTTACGCTTGAACGATTCTGGTGAATTAGAGGAAGTCGATACGGCACAGTTGCCGGGTTATTCTCCCACAATAGCGATTTTTCCTAATCATTTGGTGATTGCTAATCATAATCCAGAGGAAAATCAATGGCGTACTACACAAATCCATGTTTTTGATTTGTCACAAACTGATCCCTTGGTCGCTTTGCCCATTTTGAAGGTGCCAGGACGAGTGCCCTCTGAATTTCATTTGAGTGTGCTTGGTCAACAATTGCGCGTTGTGTATGGTCCTGCGGATCCTACAGATGGCAGCACTTTGGCTATTTATGATTTAAACTCGCCAAAAATGGCGCTGATTGGACAAGTGGATAAGATTGCGCCGGGTGAAGGTTTATTTGCGACCCGTTTTGTAGATGATCGCGCTTTTGTGGTGACTTATGAACGTACCGATCCTTTATGGGTTATCGATCTGAGCGAGCCAAGTCAACCTAAAATATTGGGAGAATTGGAGGTGCCGGGCTGGTCTGAAAAAATGTTTTTCCATGAAAACCGCCTATTTGCTGTTGGTATAGACGATCAAGCTTTGGAAAATGAGGAAGGCGGGGTGTGGCGTGTTAGTCTTTCATTGTTTGATGTGGATGAGCCAACTCAACCGAGTTTAATCAATCGCTTTACGCCCTTGGCGGGTGAAGTCAATTATAGTTGGTCATTGGCATTGAATGATGAAAGGGCTTTGCTGTTGAATTGGGAAGACGGTTTTGCTGCTTTGCCAATAGAGTCGTCGGGCAATTATTTACAAATCGTTTCGTTGGAAAACGACAAAATTGAAGATGCTGGACTTTTCGAGCTTCCCGTGCCAATTCAACGTAGTTTCTCCATTGCGCCAAACGTGTTAGGGGCTTTAGGCGATCAAATATTGCAGACTATTCAGTGGGGAACTGGCGATCTGCAAATTTTAGGCGATTTAGAATTAGCCACTAATCTGAATTGGTTAAAACTTGAAGATAACATGTTATGGGCAGCAGCGAGCGGAAATCAGGGCTATTACCGTTTATACCGTTATATAAAAGAGGATGTAGAAACGCCTGTAGAGCGTTGGAGTTTGCAAAGCGGCTATGATGGCTTAGAAATGGATAAAAATTTAGCGGTGTTTTATGACTACTATCCTCTAACGGTGCAAGTGCTAGATGTGCAGACTGGCGCCTTAAAACCGGCACAGGCTCTTGAGCCGACGGATATGTCTAACTATGAATGGAACACTCGCAGCGAAGTTTTTGTGCGTGATGGTTGGTTTTATGTGGGAGAGCAACGGCATGTGACGCAAGTTTTGTCTGAAAAAGAGGATTATTATTATTGGCAAGCTCAATGGGTGTTGCGTAGTTGGGAGCTTGAGAGTGCCAAAGAGGTACCAAATCGCTCAATCCCCGGTCGTCCACTGGCATTCACGGCTAAGGGTGATTTAATCACGCAGGAATTCACCGCTCAAGGACAATTACGCTTGAATTTGTTGGCACTAGAGGCGGAGAATGCGCGTTTACTCCATAGCCGTGAAATGCCTTGCGAAGGTTATTCTGAGGTGATGTGGGCACCTGAAGTTGTGTATGTGACTTGTCAAACGGGTAATATATACGTGCCTGTCGATGAGCAAGAGGAGAATGAGGAAGAAGCGACGACGCAGTTAGTGAAGTTGAATCCTATTGCAGGATTTAGTGAAATAGGGCGTTGGACTTTGAGTGGTTATCAAAATTTACGTGCGGTTTCGTCAGAGGTGGTTTTAGTGGCATCAAACTATGGTGGTTGGTGGTATTATGGACCCGTAAGAGATGTGCCTATCAACGAGACTGGCTGCAATATTTATCAATTGCAAAGCGAAAAGGAGCCGCAGCTACTTAAACATCTTGATAGTTGTCCCTATATGAAAAATAATATCGCGTTGACACCGACTCAAGCTTGGATGGCGGAAGGTTTTGCTGGGCTCAAGGAAGTTAAGTGGTAATATAATGATGATTTGTAAATTTAAAAATCCTATTTCTTGAAGAAATAGGATTTTTTTTTCTCGACGCTCTGCGTTTCTCGTTCCCACGCTGGATTTGTGGGTGTGGACGGTGCGGTGTTTTGAGGTTTTTTGAGCCGTGTGAGAAATCCGATTTTTTAAAAAAATCGGATTTCTTTAGGCGGCTAGAGGTATAAAGCAATGAAAATTAAAATGTTTCTTGAAATACGCTTAGCAATACTATTATTTGGTTTACTGCTATTGGGATAATTGGCTCGCCCAAGATAAATCTTGGACTCCAATATAAAAATGATGTAGAATGAACCGAAAATTCTAGCTATCGAGGAAATTATGAACAAAATAATATTACATATTCAGTGGGTATATTTTGTTTTGCTAATCGGGGTATGTTTTAGTACAATTTCTTGTCAGGTGCCTGTTGAAAAAGCTCATTCTCAGACGCAAAATTCAGTGCCCATTATGGGTATTGTTCCGTTTTCAAAATTTGTCTCAGATGGTGTGAGAGCTAAAATGGGTATATATTATCAGGGATTTGAGGCTGAACTTGTAAAGGTATTGCAAAACCAAGGTGTCTCGGTCACTTTGACGCAATATCCTGCGGATCAAGTTCCTTTTACATACGAAGAAATGGAGGCGATTGCATTTGAGTTTGCTACGCCTGAGCAGATTTTGAGTGATATATCGTCGCAAGGTGGGTTTGATAAGGTGATTTTTGGACATTTGGAGCTACTTTCTGAGTCTTTATATCTTGTTGTGCGTGTCTATTCAAGAGCCGATAATAAGGTTGAGCCAGCATTTCAACAAAAAATTGGTATGGCTAGTGTTACTAGCAACAGGGTAAAGATAGAGATTAAAAATTTTGCGGCGTTTATTGTAAACGGTGGGCAGAACAATGATTTGTTTGGTCTGGATATTTAATTGGGGGTTGCAATTATGTTAAGTGCTAAATGGATAAGGATTATTTCTGTATTTTTTGTATGGTTATTATGTGTTGGCCCACTATCTTATAGTGCCGCTGATGAGGCGAACAAAATTGGTATTCTTCCATTTTCAAAGTTGGTATCAAGTGCTGTGGAAAACGAAATCGGCATTTCATTAAAGGATGAACTCGTTACGGCTTTGAATAATCAAGAGGTTGTTGTTTTTGAGACTCAATTTCCGGCTGGTCAAGTGCCATTTACATACGAAGAGATGGAGGCACCTGCTTTTGAGATCGATCCGGATGATTTTGCTACACCTGAGCAGATTTTGAGTGAGTTATCGTCGCAACATGGGTTCGATGAGGTGATTTTTGGACACCTGGAGGAAGTCTCTGATTCTTTATATCTTGTTGTGCGTGTCTATTCAGCATCAAGCAATAAGATTATCTTATCCCAAGAAGAAAAACTCAAAACAACTGGCCTTCAATCTACTCAAGTGGCTGAGGCTGTTGAGAGATTGGCTGTTGTTGTTAAAGAAATGGTACAAGGCTCACAGGTGGTACTCCATTCTGCTCGTACTGAGCCGTCAAATATACTTGACGAACCAAATTCAGGGGATGAACAAGAGCCGTTGGAGAGCCTTTCTGATGACAGAATAGTGTCAGATCAACCTAAAGCAGAGGGGCAAGATAGCTTGTGTAAGGATTTTCCTTATAATCCTTATAAATATAAATGGATCACTTATCAAGAGGCTCAAGAGAAACTGAATGAGTTTAATAGTCTAACCCCCCCTTATAATTGGCATATTCCAACAATTCAAGAATTGAGGAGTATAAGTGAATCCCTGCCTTTTGGTTTAAATGGTCCGAGACGAGAGGGTTATAAATTTTTGAGTTCCACTTCTTCAAGTACAGAAGGGGAAAACCAGGTACTTAAAAAAATTCCGTCTGGAGCAGAATATAGAATTGAGTTGGATTCTGTCAGTAGAAAATCTGATAGGGCTTTACTGGTAGTCGTAAGCGATGGTCCTTGTCCATAAGCAACGTTATAAATTGGGGAGAATATGATGATTAAGTGGATAATGATAATTTTCGTTGGTTTTTTCGAGGTACTAGTATCTTGTTATGCTCAAGTTCAGGCGGCAGAACTGGTGGTGCCTAACCAAATTGGTATCCTTCCATTTTCCAAGTTGGTATCAAGTGCTGTGGATAAAAAAATCGGTCCATCTTATTTGATGGAGAAAAAACTCGCTACGGCCTTGAAAAAAAAAGGGGTTAAGGGTATTAAGTCTGTCAAATATCCTAATGGTCAAGCACCATTTACATACGAAGAGATGGAGGCGCCAGCCTTTGAGATTGATGCGGATGATTTTGCGACGCCTGAGCAGATTTTGAGTGAGATAGCGTCGACACATGGACTTGATAAGGTGATTTTTGGACACCTGGAGGAAGTCTCTGATTCTTTATATCTTGTTGTGCGTGTCTATTCAAGATCAAGCAATACGATTACATCACTCGAAGAACAGGAAATCAAAACAACTGGCCTTAAATCTGCTAATAAAGTGACGGGTGCAATTAATAAATTGGCGGGTGATGTTCAAAATAAATTGGCGGTTGAAGTTAAAAAGATAGTACAAGAGACACCAGTGTCAGGCTCTGATAATCTGCTTGATGGAACTGAGGTTGGGCTACTTGGAGTTGATGATGATGTGTCTGTAGGATACTCCGTGGAAGATGTTTACAGAAAGATATTAGAATATGAATTCTACGTTGTTCCCCCACAAAGACATAACCAGATCATTGGCGATTTGGCACAAAAATTTTCAACAACAAGGAATGTTCTGGTTGATGAACTAAAAAATATTTCTCGCTTCCCAGAAAAAACTTATTATGGAGTCAATAATGTTGTGTCGTCTAGGAAATACTGGGACATATACAAAATCACCTCAAACCCCAAAGGAAAAGGACGTTTGATTACACCGTCAAAAAAAGTTTTTGAATTATGCATTTTGTCTCCTAATCCAGGTTTTCGAGGGTTAACTTATCAAGAGGCTAAAGAGCTTGTTAATAAGATGAATAAAAAACACCGTAAGGTAATGGTAAGACAACAGAAAACGAAAATAAAATACTTCGATAAATGGCGAATTCCAACAATTGAAGAATTGTTTGCTATCACTCAATATCTGGAGTGGCCACGTCGAAACAATTCAGAATTCTCTTTTTGGAGTAAGACTTTAACAGATAAAGCAGAACTTTGGACATTTATAAAATTCCGCAATGGTACCACCAAGCGTGGGAAACCTAGATATGGAATTGATTTTGCGCCAGCCGATCCAAACAGCGGTGATAGGGCTCGGTTGGTGGCTGTGCATCCCTGCAAATAGAGGTGACATATATGAAAATCTTAACGCCATTATTCCTTATCGTTTTAGTGGCTTATTGGCACAGCATCGTCTATGCCTCCGATGATCCCTCTCTTCACCAATACTTGGTGAGTGAGTTTTTTAAAGACAAAACGGATAAATTGCTTGAAAAATACCAATCTGATGGTAAGGGAACGCTTGATGTAGCCTATTTGCCACTGATGAGTGTTGTCGGAACACCAGAACAACCAGAATCGATAGCCATTTTGAATGAGGCACTCTATGCTTATTTAACCTCAATGGCTGGAGAAAGTGCCTCTATCGATTTGACTAAACAAGAGGAGCATCACACCATAGCGCAGATTTTGCTCATTTGTGATGATTTTTTAATGACGCAGGCGGATAAAATCCAGAGGATTGAGGCATTAATTGAACCTGTGGATGTGATTGTCACGGGCTACTACTTGGATGAAGATGATACTCTCAAAGTGAAAATTTTTGTCGTTTCTACAATTCACAAGCGTATTGAGGGAAAAGGCATCATTTTTCAAAAAGACAATTTGATTTGTTCTGACTCGCCTAAGCGTTTGTGCAAAGAAGCCTATAAGGAAATGGTAACAACCATTAACGCCGTTATTTTGGGTGAGTCTTTAACTGACAAGAAGGTTGGCATACTTCCATTTTCAAAATTAATGTCAGACTCGGTAAAAAAAAAGATCGGCAAATATTCTGACGAGTTAGAGCTTTCTTTTGTTAACAATTTTAAAAAAAAAGGCATTTTAGTCAGCTTGGCTGAATATCCAAAGGCTCAAGAGCCGTTTACATACGAAGAAATGACGGCTCCCCCTTTTGAGATTGATCCAGAAGATTTTGCAACACCAGAACAGATACTTGCTGATATATCTCAGGATCAAGCGTTCGATACCGTTATTTTTGGGCATTTTGAGGAAGTTTCAGATGCCTTGTTGATCATTGCTCGTGTCTATTCAAAATCAGAGGGTAAGATTACGTCTGTGCAGCCTGTACAACAAATTAAGCTAAAAAAACTTGAAGTTGACAGAGTAAAAACGGCTATTGAGGTATTGGCTGTGAAAATAGTCGATCTGATATGAGAAACATGGAAGCATCATGCACCCTGTACTATTTGAAATAGGCAACTATACCATCTACACTTACGGCTTCGTCATGGTATGCGCCTTTGCTATCTGCATCATTCTGGTGCTCAAATCTTTTCCTAAAGATATTCTGTCCTATTTTGACATCTATAACTTTTGCCTAATTACCCTTGCCTCGCTTCTTATCGGCAACAAGCTGATAGCCATTTTCCTCAATGGCGATTTTAGCCTTCACTCATTTGTTGCGATATTCAAATTATGGGAAAAAGGCAACCTTGGCACTTATCCATCGCTTATTTTTGCCATTAGCCTTATATTGCTCTATTGCAAAATAAGGCGCATTCCTATTTTACGCACATTAGATTATTTATTGCCTTACGTTGTCTTAGGTATTGCCATACAACGGACATTTGGATGTTTTTCCGCAGGTTGTTGTCATGGCAGCCCCACCGATATGCCTTGGGGCGTTCATTTCTCTGAAATCTCGCCGGCGCCTATACATCCGACTCAAATTTATTATGGTCTCAGCGCATTAAGCCTCTATTATTTTTTAATCTTTTTTCATAAAAAAATTAATAAAATTGAGGGCCTTATGACGGCCATGGCAATGATAGGTATCTCAAGCAGCTATTTTATTATTACTTTTTTTAGAGGAGAACTGAATCGACAGACGGAGTGGGCATTGACAAATAGTCAGTTTATCTCATTAACCGTGTTTATTTTGAGCACTGGTTTTCTGATTTACCTCGTAGGAAGGATAAGTCAAAACAAAATCAATAACTACATAGATCGTAGGTAAGCATTGAAATGTCATGTGAGTTATATAAAACGGACCAATATCTGGCTTAAATTCTTGACACCATTTGTCAAGTTTTTCAACATTAGAAAAATCACAGTGCTCTTGTTGCCCCATGATAAGTGGCATACATAACGGGCACAATTTGCACTTTTGGAATGATGCTCCGCTGGTCGATACGAAGTCAGTGAAGCATCATTCCAAAAAAAGTTTAATTTGTGGCCTAGTACTCTGTCAATGTTAAATTGATGGGTGTTGTAGGGTGCGTCCTACGCACCTTTTTCTAAATGACAAAAAAAGTTTAATTTGTGGCCTAGTACTCTGTCAATGTTAAATTGATGGGTGTTGTAGGGTGCGTCCTGGGCACAAATTAAGAGTCAGGGTGCGTAGGACGCACCCTACATTACCCATAAAAACAACCTTGACGATGTACTAGTACACGATCGCTCCAATTTCAATACCATTGAGAAATCAGATTTTTTTAAAAAATCGGATTTCTTTGCTTTCATGATGGTATCGTTTTTTCAGCCCGAATGCACTAGTTAAGTATAAATAGGTGAAGTGAGCTATCAGGGGGGTTAAATTTGCCACAAGATGCCCGATATTTACAAATTCCCTAAAAGCTCTTTAACCGCCCCCCTGATCCGCTCATGCGCCCCTTGGCATAAGGCATTATAAGAACACATAAACTCGTTCTTTTGAAAGATAAGATTTCTTGTCACAGTGCGGCGATGGCTTTTAGACAGCATCAATGGTCTCACAAGGATAACACCACCCGTTTTTTCTAAATATTGCCCAGTCAAAATGACATCAACCTTATTAGGCGTCATCATTTTTTGGATAAGGGCTTTAATTTTCTCACCCTTGGTTAAATTAAAATCGAAAAAAATATTAATAAATTGATTGACATTCTTGTCAGAATTTTCTATCCGATGTCCTGACTCATTCAGTTTGAAATTAGGCATATCTTGTTGAGCCAATTGTACACCCGCCCTAACGGCTCGATTAATCAGAGTTGAAATGCCTGATTCTATTGTCATTCCCGCACTGGGATCCATAAAGTCTAGGTGAGTAATAAATATTTCATTTCCCTGTACTGCCCGATTGGAAGGATTCGTTTTAGGACGAAGTACTTGCTGCATCTGCTTGGCTATGGGAAGATGACTATATTCATCATACCACTGCTGAAATAATTCTAATTTAACAGACCAAACACCCGTTAAGTTGTTGTATTCTATATTTGCCCGTTGGTGTTTTAGCCATTTTGAATAATGTGATTGTTGTTGTTGATGGCGCGGAATATTTTCTAATGAGCGTTGTAAGGCAATGATATGTAATAGTTTTAGTAACGCTGCCGTTTGTTCTTGAGTGACTTCAAAGCTCACACGGTTCAGGAAATGACATAAATCTACTAAATCTCCAAAATTCTTGCTGTTTATTTTGCGATTAGCGACTTCTATATAGGCTTCTCCCCGATTAGAAAAATTATCTAAAGACATACTATACTTACCTAAAACCCAGCCCTCCTGACCATTTTGCGTGGTTATTTTATACCACACTTCACCTGTTGCGTTAACCGTTCTCTCTAGCGGAAAAACAATCGTACCAATTTGTAACAATGGTGTTAGCCTTTTTGCCAATCTTTCCGGTGCTTGACGTAAATAAACACCGGCACCCGTCATAATTCGAGCACCATCATCTTGTGCTCTGAGTTGTCCGTGTGGATAAAAAAGGACAACTAAGCAGACTAATCCTATATGAAACAGAATCTTGTTTAACATGTTGTTCTCCTCACGTTGAAGCTTAGTGTTTAGTTATTTTTGGACCAATATAAACTATGTAGAGTGGATTGGTAGGTTTTTCCTTGGGCCAATTGAAATGGATACGGTATTGCCTACCCGCTTTTATCTTGCCATGAAAAGGACAGAAAATTTTTTCATCTGTGTGTGGTTTTCTAAAAGTCAACATCTCCTTAAAATGCTGTTTATTTGTCTCAGATTCATCGGTAAATAATGCTTTGGCTCCCTGAAAGTAATTCTTGATAATTTCTTTTCCATGTTTATTTAACTGTCCATTTTCATCAAAACAACCATTTAGTTCATTCACATAAGACAACAATACCTGAATTCTCTCAGCAATCGTTCTGGAAAAGGGTTCTGGCTCTAAGTTATCTAATAGATTGTCAGCAAAGGTTAAATTGGTATATCGCTTAATACATTGATTGATTAAGTCATTCCAATTCTTCGCTGGTTTGAGACTTTCTTTTAGGAATTTTGTTAATGCCAGCAATTGCCAAAAATTTTGTACCAAGATAGCTTTTTCATCGGATTGATGCCATACCACTTCTAATGGGGAGCAATTAAAATCAGAGGGTTCAAAACTGACAGTGTGACATTCGTGTTTATTCGCAATACGCCACGCTGCTTCTGCAAGTGTATGATTGGTGACAACTTCTGTTTGACATTCAAAATAATCATCTTCTAAATGTTGTCGCTTTTCCTCCCAGAAAGGCCCATTTTTAGACAACCAGTTCACTATGAATTGAATAAAATTTCGGTCTCCGGTATTTTTTATGGCTTGCCGAAACTCAACACCATTCATAATTTCTCTTAAAATTAATTCACGACTACAATACAAATGGTATCCGGCATCCTTGATGGTTTTCTCACACGCCATGATCAGTTTAAGTGATTCAAAAAAATCACGCTCACTGTGATATTGGCTATGCAACGATAACTCGTTAAGCAAAAAATCCATTTTCAGAACTCCCAGCCAGCAAAATAAGCGGCATCCTTATCAAATTGATCAAAAAAATCTTTAGGCCAATCATCTAGGTTGCCGTTGTCATCTATCAACGGAGAGATTATTTCTGACTTATCCTCTTGTCGTGGTTTGAAAAAGTGAAACGCCACTTGTTGTTTGAGAAGTTTTTTATCCTTCACCGCACGGCGCACTCCATTAAGAATATGATCACTATGCGTTTCTAAGATGACTTGAACGCCTGATGCAGCTACCCGCGCTAAAAATAATCCCATCAATGCTTGTGCAGTGGGATGCAGATTGGCTTCGGGGTTTTCTACTAGCACCACATTCCCCTGTTCTGCCCCAAGACAAGCGGTAAGAATGGGTAAAACATGAGTTAAACCATAACCCACATTTTGAGGCCGATGATATTCATTGCCTTGACTCGTGCGAATACTCAAATTGACGAGGTTTGTATTTTTAATTGGTTCAACAACAAAGCCCGCCCCTGGGAAAAAATAATTTAAATAGGCTTCTGTTTGTCTTTGCAGTCCGGGTGGATTTTCGGAAATTTGCAGAGATTTCGTCACATTTTTATCGGCATAACGGAATAAATACCAAGGAGTGTACTCGCCTTGAGAGCCGACGGTTTGGTATTTGCTTGGGCTGCTAACAAGATCATAAGTTTCTCGTGGTCCCAGTCGTTCTGCACCAAGATAAGTCAATTGAGATATTTGGTTTGATAAATGAACGGCAACCTCTTTAGGAAAATCATCAATTGAGGCGGCAGGCAACACTCGGCGTACCGCTATTATTTTTGAAGACTCAATTGAGTAGCTTTTTTCTTGGTGGGTTATGTAATCAGTTAAGGTAATTTCTTTAAAAGGAATGGCGTAAGCAGCGCGATCTTCACTTAACATTCGCCAGATACATTGGTAATTGTCGGTTTCAATGCCTATAGTCATTTTTTTACGTCCATGTATTTTATCAATGACATCACTGGCAGTTCCCAATGAAATGGTGCTACCATTCAACAATAAGCTCTTGCTCCATTCATCGTCTTTAGCCGTTTGATGTAACAATGCCAGTGCTTGCAAAACGGTGGATTTACCCGCAGAATTTAATCCACTCAGTAAAGTGAGGGGTGCTAGAGATAAAGACAATTTTTCAAAACATTTAAAATATTCTAAGTAAAGGCGATTCCACATTATCTCATGGCCTCCGTAATGGCTTTATTGGCCTCTTCAAATTTATTGACTATATTTCGTTTGCTATTAGTTGCGCCCGAGATGGCTTTAAAAAACTTATCATTAGCCATTAAAGCATAAAATGCTTGACGAATTTTATCCGCTTTGTCGAGAACTTCTTGTTCTGGGTAGCGTGCCAAATAAACCGAAAAAACATCGAAAATGGCAACATTAAATGGATTGAGTCGGTCTTTCGCCTTCGTATGTTTACGAAAAGTATATTTTCCAAAAACAGAATAGTTATTTTTCAGACTACTTTGAAAGCGATTGGCTAATTCGGTCAATTCGGCCTCATTCATGTTCATATATTTGAGTGATTGAGCCAAAAATTTATCCATACTATCGTACTTTTCCACACCCAATAAATAAAAACCACAAAAACGGTTAATAATTTCCCGATCACGCATTTCTTTTTTATCGGAATCCTTTAAAAAATTAACAATTTTAAGGAAAGGCTCTTGTTGCGCTTGTTCTTTAAGCCAATTGGTAGCTGGACCACTATATAAAGCATGACGCATTTGTTGACGGGTTAATGGGACACCACTGTTTACCCGCTCAAAAATATCCAAGCGAGCTTCTTCGGGCACTTTATTATCAATTGAATATAAAGTTAATTGAGTATCCTCCAGCCGATTTTGCAACTTAGGTGATAAATCTTCAAATTTTTTATTGTTTAATAAATTTTCTGAAGCCAGTCCTTGCAGAGCAAATTCATTAGAGATATAGCGCAAAAAAGTGGTTAAACGTTGTTGTCCATCCACGACAATGATTTTGCCATCTGGTTCTTCGGCGAGATAAAAAACGGGCAAAGGAATACGCATGAGACAAGATTCAATTAATCTACTTTGCTGGTTTTCTGTCCAAATATAGTCTCGTTGAAAATCCGGAGCCAGTTGGAATGTACCTTGATTGATTCGCCTAACAATTTCAAAAACCGTCCTGGTTTCGGAACGAATAAGTACACTATCAATAGGATAAGTCCCTAAATCATCAGTGGACGTTTTATCTATTTCTTCAATCGTCGTATTTTCCTCTTCAGACACCGTAAGTTCCTCACATTCTATATTATATTTCAACGCTTAGAATCAAAGCAGCAAATCACAGATTTCCTAAAAGATCTTTAACCGCATCCCTGATTTGCTCATGCGCCCCTTGGCATAAGGCATTATAAGAACACATAAACTCGTTCTTTTGAAAGATAAGATTTCTTGTCACGGTGCGGCGATGGCTTTTAGACAGCATCAATGGTCTCACAAGGATAACACCGCCCGTTTTTTCTAAATATTGCCCCGTCAAAATGACATCAACCCCATTAGGCGTCATCAGTTTTTGGATAAGTACCTCTATTTTATCACCCTTGGTTAAATTAAAATCGAAAAAAATATTGATAAATTGATTGGCATTCTTGTCAGAATTTTCTATCCGATGTCCGAAGTCATTCAATTTCAAGTGAGGCATATCTTGTTGAGCCAATTGTACACCCGCTCTAAGGGCTCGATTAATGAGAGTTGAAATGCTTGATTCTATTGGCATACCAGCACTGCTATCCATAAAACTCAGGTGAGTGATAAATATTTTATTTCCCACCATTGTCTGGCTTCGCCAATTTCTTTTTTTCGCACGAAGTTCTGTAATTCGCTGCTCATATATCGACTGAAGACAATCAACCCCACCCCATGAGCAGTTGGAATTCCGTCGTTTTAACCATTGACGTTGTTCCCTTCTCAATTGGTAGGATTCCGATATTGGTAAGGATTTTCGCAGTTGCCAGTAAAGTTCCGCCATTTGCTCGTCAGCTTGCCCCAGTTGGTAGTTACGGCAAATGGTCTTTTCAACATCAGTGCGTGCTTTAGTACAGTCAAAACTTGCCGCTGCGAGTGGATTGTCAAGGGCAAAGACGAGTATGGCAAACAGTCCAAATCTAAGTGTTGTAGATTGCTTCATTGTGAGTCCTACACTGTGTTGATTTTGATCGAAGTCAAGTTTTCAAGCCTGATTAACCAGCCATTAAAACGTGGACAAGCTCGGCGTATCTTGCTCAAGCCAATGCGCTGACAGATACTGGGGCCATGATATTTCTTGTCATAATGGGGAAATAGTGCTTTAAGCCGTTTTGATGGACAGCTCTCCACGCCATCATTAATCCGTTCAGGATCGCCTGCCCCTTGGACTATCGCTTCTATCTGATTTTGTTTATCTGCCTCATGGAACTCGTCCGCAACGATTGCCGGATCGCTGAATACCAATGTTTCAAATTCATACTGTTGGACATAAGGAATAAGCCTTCCTTGCCGTTTCTGTTCAACCAATTCAAGAATATTCTGCTCTAATTGTTCAGCACTTTTCCCCTGACGACGCTTGAAACCATACAGATCATAAAAAGTGGTCACGTAATCGAAACTTCCTAATAATGGTGGCAGCTCATGGCGTATACGATCAAGACTGATATTACCATTCATTGAAACAGGCGTTATCAAAACAGCCCATTTTTAAAAATAATGCATTATCAACTGATTAACGAACTCGCGCTCGGTTGCGCCTTCCACACTGATGCCAATCCTTAGCATAAGGGAGTCCCTCCAATCAGATTTTTCTCCCACAGATCACCGATACGATAATCATCCAGCCAGACTTTGACCTGTTTTTCATTCAGCCGCCGAAATCGTGAGGCATTTTCAGACTGTTCTACAATGATTAAATCTTGCCATTCAAACTGATTAGCGAGTGTCACTGATTGGCTGGAGGCTATGATTTGGGTTTTATGCGCCACGCTACGCATCATGCCCGCCAATAACTGCATAGCATACGGGTGCAAACCCAGTTCCGGTTCATCCAACAAAATCATAAAAGGGAGAACTGGCTGAAGAAGCAGCGTTGTCAAACAGATAAATCGTAATGTGCCATCAGAAAAGGCATTCGCATCGAAATAATCATCGGTGCCACGGTGTTTCCACCGTAGTCGGATAGTGTTTGGAGCGTTTTTTTCTGGTTTCAGAATAAAGTCTTGAAAAAAAGGGGCAACTCGCTGAATGGTTTGCACAATTCTTTGATATTGTTCGGTGTCTTGTATCGAAAACAGGAACGCCGCTAGATTTTCGGCTTGTGGGCGTAAACGTTCATTATCATAAATAGCACCAGATTGCTTTACCTTGGCTGTCTCACTGGTGTCATGAAAATGATAGACTTGCCAGTCAGACAAATAAGCAGCAACATGGCTGGGATCGGATGACAATGCGGATTCTTTATCACCACGATTGTCCAACTCTTTTAAGTCGCCAATTTGATCAACAACCCATTCATTTTTGAAGATTAGCCCCCCGATTTGATCGGGTACTAGGGTACAAGCATAGCCATTAGACTTAAATAAAAGACGTATTTCAATGGCATCAGTCAGTTGACGACCAAAGTGCAAAAAACGGTCAGCACCGCCCTGTTGTGCAAAAAAAAATTGCAGGTCTTTTTGTACTAGCTTATTCATCAAACGAAACAAGCTGATAAAATTAGATTTGCCCACCCCATTTGGACCAATCAGAACATTCAAATGCCTGAGTTCCAAATCCATTTGGCGAATGGATTTGAAGCCTTTTAGTTGTATCTGGTCCAGTTTGTCTATGTCTGCCATTTTATTTTTCCTATGCGCCCCTTGCCACACCTAGTACTCTGTCAAGATTGTTTTGTAGGGTGCTCGCCTTGATTTATAATTAAATCGATGACCCCTGTTTTTTCGCGTCCAATCAGGCATTCCTTTGCTCTGCAAAGGAACGATACTTAACAGGTTTTGACTTATCCCTATAGTTCTAATGCACAGTAAAATCCTGTATTGTTTGGGGACGCCCACCCGGTTGTTGACTCCCAAGATAGATTTTTTTGAGTTGTGAAAAGCTAGACACCCCCGGTATTTTAATAACATAAACCTCCTTGATGAGCTTTTCAAAAAAATTAAAGGTTTCATCCACATCCGGAAACCCCTGAGCATGTCGATAAAAACCGAATTTTGAAATCTCTTTCAATAAAGGCTCATTAACCGCATCAGTCACACCCACAATAAACAACGGAATGTGAAGATCGCTTGTGTCGCTCACGATCTTAGATTTAAACAAGTTGGCATCAGTGTACCTTTTACTCTCATTATCCTGACCATCAGTGAGGATAATAGAGAATTTAAAAGGAATATCATCGTCTGAATATTTCAGATCCTCCACCGCAGTGACAATCGCATCATACAGAGCCGTACCCCCTCTTTCATAAGGCTCATTTATCCAAGCTATCAGTTCGTTCTTGTCATTGGTAAATCCCGACTTCTTAACATGAGTCGAAAATCGGATGATTTGCGCTTCAAACGACAAAGGCAATCTTCTGACAAATTTGCTCAGCGTGTCTTGCACAAAATTTAAATGAGCGTCATTTATCGAACCGCTGTTGTCAATAACTAGGTTAAATCGAAATAGCCGATACTTCGCCGCGTCTTTGAAATACATATCACCCAGATTCACGACAGTCAAATCATTACTGGATATCTGAATTTTCTTGCCCGACTTCGTTTCAAGCGTGACCTGAATATTATTCGTATCGAAACTACCACCACGCTTGTATTTGTCTATAAGGGGATACACCACCAACCAATATTGGTTCGTATAACTTGAATAATAAATCCCCAACTTTTTGAAGTTCTGATACAGCCCCGATTGTGCATAAGCATTTATTGATGCTAAACACAACACACTTATAAACAATACGGTTTTAACCGCTATTTTCATCATATCTCTCCTGTGTTTTCTACCTTTGATAAAGATATCAGCCGATCAATTTTTAGCTGTTGATTGTCATCATAAAGACTATCCAAATCATGTGTCACCATGAGAATAGTGATATTTTTGTCACGATTCAATTTGATAAAACCTTCAAGAATATCTTGCTTCATCTTTGGATGAAGACTACCCGTCGGCTCATCAGCCAGCAGCATTTTGGGATTATTGATTAAGGCTCTAGCAATGGCAACCCGCTGCTTTTCGCCTCCCGACAATACCGCAGGCTTTTTGGACTTATATTCGCCTAATTCCATTTCCTCCAATAAATGTTGAGCCTGTTTATTGGCCTCTTTTTTAGACTTGCCTTGAATACGCATCGGCAAAGCGACATTTTGCAAAGCCGTTAACTCCGGAATCAGATGATGAAATTGAAATATAAAACCAATATTCTTATTGATAAATTCCGATTTAACATCACCCTTCAATTCTGTGACATCTTGACCATCAAGGATAATTTGCCCATTCCCTTCGATGGTTGGGATAGACTCCTTTTTACCAGAGGCTTCGTTGAAGACCCTAACATAATCCCTGTCTTTCACTGAATCCAACATGCCTATCATATTCAGTAGCGTGCTTTTTCCACATCCTGATGGTCCAACAATGGCTACAAATTCTCCCTGAGTCACTCTGAGACTTAGGTTATTATAAATAATCTGTTTTTTGAAGGTCTTACCTTCTACCAGATTATAAGTTCTATTCAAATTGTTGACTTTTATCATAGGTTATCTACGGCATCCATCCTAATGGCATTCCTAGCAGGAACGATAGCAGTCAAAAGAAAAAGCAGTAAAGTAGCAGTCGCGGTTATCAAAAAATCAGCTTGAGTTAATTGGATTTCTGGATTGACTATACCCAAAGCACGTAAATTTTCGCCAAAATAAACAATAAAATAATGACTAGTGATATAACCCAATATCCCACCTATAACAACTCCCACAATACCAATCATCAGTGCATTTGAAATAAAGATTAAATAAATACTAGCCTCTTTAAGGCCTAATGCTTTAAGAATAGAAATTTTTTTCCGATTCTCAATCACTGCGAGTGATAAAGTTGAATAGACACTGATGGCGGCTACAAGACATATACTAAAAACAATCATAAAAATCATAAATTTTATGATATTCAAAAATGCGAAAGCCGCTTTTTCTTTCTCTATCCAGCTAGTCACTTGGAACTCAGTTCCAAGCAGGTTTTGTATCGCCTGAGCAATTTCATCACTCTCATAAGGTTTTGCGACTTTTATTTCAATCGTGTTTAACTGCTTAGGTTTATTGACTAACGCCTGTAAAATATCTAGGGACATAATGAAAAGCGGCAATTCTCCTCTCTTCGTTCCCAATTTTAAGCCACCATTTAACCTAAAATGATTGAATTTATCGCCAGCCAATTCTGGAAAGGAGACTAAAAATGCCCCTGAAATTTCATTAAAAAAAGATTGTTCCATGTAAAAACCAAAGGGCAGTACATTACCATTACTATCTTCTGTTTGAGTGAGCCTTTTTAAATCAAGAGAACCATTAATAATTCTCTTAATTTCCATCACCGTATCACTACCATCAACCACGATACCTTTAATCAGAACTTTTTCATCTTTTTTTTCTGAGAGATTAAAACCCTGTTTCACCACTATCTTTGAAAACTTACCCTCGTACTTTTCCAGACAAAACGACTGATTTTTTTCAATGGCACAAGCGGCGTCTACGATATCGGCTTTTGAAATGCTCAACTGAGTCTGTAAGTACAAGGCAGGCTTCGCATCCGTCAATTCTGGGAATGCGTTTTTTAATTGCTTAATAATTTTCCAGCCATCATCCTCAGTCATCTCTTTATGAATTTCAATATGAGGATGTATGCCCATGAAAACCTTTTCAGAAGATAGAAAATAATTCTGAAACAAAGAAAGTACAACCAGCAAACAGGTAACGCCTATAATGGCACCCAGCCCAAGTAAAATGGAAAAAATGGGCTTGATGAGATGGCGACTTAGCATTAATTCAAGCATGATTATTCACTTTGTAAACATTGAACAACATCTAAGTTTGCCGCTTTTCGGGCAGAAATATAAGCCGTCACAGCACAAACCATTCCAACAAATATCATAATGCCAATGACCGAAATCGCGTCAATAGCAATGCTGGCATCCTGAACCGGTAAAAATGCCTCTAAAGTTTGATTTGAATAACGGCTAAAAGCATATCCACCGAGGCCGCCGATAATTAAACCGATTGTCACCCCGATGACAGCCTCAATTTGACTCACTATCAAAAATATTTTATAGATAGCACTTTTTTTCACCCCCATAGACATTAAAATACCAATGAGGCTTTGTCTTTCTAAAATCATAATCGTTAAATTGTTATAAATATTGAACGCCGTAATCACGATTGACATTAACAATGTTACAAAAACGATTTGTCTATAAAAAGACAAAGAATTGAAAAGTTCCTCCGCCACCGTCAACCAATTGAAAACCAATATATTCTGTTCAGCCAACCTTTTTTCGACCTCTTTAGAGGTTTCCTTAGCTTTATAGGGCTCTTTAAGAGAAACCCCTAAAAAACTTGCGCCGTCTTTCAAATCAAAGAGATTTTGCGCCACCGGCAAGGGCGTTATGATCATATTCTTAGCTATATTATGAATACCTAATTTAAATACCCCAATCACTTGCAACATTTCATCTCCGATTTGGAAAACGAAAGGTTTGCTTATCTTGTCGGGTACATAACCAAATAAATCTTTATATAACTCTACAGAGAGGATCACAACACGAGCATTTTTGGACAAGGAATTTAATAATGATGGATCAGAAATAATGCGCTCAATTTCCGGGACAAAATGTTGTCCATCCTTTGAATCAACCCCCAAAACACGCAGTTTACTCGCCGTTGTGATTTTTTCATTATTCTTATAATAACTATAAGTAAAATGTTTTTCCTCAAAAACAATCGGATTCACATACAAGATATTATCTTTTCCCTTTAAAAGAGATTCTATTATCAGATATTGCTTGAAATCAAATGGTGTCCCTGTCAAGTTGTTTAAACTTGAATTGTCTTCAGCTTGTTTTAAGACAATTTGCCCGGCACAAATGCTATCGCAAGCATTCTCCTCCTCTTCGTCAAGAAAAGACAAATCATCATTCTCATCCGTAGTGGTATCGTTTTGCAAAGTCATTTGCGGATAAAAAGAGAAAATAATCGTTTCTATTCTCTTGACATAACCATCATAAACACTTAAGGCAAAAACGAGAAAAGCCACACCAACGATAATACCCAGAATACTGAGAGAGACGTTGAAATTAAAAAAAAATCGCTCTCTCATTGTTTTCATCAATGAAAGAGCAATATCAAATTCGTAATTCATTTTTTTTGAATAATCACCTACGTGGTATTTTCGTTTACAAAGTTTCTAACAACTCCTTCACAGAATCCCTAATTTTTTCATGCGCCCCTTGACACAATATCTTTATAGAGGAATTTTGAGGATCTGTACACATGAATTCCGTCGTGTCAAAAATATGATTTTTTGACACGATGCTCTTCTTGCTTTTAGAAACCACAAAGGGTCTGACATTGATAATATCGCCCTGCTTCTCCAAATACTGACCCGTCACGATAGCATCAACCTTATTGGGATCCATCATTTCGCTGATGAGTTTTTGAATTTTTTCCCCTTTGGTTAGGTTAACATCCCAAAAAATATTAATCAGCATGTTGACGTTGGCATCTGTATTGGCTATTACATGCCCCGGGTGATTAATTTCCAGATTGGCATTAGTATTTTTCGCCAATTGCATTCCATCTACAACGGCTTGATTAATCAGCTCCGCTGCCTCCGTTTGCGCCATGATGGTTTTGGTATCCGCATCCATAAAGGTCAGATGAGTCACATATATTTTTGATTGACCCTGAGAAGGCTTAAACTTCTGACCAATCATTTGAGTGATGGTATCATCAAGTCCACATTTGTTTTGCCCCATTAAAAAAGGCAAACAGCTTAGAGCAACTAAGACTTGGACAATGTATATCCATTTTTTGTTGTTTTTCACGATTGTTTGTGCCCTCTCTTTGTTGACTAAAATGCCTCAGTTGCCTTTAACTCAACCAAGCCTTGTTCGTCATCTTCTATACTCAGTTGAACTGGGAAATAAAAGCCCTTATTATCTTTATAAATATAGAGCTTAAAAATCTCTTGATCTTGATGACTTAATTCCATCACTGTTGTTGAGACATTTCGGCCTTGGTAAGGGACAGTTTTTTTAGCAAGCTGTTTTAATTGAACAACTTCTGTGCTTTTTTTAACAAAAAAACTGAAATCTTGTGTTTGTGGTTTTTGGTTACCACTTGCAACACTTTCCGATGCCACTAAGAATAGTGACAAAAGATCAATCACCTTGTATGGCGTGTAAGGTTCGGTTTGGATAGAACCTGCTGATGTTTCCTCTTTGTAAACAAAGACATCCGTATCACCCTCTCCAAACATACCTTGGGCCTTTTTCGCCTTCATTTCATAGACCTTTTTCTTGCCCCGCACGAGTAGCGTGCGCGACAAAGAGAGGCTATCTTTAAAAACAAAGGTATATATCTTGTCTCTTGAGGTAAAACCCAGTGCCTGAAAATTGCCAAAGGAAAGTTGGTACACAGGAGTGCCAGATCTGTCCCTTTTGAGCGCACGCGAAAAGTCGGAGCTTGCTTTTTTAGCCCCATCCACAAAAATATCATATTTAATTTTTGAGGGGAAATTAAACGGTGCAGCCAAGCTCGCGCCCGTCAGAGCAAAAATTATCGTCGTCAAACAGACGAATGAAAAGAAATTTTTTTTGAACATGTTATCCTATAGACATCCTAAATGAGTTGAAAACGTTTAGGAAAAAATTCACAAATCATTTAGCTGCCCATATTGTCTCCTGTTTTTATGATGGATTTAATCCTACATTGGTAATTTTGTTAACGACAACCAGTTTGCTGCGTTTTATTTTTAGTGCTTGGCTTATTACGGTTGTTGCCAATTAGCTCATCTCGTCCAAGATAAATCTGGCCGACTCCGATATTTAACATTTTAAAAAATAGGATTTCTTTAATATTTGCTCCTAATGAGAAATCCTATTTAGTGAATCATTTCATAATGACAACCATCATCGGGTAGTTTTCCCATTTTTTGCGTCTTCGGTTTGGGCAAATTTAAATTCACCAGACTCGCGGCATTTTTCTTCCAGAGTACGGTAGTAATCAGCTAACTTGCGCGGATCATGATCAAATTGAGCTGAAATTTTATGACGGATACTCCGAATTTCGGCAATTTCTTCATCAATCATTGGTTTCCCCTCCTCCTAAATATCTGATGTTTTTTTGACTGTTGGAGTCCAAAGCTTTAGCTTTGAACTAGCCCACTACCAGTCCAAAGCTAAAGCTTTGGACTCCAAGTGCTTTTGATGTCAAGAACAAAAAACGTAGAACTAAGAGTAATGAGAAATCCTATTTTTTTTAGCCACCGATATTAAAAAGTGAATCCGCCATTATTTTCAAACCAGCCAGCACTTTTGATTCAATTACCTCATCACCCATAAAATCACCTAGCAGCACATATTCTTGATTCTCAAGGG
Source organism: Candidatus Thiomargarita nelsonii (assembly GCA_000785145.2). Taxonomy (GTDB): domain Bacteria; phylum Pseudomonadota; class Gammaproteobacteria; order Beggiatoales; family Beggiatoaceae; genus Thiomargarita; species Thiomargarita nelsonii_B. The sequence goes on from JSZA02000026.1 coordinate 50,701, forward strand.
TATAAACTTGCACCAAACGAGATTTCGGATCAGCAATCCAATATTCTGGTACTTGAGCTTTTTCGTAAGCACGAAATTTGGTAAATTGATCAAAACGGCGTGTACTAGGCGATAAAACCTCCACAACCAAATCAGGTGAGCCATCAAAGTATTTTGCACCCCGTAACAGTCCCCTTTCTGCACCAATAAAAAAAACATCGGGTTGAACTGGTCGCGTTTTTTCAGCAAGATGAATTTCAAAAGGCGCGGTTAGCACATAACCCAGTTGATTTTGGTTAACAAAAGATTTTAAATTAAAAGCAATTTCCATTACAGTGTATTGATGATCAAAACTGGGTGCATTACTCATGTAAAGAATTCCTTCAATAATTTCATAACGACAACCATCATCGGGTAGATTGAGATAATCTTCATAAGTCCATTCACCTTGAATCATTGCTAAATACCTTTACAAATGTCGGGTTGGCAACTCCCATACTACCGCATGGCAATCTCGCAGAGCGAAATTGTTTATGATCATTATCATAACACACAAACCAACAAGATATTTAAATCATTGGATTACCGGGCGATACTATCGAACTAGGATTGCTATTCTAAGCATAAATAAAAATTATCGACCATTAGAATTGGCTATAAATAGCTTATTCAAATCTTTCTCCAAACAGCCCTTTAAAAAACCTACGATTACCCTCAAGTATTAACCATACCCCAAAATAAATAAAGGAAAAAGCATGTTTAAAGTCACCGAAAGAGCATCCGCTCAAATTTTAAAAGCCGCCGAACAAGGCGAAATGAAAGGACAGGCGCTACGTCTCGCCCCACTGCGTAATGCCGATGGCAGTATTGAATACAACAAAATGGGATTTGATGAAATCAAAGAAAGCGACATCCACATTCAAACCCAAGGAATTGATATTATCTTTGAACCCACCTATAAAGACTTACTACAGGATGCAGAGATGGATTTTGTCGAAATTGAACCTGGGCAATTCCGTTTTATATTTCTCAATCCCAATGATCCCCATTATGTACCCCCTAAATCAGACAAAGGAAAGGTTTCATGAGTGAATTGACGCAAAAACGCTGCAAACCATGTGAAGGTGGTATTAAACCATTGACGAGAGAAGAGGCACAAGCCTTGTTGAGCCAACTGAAAGATTGGCAATTGAATGAAACGGCAACAGAAATGAGCCGTCCCTATAAATTTAAAAACTACTACGAAACAATGGCTTTCGTAAATGCCGTCGCCTGGATTGCACATCAAGAAGATCATCATCCTGATCTTGAAGTGGCTTATAATCGTTGTTTAGTGCGTTATTCCACCCATGCGATAGGCGGAATGTCCGAAAATGACTTTATTTGTGCCGCCAAAATTGATGCCTTGCTCGCCCCCCCCAGAAACGACAGCAGCCACCTGTAAAATTTGAATGTGACTTTCATTTTTTTCTGTCATTTTCATTTTTTTAAGTTTCGTTGTTTCGGGAATGGAGCGGATTTCCCGAAACCCTTTTTCATTTCGTTGTTTCGGGAATGGAGCGGAGCGGATTTCCCGAAACCCTTTTTCTGACTATATTTGAATTATTGAATAGCACGATATCGAATCAAATCTTCTACAACGCTAGGATCAGCCAAAGTAGAAGTATCCCCCAAATTATCAAGCTCATTTGCCGCAACCTTACGCAAAATGCGGCGCATGATTTTACCAGAACGAGTTTTAGGTAAACCTGGCGCCCACTGAATCACATCCGGCGAAGCGATAGGACCAATTTCAGAACGAACCTGCTGCACTAATTCCTTGCGTAACTCATCACTCGGCACCTTATCCGCCATCAAAGTCACATAAGCATAAATACCTTGCCCCTTAATATCATGAGGAAACCCAACCACCGCAGCCTCCGCCACCGCCTCATGTAAAACCAACGCACTCTCAACCTCAGCCGTCCCCATACGATGCCCCGACACATTAATCACATCATCCACACGACCCGTAATCCAATAAAAACCATCCTCATCGCGGCGGGCACCATCACCACTAAAATAATTACCCGGATACTGTGAAAAATAAGTCTCCAGAAAACGCTGATGATCCCCATAAATAGTACGCATTTGAGAAGGCCACGAACGAGTCAGGATCAAATTACCCTCAGCCGCCCCCTCAAGGACTTCACCCTCATTACTAACGATTGCAGGGACAATACCAAAAAACGGGCGCGTTGCAGAACCCGGCTTAAGTTTCGTCGCCCCAGGCAACGGAGAAATAAGAATCCCCCCCGTTTCAGTTTGCCACCACGTATCAACAATAGAACAACGCCCCTCTCCCACCACATGAAAATACCACTCCCAAGCCTCAGGATTAATCGGCTCACCCACACTACCTAACAAACGTAAACTTTTCCGGCTCGTCGCCTTCACCGGACCATCACCCTGACTCATCAACGCCCGAATCGCCGTTGGCGCCGTATAAAAAATATTCACCCCATGCTTATCCACCACCTGCCAAAAACGACTCGCATCTGGATAAGTAGGAATCCCCTCAAACATCAAAGTCGTTGCACCATTCGCAAGCGGACCATAAATAATATAAGAATGCCCCGTGATCCAACCCACATCAGCCGTACACCAATAAACATCACCCTCATGATAATCAAAAATATACTTATGAGTCATCGCCGTATAAAGCAAATAACCCCCCGTCGAATGCAAAACCCCCTTAGGTTGACCCGTCGAGCCTGAAGTATAAAGAATAAACAAAGGATCCTCAGCATCCATTTCCTCCGGCGGACAAACAGCAGAAACCTGCTCAACCTCCTCATGATACCAAATATCTTGCCCAACCTTCCAAGCCTCATGATGCCCAGTATTTCTCACCACAACAACCGTATGAACATCTGGACACCCTAACAACGCCTGATCCACATTAGCCTTCAAAGGCACAGCACGCCCACCACGCAAACCCTCATCAGCCGTGATCACCACCTCACAACCAGAATCCAAAATACGATTTCTCAAAGAATCCGGCGAAAACCCACCAAAAACGACAGAATGTATCGCCCCAATACGACTACACGCCAACATAGCAACCGCCGCCTCAGGAATCATAGGCAAATAAATACAAACACGATCCCCTTTTTTGACCCCACGCCCCTTAAGAACATTAGCAAAGCGGCAAACCTTCTCATATAACTCACGATAAGTAATCTTTTTAGAAACAGAAGGATCATCGCCTTCCCACAAAATAGCGACTTGATCCCCCCTGCTCTCCAAATGACGATCCAAACAATTATAAGAGACATTCAGCTTAGCCCCCTCAAACCAACGAATTTTCCCCTCATGGAAATCACACGCCTGAACCTTATCCCAATCTTTAAACCAACTCACAAACGCCCGCGCCTGCTCAGCCCAAAAACTATCAGGCTCAGAAATAGAACGCGCATACATCTCCTCATACTTTTCCTCACTAATATGTGCCCTCGCAGCAGCATTGGGAAAAATTTCATACACTTTATCTGGCATAATAAAAACTCCTATATTTATTTCTCGTTCCCACGCCCCGCGTGTGTTTTCTCGTTCCCACGCTCTGCGTGGGAATGCCTGCCTCGACGCTCTGCGTCGAGCACCACTACCCCAACAACCTCTGATAAAGAGCCACATACTCCCTAGCACTCTTTTCCCAACTAAAATCACGGCTCATAGCAGACAACTGCAAAGAGCGCCAAACCGACTTCTGACGAAACAACCCCAAAGCCCGTTGCACACAAGACAACAACTCACCTGAAGACTCACCCTCAAAAACAAAACCCGTCGCCGTTTTACTCCTCAAATTCACAGGCGACGCATCCACCACCGTATCAGCCAACCCCCCAGTACATCGCACTATAGGAATCGTCCCATAACGCATACTATACATCTGATTTAAGCCACACGGCTCAAAACGAGACGGCATCAAAAACATATCAGCACCCGCCTCAATCTGATGAGACAACGCCTCATCATAACCAATACTAACACTGATCAGTTTCGGATAAAGTTTCGCTAACTGCTGCAACTCCTCTTCTAACGCCTTATCACCACTACCGAGAATAGCCAACTGAGTACCCGTTTTCACAATCTCCGGAATAATAGGCAACAACAAATCGATCCCTTTTTGCTCAGTCAAACGACTAATCAACCCCAAAAGCGGCGCCTTCTTCGACGGTGGCAACTTCAACCTCGCACGTAAAGCCTGAGTATTACGAACCTTAACCGGCAAATTCTTAACACCATAATGACGGCTCAAAAAAGGATCAGACTCAGGATTCCAAGCCACCATATCAATCCCATTGACAATCCCAGACAAATTCTCACGACGCTCAGACAACAACCCCTCCAAACCACAACCATACTTTAAAGACTGAATCTCCTTCGCATAAGTTGGACTCACAGTCGTTATCCAATCCGCATAAAACAACCCCGCCTTCAAAAATGAAACCTGCCCATGATACTCCAACCCAAACATACTAAAACTCTCAGGCGGCAACCCAAATAACTCCACCACCTCAGGACCAAAAATACCCTGATAAGCCATATTATGTATACTCATCACACAACGAGCGCGAGGCTGAGGAATAAACCTTAAAAAAGCCGGCACCAAACCCGTTGGCCAATCATTACAATGAATAATATCCGGCTTAAACAACAAACTATGATTACCAAATAAAGCCGCCACCTTAGACAACAAACCAAAGCGTAACTCATTATCATACCAATCACTACCATCAGGCGCCTGATAAGGACCACCCTCGCGCACATACAAATCAGGACAATCAATCACATAAACCGGCGTTAAACCACCAGGCATCGTCCCAACTAACAAACGCACAGGTTCCTGCAAAGGATACAACCTGATATCCTCATGCACCTCAACAAGCGAAAGTTGCCTAAGCACCGCCGGATAACCAGGCAACAACAAACGCACATCAACCCCCAAAACTCGCAAAGCATTAGGCAAAGCAAAACTCACATCACCCAACCCCCCGGTTTTAACCAACGGATAAGCCTCAGAAGTCACGAAAAGAACACGCATCACCAACTACCTCCTATCCTCGTGAAAACCCGTACCCGCCGGAATTAAACGCCCCAAAATCACATTCTCCTTAATACCCCGTAAATCATCACAACTACCCTGAAGCGCACTATTCAACAACACCCGCGTCGTATCCATAAACGACGCAGCAGAAATAAAAGAATCCGTCGCTAACGACGCCTTAGTAATCCCCAACAAATGACGCTCCCAAGTCGCCGCCTTACCCACCTTCTCATTTTCAGCTAACAACCGACTTTCAGAAACCACCTCACCACAAAAAAACGGCGTATCGCCCGGCTCCACAACAATCACAGAACCCAACATCTGCCGGATAATCACCTCAAAATGCTGACAACTAATACTAACATCATGATTAATAAAAATTTCTTGCAAATCATCCACCAAATACCTAACCAACCCACCCACACCCCTCAACCGTAAAATATCATGAAGATTTGGACTACCCTCCACAATCACATCCCCCACCTCCACATCATCACCACTCGCAACCCTCACATCCCGCCACTTCGGAATAGAAAACACCTCAGAAGACCCATCATCACCCGTAATAACAAAACGATGTTTAATCTTAGACTCCTTACCAAAACTAACCCGACCAGCACGAAGTGCCAAAATACCAGGCGCCTTAGGAACACGCGCCTCAAACAAATCCACCAAACGACCCAAACCACTGCTACCAAACTCCCCAGAACCACCTCGCGGAACAAAAGCCACAACATCACCCACATCCACCCTAACCCCATTATCCACATTAACAACCGATCCTGCTGGCAAACTCACAACCTCCTTAGAACCAGCAAACCTCAACGCCTGATTATCCTTATCAACCACCTTAATACCAGGACGCAACTCCCCAGAACCTAAAGCCCACAAACCCCGACTTCTCACCCGATAACTAATGCGCCCGTTCCTATCATCAAGCTCACGGACAACCGTAACACCCTCAACCATATCCACAAAACCAACAAATCCAGCCACCTCACAAATAACAGGACAAACCTCAGAAGACCAATACGCCACCTGCCCCCCCGCCTCAACAACAGCCCCCTCATTAACCAAAAAAATCGCACCATAAGGCACCCGATGACGCTCATACACACCACCAGCACCATCAACCACACAAATCACACCAGAATCAGAAACATTAACAAACTGAAAACCCAACGCCCCCCCACTTTTTAAACGCTGCAAAACCAACCTAACCCCCTCAAACATAAGCACCCCACTACAACCCACCTCAACAAACTCAACAACCCCATAACCCCCAAACTCACCCCGAAACCGCGTCACCTTACCAACCGACTCCCCAACCGACTGAGCCGCTACCACCCCCACAGCCTCACCAACCTCAACCAAAACACCCCGCCCCAAATCACGCCCATAACACAAAGCACAAACCCCCCCCTCAGACTCACAAGTAATCGGAGAACGCACCTTAACCTCAACCACCCCCTTATCCTCAAGAAGCTCTACCCAATCCTCATCAAGAAAAGAACCCGCCTTCACAAAAGGCTCACCCACAACAAAAACATCCTCAGCCACCACACGACCAACCACCCGCTCACCCAAAGACACAACAACCCTCCCCCCCCTAACCAAAGGCGTCAAACACAACCCCTCACTCGTACCACAATCATCCTCAACCACCACCACATCCTGCGCCACATCAACCAAACGCCGTGTCAAATAACCCGCATTAGCCGTTTTCACCGCCAAAGTCGCCAAATGCCTACGCATATTATGACTAGAAAAAAAATACTCAAACACACCCAAACCATCACGCAAACTAGCCGTGACCGGATTTTCAAAAAACGAACCATCCGCCTTAACCCTCAACCCACACATCCCCACAATTTCACGAATTTCCCCCAAACGGCATACACCCGACATCAACATCATAGACAAAGCACTTTCAGCCTTACCCTCTGCTGACAACTGACTCAACACCGCCTCAGCGACTTTATCCCTAGTTTGTGCCCAAATATCAACCACTTGATGATAACGTTGACCATGAGTTATCATACAACACCTATACTGCTCCTCCACCTCCTCAACACAAGCCATCGCCTCACCAATCAAAGCAGACTTATCCTCAGGCACCACCAAATCATCAAAACCCAAACTCAAACCAGAACGAGTCGCAAAAACAAAACCAAAATGCATCAACCTCTCAGCAAACCGAATCGTCTCCTCCAACCCAAAACCCCGAAAACAAAAAACCAACAACCCCAACAAACGCTCCCTCGTCAAACAACAATTGATCAACTCAAAAGGAAAGCCAACCGGAAGACAGCGAGAAAGAAACGCACGCCCCACCGTCGTATTCACACGCACACCATCAACACGCACCACAACCGAAGCCTGCAAAGCAAGCCCCCCACTCAAAAAAGCCCGCTCAACCTCAGCCACATCAGCGAACACCAACCCAGGCACCCCCACACCCTCAGTCGTCAAAAAAAACAAACCCACAACCATCTCCTGCGAAGGCACAAACAAAGGCTCACCACAAACCGGAGAAAAAATATTAACCCCAGACATCAACAACACACGCGCCTCAACCTGAGCCTCCAAAGACAAAGGCACATGCACCGCCATCTGATCACCCTCAAACTTCGCATTAAATGCCCGACACACCAACGGATGTAAATGAATAGCCAAATCATCAACCAACACCGGCTCAAAAGCCTGAATACCCAAACGACACAAAGTCGGAATCCGATTCAACAACACCGGAAAATCCACAACCACATCCTCAAGCACCTCCCAAACATCAGCAACCCTATCCTCAACTAACACCCTAGCCGCCTGAATAGAAATAGCCAACCCCCGTTTTTGCAACTCAAACAACAAAAACGGCTTAAAAAGCTCCAAAGCCATCACCTTCGGCAAACCACACTGATGCAATTTTAAAGAAGGATCCACCACAATCACAGAACGCCCAGAAAAATCCACCCGCTTACCCAACAAATTTTGACGGAAACGCCCCTGCTTACCCTTAATAATATCAGACAACGACTGAAGCGGCTGCCTATTAGCCCCACTAACCAGCCGATGCTGCCGACCATTATCAAGCAACGCATCCACCGACTCCTGCAACATACGCAACTCATTCCGAATCACCACATCAGGCGCCTTCAACGCCAACAAACGCTTAGATCGATTATTACGAGTAATTACCCGACGATACAACTCATTCAAATCAGAACAAACAAAACGCCCCATTCCCTCAGACGGCACCAAAGGACGCAAAGACGGAGGCAAAACCGGCAAAACCCTCAACACCATCCACTCAGGCTTATTAGTAGAACGCAAAAAAGCCTGAAACAACAACAAACGCTTTCTCAACTTTTTTCTCACAGACTCAGACTGACACGCACTGATGAGAACACGCAACTTTTCCACCTCAAGCGCCAAATCGAGCGAACGTAACAACTCATAAATAGCCTCCCCCCCCATTCGCGCCTCAAAATCCTGTCCAAACGTCTCCAGATAAGCCACCTCAGACAACAACTGCCCCCGCTTTAAAGAAGTAGAACCCGGCTCAATAACGACATACATTTCAAAATAAAGAACACGCTCCAAGTCACGCAAAGACATATCCAATAACAGTCCAATACGAGAAGGCAAAGACTTGAAATGCCAAATATGAGCAATGGGAGCGGCTAGCTCAATATGTCCCAAACGCTCACGGCGCACAGATGCTTTTGTGACTTCAACACCGCATTTTTCACAAACGATCCCTTGATGCTTAAATAGTTTGTATTTACCACATAAACATTCGTAATCTTTAATAGGGCCAAAAGTCCTAGCGCAAAATAATCCATCATGTTCAGGCTTAAAAGAACGATAATTAATAGTTTCTGGCGTTTTAATTTCCCCATAAGACCCTGAACGAATCTTTTCTGGAGACGCTAAACCTATACGAATCCTATCAAAATCTTTTACATGACTAAGATTTTTAAACAAATTTAATAAATCATCCATAGCTTAAAAGTTATCAGTTTTCAAAAATAAGACTCTCCTTATCTAAGCAGTGCCATTAAATGTTCTCCCTTATGGCATTTTAATTTTTTTTGATAATATAATAAAATTATTTAATCAATTTAAATTTATCCGTTTGGATTTAAATGAGTTAAATCAAATTTAGTACAGCAGAGTCCCCTTAGTACCAAAACGAGTACAACCGGAAAAAGGAAAAAATGGATTGATAGATTTACAGCACGGTGGTAAGACAGATACCCTGATTCTGTGAATACAACATAAACTTTATGATATAATTATTAAAAATGAAACTTAACTCATCAAAATTTAAAAAAATTATACAATTAAAACAAATAGTTAATTATAATAACACCTCAATTAGGAGGGTCATGCCTCTTTTCCTGCTTGAGTATTTTACTTTTAATCATTTTAATTTATATTTTTATATAAGTCAAGCAATCACAAAGCCAAAATGAGTATTTTGCAGTAAAAGCTTTGATAATTAAGCTTTATAGTTGTTTGTATGATTTAATCATATTTATTTGTTAGACTGTATAATTTATATGTTAATATAAATACACAACGACAGACTATATGTGAAAACCGATTGGTCTTTGTTGACCCGTTCAATATAATCCAGCCCGACGGGGTTGCTAAAACTCCGCTGGTTTGGTAAAATGAAAAATTGAATTTTTAATTTAATTTAAAATTAAATATTAAAAAAGGGACAAGTCTATTTATTATTTTCACGCAAGTTTGATAAAATATTTACACTCTCATAATTTTTTATAAATCACTGTCTAGCAAAAACACCAAAACCACGAAATGAGATCAAATCTAACAACAATTAATTGCGTTAATTTAATTTTTG
>JSZA02000459.1 GCA_000785145.2 Candidatus Thiomargarita nelsonii
GAATTCTTTAAAATCAAACACGCCAATGAAAATGACTTTGTTTAACTTAGGATAATCCACCGCCTTTTCAATTTGCGACGAATACGCTTTGGCGACATAAAAAGTAAAACGTTGCCGTAAAAAGGGTTTACGTTCAACCTGCATTTCGACAATAAAAGTGACGCCACGTTTATCAACCGCTCGCACATCCAAACTACTTTCTTTTAAATCGACAACATGCGGAATTTGATAAGGGTTTAAAATCTCAAGCGTCTGAATTTCTTTGACACCTTTTAAATCTAACACCGCATTCAAAAAAGAAATGAGAATTTCTTTCTTCTTTTCGTTACCGAAAATCTTTTTGAAGGCAATATCGTTTTTAGGATTGACGAAATTCATTTTCAGTTACTCCCCATCGTGTAAAATTCCTACTCAATATAGTCCAAAAAATTTTCGATGTCAATAAAAATATGGGGTTTTATATCAACCTGCCGCATCTAAATCCGCGACGATTTGTTGACGCGCCGCACAGCTTGAGAGAGCACATTGGGGGGCGGAATCATAATACAATAGGGCGTATCTGTGCCTTTGGGCGTAAAATAGCCTTTTTCTTCCCA
>JSZA02000489.1 GCA_000785145.2 Candidatus Thiomargarita nelsonii
TTGTAGAATTAACATACCAAGATGTCGTTCAACAACAGATCAGCTTAGAAACCGGCTATCAATTTATATCCCTAAGTGTGGCACCCGATGACTTAAACATCGAAAGCGTACTTGCTGACATACTGAACTCACTTGAATTTCTCAAAGACTCAGATGCCAACCTGTTTCGCAAAATCGGCCCTAACTGGGTAAATAACATCGGCGACTGGAACCTAACCCAAGGATACCTAATAAAAATGTCGGCAGCGGCTACCTTGACAATCGAAAATCAACCCGTTGATCCGCAAACCCAGATTAATTTAACCCGTACATACCAATTCATCCCTTATTTACCGATTAATCCGCAAGATGCACTAACGGCATGGTCCACAATCTTAGACAATCTCGCTTTTGCCAAAGACTCAGATGCCAACCTGCTTCGCCAGATCGGACCTAACTGGATAAATAACATTGGAAATCTCAATGCTGGTCAAGGTTACTTGCTAAAAATGAATGCAGACGATACCTTTGTGTATCCTGAATCTAGCCAAGCAAATATTATTTCAGAATTACAAAATACCATAGTTCGCCACTACCCAGAAGTCAGTGGAAAT
>JSZA02000486.1 GCA_000785145.2 Candidatus Thiomargarita nelsonii
ATTTTCTGACGCTTATTATCGCACCTTTATGAGCCAATTTTTGTCGTTTAAAACGCGGACGGTTTTAGATTATGAGAATCGCCCTTTTCTCGTTCCCACGCGAGGCAAAGGAATGCCTGCCTGGACGCTCCGCGTCCTGCTGGCAATTGTTCGAATTTCGGTTTAATACCGATAGATTTAAAATTGTGGTATATTGTTGAAGTTCAATATTTATCTTGGAGTCCTTTAAAAAGAGGTTGCTAAACATGAAATATGCTTTAAAAGAACGAATTGGAGATCAGTCGCTATTTTGTGGCCGAAAGCAGGAAATGAAGTTGCTGATGAATTGGACCCAATCAATCCCCAGAGAAATGGCCAAATCTCGTGCCTTGTTAGGTCGGCGCAAATGTGGTAAATCTGCCATTATGCAACGACTGTTCAATATTTTGTGGACTCAAAACGGCAGGGTGATTCCATTTTATTTTGAAGTGCGGGATTATCAGCAATGGCTACTAGAATTTTCTGACGCTTATTATCGCACCTTTATGAGCCAATTTTTATCGTTTAAAACGCGGACGGTTCTCTCCCCAAATAATCGGCCT
>JSZA02000487.1 GCA_000785145.2 Candidatus Thiomargarita nelsonii
GGTAATTGCTTGAGGGCTTGAATAGTACTGTCAATGCCAACCAGTGATTTTTGGTGACAATGAACATGTACGATAAGTTCTTGTTTTTTATAAGTAAACTGTCTTCTATCAATATTTCCCACCGACAATTCTTGGAGGATAAATTCTTCAAACAGTTTGGCACTTTTACTTAAAGTACGCATTTTGTCCCGTGCTTCAACCAAATCAATGGCTTCATCCCGTAGCGTCAGCAGTTCTGAGGGCTCTAAGCCAATCATCTTCATTCCCGATTTATTAACCAAATCATAACAATGCTCAATAATCTCTCCAAGTGCTTTTTTAGCCTGTTTGAGCAAACCTTGGCTAATCAATAAACGGGGAGAGTCCGTTAAAAAAATAGGGATGATGGAATAGCCGTTAAACTCCAAAAATTGGATGGCAGCTTGAGCTATTTGGGGATCATGGTATTGAGTGAAAATGTCACATAACAAAATCACTTGTCCATTCGGACTCTTTTGAGCGTTTTTATGTCGA
>JSZA02000460.1 GCA_000785145.2 Candidatus Thiomargarita nelsonii
GCCGTTTCTCTATCATCTTTTTCCAAAGCACCCAGCGCACGTTGATACAACTCAGCCAACTTATTTTTTCTAAGCAAGCGTTCTAAATCATCAGTCCAATCGCGCTTATCTGAATATTCTTCAGCCAATTGCCGCGCATGTTCCAACGCCTCTTCATAACGCTTAGCTTGCTCAGCCTCATTTAACACCTTTAACTGCGCTTTAAACTCACTATCCCGTATTTCTTGCTCAACTTCAGCAACTTTCTCATCAAAATGAATTGTCCGAAAAGCAGCTAACGCCGTCTCTAAATCACCCGCCTTATGCGCCTTATCACCCCGCCGTTGCCAAATGCCTAACCGCCCACTTTTAGCCTCTGGTTGTTCAGCATCCAACCCTAAAACTTGCTCATAAAACTTGAGTTGCTCATCTTCATTGTCATTAGATTGTGCCAACGCCAACAAAGCTTTCTAAAAATGAGCAAGGCATCATCAAAAGACGACTCCTTGAAAATCGTGGACCATTTGGAAAAAA
>JSZA02000036.1 GCA_000785145.2 Candidatus Thiomargarita nelsonii
CTTGCGTACCCATTGCTTAATAAGAATTCAATATTAACACAATACCGAGAGTGAATCAGCATATCCAGTATCCCACAAGGACGATTTCAACTGGCGTTGGCTTCCCACTCTATCCTACCCGATGCTGTCGCTAAGACGGCTTCCGCCATCTCCTCTTGCAATCCAGCAAGTGACGTACTGACATCGTTTTTCCTCGTTTCTCTTATATGTTTATTCCTGCGGACTTAGATAATGTCTATAGTCGGATGTGCCTGTGGACAGATGAGGTGAAACTTCAAAACATTTCACGCCCTACACATTTTGTGCCTTTCGGCGTTGATGACCGCCCTTACTCAATTATCACGCTGGGTATGTTTCTGGAACCCTTCAACAGGATAAGATGCTATAACTGCTCACCTTATCTTTTGTAATATGGAAGAGATTTCCACAACTTTCCAGACTATCCGTAACGTTTGCTCCCATGAGCTTCGATGACCTTGCACTGACAGTTAAAACATCTAACCACCGGCCATTACTTTCTCCCAGTCTGCCTGGGGAGGCGAATCCATTCACACCATATAAGAAATTTTATACACATATAAAAATCGTGTAAGTAGGCTTTATTTAACTTACCTTCCCGTACATCCGAATGCAAGAATTAGGCCAAAACGAGTCGCACTTTGAAATTCAACCGCTTCCGCTTTGTAATAATTTGAAAGCGCAAAATTATGATAGTCCATCACTTCACGGAGCTTAGTCGCAAATTCTTCAGGATTCAATAAATCACTGATCCGCAATCCCCGTCGTGCGATTTTGTCCTCATAAGCTGGACCAATCCCACGCCCCGTTGTACCAATTTTTGCTTTACCGCGTGCTTGTTCACGGGCATGATCGAGGGCAACATGGTAGGGCAATAGTAAGGGGCAAGCACCACTGATACGCAAACGTTCCCGCACAGGCACTCCTTTGGCTTCAAGCATTTGAATTTCTGTCAGTAAAGCCGTGGGCGATAGTACAACGCCATTACCAATCAAACATTGTACCCCTTCGCGTAAAATGCCTGAGGGAATGAGATGTAAAATGGTTTGTTGGCTGTCAATGACGAGAGTATGTCCGGCATTATGTCCGCCCTGAAAGCGAGTGACTGCTGCTGCGCGTTCAGTTAAAAAATCCACGATTTTGCCTTTACCTTCATCGCCCCATTGGGTGCCGATGATCACTAGGTTTTTACCCATGATATTTTCTCTTTAGTTACACAAAAAAAAAGCGGGAGATAATTATTAGTACTTAAATATGTGATACAGATGTATCATGAATAGCACATATAAGTTCAACAATGAATTTGCCAAATTGATTAATCGATCAGTTAAGACACTTCAAAAATGGGAGCGACCAACAAATCGGCGATATTATACACACGATCAATATTTGTCACATAAGGGCATCGCTCAAAAAGATGCGCTACAAATAAAAATTATTGCTAACTACTCAGGTACAAAAAAAAATTATAACCCGTTGAAAACGGATAACTATATAAAGTATAAATACATACATCAATATAAGTTATTTTATATAATTTATTGATTTTAATGGTTAATATATTTTGTTGATATTTGCATTAACTATTATTATTAATAATAATTAATTGAAAATTAAGTATTTTTTTAGGCTGAGTCGTTACAATTATTGTATACTATCGCGTTTCGAGTGCCAATCAAAAAGACGACATGAAGTCTCAAAGACAAGCCCTTGAAACCTTTTGTGCCGCTCGGGGGTTAGCTGTAGACGAATGGCTTCACGATATTGGCAGTGGTTTAAAGCGTAAAAAATTTTACGAAACTAATGAATTTAGTAGAAATGGGTGAAATTTCTACATTAGTTTTAAGCAAGAACAGTATTTTAGGCAAGCTTGTGGAACATCTCGTTTTGCTTATAATTGGGGCTTAGAAGAATGGAAAAAACAATATTCGGCAGGTAAAAAGCCAACGGCAAGAACTGTCAGAACGGCTTTCCTTGGGTATTTAATGTCACTAAATGTGCTGCGGAACAAGCGTTTAGTGATTTATGTACAGCATTTAAACGTTTTTTTACGCATATTGGTGGATACCCACGTTTTAAGAAGAAAGGTCGAAATGATTCTTTCTACTTGTCTAACGACAAGTTCAAGCTTTCTGAAAACAGAATCAAAATTCAAAAGTTAGCTTGGGTTAAATTAACAGAATCTATCAGGTTTTCTGGAAAATTTTTATCATTTCGAGGCACGGCTGATAAGTGGTTTGTGAGTATTAATTTCAAGGTAATTTGTCTTGAAGACTTGAATGTAAAAGGAATGATGAAAAACCATCTGTTAGCAAAAGCCATCAGCGACATGGGTTTTTATGAATTTAAACGGCAAATTGATTATTTGGAGATTGGATTTCGACCGTTTCAAAATGGTTTCCTTCTTCAAAAAAGTGTTCAAATTGTGGTCACAAAAAAACCGAACTCAAACTGTCAGAACGTACTTATCACTGTGAGAAATGTGATTTTTAAGCTGGTCGTGATTTAAATGCGGCAATAAATATTGAGCGTGAAGGCATACGCCTTCTGGCATAATGATTTAAAATACCGGGGGCTAACCGGAAATTTACGTGCGGGGACAAGATGGCTCTGTTTCTAGAAGTCGTTCTGGAAGCAACTAGCTTGGATGAATCGCAAATTGAACCGTGAGCGTTTTTTATGCTCACATATCAAGTAGCAGAACACTATCATATTATCATTAAGGAGTCCAAGATTTATCTTGGGCGGTGAAAAGCTATATAATGTCCCCATGTCAAACAAAAAACCAATTTCATCTGAACACACGCCCGCGATGGCGCAATATCTTCGCGTTAAGGCGGATTATCCCGACATGCTATTGTTTTTTCGCATGGGGGATTTTTATGAATTATTTTTTGAAGATGCCCAGCGGGCTGCGCGTCTTTTAGATATTGCCCTTACTTCTCGTGGTAAAAAAGGTGGACAGTCCATTCCGATGGCAGGTGTGCCCTTTCATGCCATAGAAACTTATCTCGTTAAATTGGTACGTCAAGGTGAATCCGCCGTCATTTGTGAGCAAGTGGGTGATCCCGCTACCAGTAAAGGCTTGGTTGAGCGTCAAGTCACTCGCATTATCACGCCCGGTACTTTGACTGATGAAGCTTTATTAGATGAGCGTCAAGAAAGTTTATTAGCCGCTATCTATCAAGTTGAAAATATTTTCGGGATTACGACGCTGGATTTAGCCAGTGGACGTTTTGTCTTGATTGAAGTTGAGGGACTAACTTTGCTCAATAGTGAGTTGGAGCGGCTCCGTCCAGCAGAATTGTTGGTGAGTGAAGATTCTCGGTTCAATTTGTCAGGCTTTCATTTACGCAAGCAGCCATCTTGGTATTTTGATCTGGAGACGGCGCTGCGATTGCTCACCCAGCAATTTGGTACCCGTGATTTGTCTGGGTTTGGTTGCTCACATCTCAGCGTCGCTTTAAGGGCGGCAGGTTGTTTGTTGCAATATGCGCGTGAAACGCAGCGTACTCAGTTGCCGCATGTTCAAACTTTGCATTGGGAACGGCGTGAAGATAGTATTTTATTGGATGCCGCGAGTCGGCGCAATTTGGAGTTAGATAGTCGTATCATTGGGCAGCGTGAGCATACTCTAGTTAATATTATGGATGAATGTGCAACGCCAATGGGCGGGCGCTTATTGCGCCGCTGGTTGCATCGTCCTTTGCGTGATATTACACTTTTACGGGCACGTCATCACACAGTTGGCGTATTTCTTGAAAATCATCAATCTATTGACGTGTTGTATCAACAATTACGGGCGGTGGGTGATATTGAACGTATTTTGGCACGGGTTGCTCTTAAATCGGCACGCCCGCGTGATTTAAGCCAATTGAGTTCAGCCTTGGGCACTTTACCGGATTTGCAAAAGCAATTAAGGGAATTTGATAGCCTTCATTTGCAAAATTTGGCTCAAAAAATTGGCGTATTTCCTGAAATTCAAGCATTGTTATCTGCCGCGATTGTTGAAAAGCCGCCCTTCTTGTTGCGTGACGGGGGAGTGATTGCGCCAAAGTATGATAAAGAGCTTGATGATTTTCGCAATTTAAGTGAAAACGCTGGACAATATTTGCTGGACTTAGAAAGCCGCGAGCGTGAGTCGACTGGTATTAATAATTTAAAAGTCGGTTTTAATAAGATACATGGTTATTATATTGAAATCAGTCGAGCACTGGCGAATAAAGTACCTAGTCATTATATGCGTCGCCAAACCCTTAAAGCGGTGGAGCGGTATATTACGGATGAATTAAAAGGTTTTGAAGATAAAGTATTGAGTGCTAAAGAGCGGGCGCTGAATCGGGAAAAATATTTGTATGAATTATTGTTAGATAAATTGCTTGAATCTTTAACAGATTTACAAGCCAGTAGTGCTGCTTTGGCAGAATTGGATGTCTTAAATAATTTTGCTGAGCGTGCTGATACCTTGAAATTTTATCCGCCTGAATTTACTGATAAGCCGTGTATTGAAATTATTGAGGGGCGGCATCCCGTTGTGGAAGCGGTGCTGGATGATCCGTTTATACCGAATGAGTTACGATTGGATAAAAATAAGCGTATGTTATTGATTACAGGGGCGAATATGTCTGGCAAGTCTCTTTACATGCGACAAACGGCTCTCATTGTATTACTCGCGCATATTGGCAGTTTTGTGCCCGCCCAACAGGCAAAAATGGGTCCCATTGATGGTATTTTTACCCGTATTGGAGCCAATGATGATTTAGCTGGGGGGCGTTCAACATTTATGGTAGAGATGACAGAAACGGCTAATATTTTGCACAATGCTACCCGTAATAGTCTGGTTTTGATGGATGAAATCGGGCGCGGTACGAGTACCTTTGATGGATTATCCTTGGCGTGGGCTTGTGTGGAGTATTTGGCGGATCAAATTGGTGCTTATACGCTTTTTGCGACGCATTATTTTGAATTGACGCGCTTGCCAGAGTTGTATCACAGTATCGCTAATGTTCATTTAGAGGCAGTAGAGCAGGATGATAAGCTCATTTTTATGCATACTGTTAAGGAGGGTCCAGCGAATAAAAGTTATGGATTGCAAGTGGCATTATTAGCGGGTGTGCCTAAAAATGTTGTCAATCAAGCCCGCGTCCGTCTCAAACAATTAGAGAATCAACAATTACAAACCCTGTCACAACAGACAGAATTGGATTTGCAGCAGCCGCCTACGGAGCCCCATCCAGTGATTAGTCAATTGAAAAGTGTATCACCAACGGATATGACACCGAGACAGGCTTTAGAATTGGTTTATCAATTAAAAGTGTTATTAGATGAAACATGACAAAAAAAACATTCTATGAATTTTTAGGCGTTGAGCCAGAGGCTTCTCCAGAAGAAATCAAAACAGCAGTTCAATTTTTGGCTAAAAAATTTAATCCTAAGATGTATCCTCATAATCGTCGGGTTGCCAGTTATTTCAATAAGATTCAATTAGTTTACAATATATTAATGAATCCACAGAAACGGGCAGCTTATGATGCTAAATTAGCCGAAAAAATAGGGGAAGCTCAGGCATCGAAGGAAAAAAGCGGGCAGGGGAATTGGGAAAAAATTGTTTATAGTGTGGATATTCATTGGATTTGTTATATCGAAGCCTTGCTGCTTATGATGATTCCCGCTTATTTTTTGTTGGTTGAGCAAAAATTTTTATATGACTTTCTGGAAAAATTTTATTTTTTGAATCAAGCATATGTAGAAATCGCTTGTTCTGCTTTGTTAGTGTTAAGCATTTTGGTATTGCAACATCGGTTGTTGAGACAATTCACCACTATTTTGATGATTACTTCTCACCAAACTATTAACAAATTTGGTTTGTTTTTCAAAACAAATATTGAAATCACTCATGCTCAATTTGAAGACATTCAAATTAAACAGGGCTTTTTGGGCAAATTTTTAGATTTTGGTACAATCAAAATGAGAGAGAGAGGTGAGAACGATCAAATAAAAATAATACAGGTGAGCATGGTTGCGTCACCTCATGAATTTGAAAAACAGTTGATGCGTATCATAAGACAGAATGCTTTCCGTCCAAGAGAAATTTTGGACTCCTTTTAAAAAAACAGGTAAATTTTATGCGTCCTAGTGGTCGAACCGCCAATGAACTTCGTGAAATTAAGTTGACACGTCATTATACTCGATATGCGGAAGGTTCCGTTTTAGTCGAATTTGGGCAAACTAAAGTTTTATGCACCGCGACTGTTGAGGAGCGTGTTCCTCGATTTTTGAAAAATAAAAAAACGGGTTGGATAACAGCAGAATATGGCATGTTGCCACGTTCTACTCATGATCGTCTACAGCGCGAGGCTGCGCGTGGTAAACAAGGGGGGCGCACTTTAGAAATCCAGCGCTTAATTGGGCGCTCGTTACGGGCAGTGGTGGATTTAGAGGCACTGGGCGAGCGTACTGTGACGTTTGATTGTGATGTGATTCAAGCCGATGGGGGGACGCGGACGGCTGCTATCACGGGTAGTTATGTTGCTCTCGTTGATGCTATGCGAGATGTCTTAAAACGCAAAAAGCTCAAAACTAATCCGATTCATGGTGCTATCGCGGCGGTGTCGGTTGGCATTTATAAAGGTGTGCCTATTTTAGATTTGGAGTATCAGGAAGATTCAGAGGCTGAAACGGATATGAATATTGTGATGAACGATGGACTTGCTTATGTTGAAATTCAGGGTACTGCGGAAGGACATGCTTTTCGCCATGATGAATTAGAGAGTATGTTGCGCCTTGCTAAAGAGGGCATTAGTCAGTTGCTTGAAAAACAAAAGGCTGTTTTGGCGCTTTGAAGTTGGATGTCCAAGATAAATCTTGGACTCCTTTTAAAAAAATCGCCTGCCTTGGCGAGTGATATTTTGATTTTTTGATTTTTTGATTTTTGGGTTTTTTGGGGCTGCCGTTTCAATCGCCTGCATTGGCGTGAGCCCTGGGAGATTAAAACATAATCAAAAACTAATTGCAAATTATTTTTAAGGTATTTTGGAGTCCAAAGCTTTAGCTTTGGACTCCAATCAACATTCAAAATGGTAGAATCACACGAAATTCTTCGATTGTTAAGACTTACGGATTCTCATTAACAGCATGTTGACCATACCTTCTCAAAAGCAAGCCACCCTGCAAACTCTTAAAACCACCCACCAAATTAAAATAAACCTTAAAGCCACTCGCTTTATAACCCGCTATATTTTCACGCAACCAAACAATCAAGTCATCAATACCACTAGAAAAATCCCACTCGCCGTTGACAAATCAGAAGGCGTATACACTTCAACAGACGACAACCCCTGCTCCTGCAAAAAATCACGAATAACATCCGCCGTGGTTTTACACTGAAAAGTCGCCGTCGAAATCAAAAAATGTACATCCTGCTGCGCCAGAGCCAATTGATTATCATACAAACCATATAAACCATTTAATTCAGCACTGATAGCGCGTATAACAGGCGTTTGGCTCTGCTCCAACTTCTGACTAGCACGTTTTCGCAAAACTTTAATAATCTGTTGCACACTGCTAGGCGTATCAGCCTCATTATGTAGCAGAATCCCGTAATTGAACATACCAATCCTTTTCATCAGGATTAGCACGATTAATTTGATTAGTCAGCAAACTCGTACCGACGGTCGAAATAACAACTCTACGCATCATAATATAACCCGATTCATAAATTCGACGCTCCGCGTCGAGGCAGAGATATTGTAGGGTGGGTAGAGCGAGAGCGAAACCCACCATTGTTATAAATTTCAAATGTTTGGTGGGTTTCGCTGTCGCTCTACCCACCCTACAAAAACTGACTGCTCAGTTGTTTTATTTCTTTTTCACTGAAGCCGGTTGCTTGATTGATGATTTCCACATCTATTCCCATTTGAAGCAGGTTTATTGCTGTCTCTTTCTTGCCTTTGGTTTCGCCCTTGGCTTCGCCCTTAATCCATCCCTGATTATAAATATGTTCAGTGATTGTGGTCTCTATAAAACTCATCTTTATCTCCTTTTTAATCTTATCAAGCCTCGGTTCGGAGACTTTTTTGTAAAAGCCTACCCACTGGTCAATAAGAAGCAATTGCTCATTGGTGAGATCATCTTTCATTGCAGCCGCTGCCCGGTATATTTCATAAACCAGTTCATCAGGATTGGTTTTCCGGTCATCAGCTTTGAGCGTCAACAGTTTACACAACAGAGAATGCTTCCGGATCAGATCGCTACTCTTTTCAGCTTTCACTTTGATGACATCAAAATGATGAGACTAAATAATGTTCAAAAAATTCCCTTGTAAAAGCGGTTATCAGCCATTTGAACAGCGAATCGTGTGATTTTGGATTTATCATTTTATTTTTTGTACCTATAATCTTTTGCACACTGCTTGGCGTATCAGCCTCATTATGTAAATTAATTCGACGCTCCGCGTCGAGGCAGGCATTCCTTTGCATCGCGCACTCCTTTAGACACAAGTCTATAAACATTTGAAATAAAATGATATTTGTAGGGTGCGTCCTACGCACCATGACGCTCAAAAGGTGCGTAGGACGCACCCTACAAAATATGTTCTCGTTCCCACGCGAGGCAAAGGAATGCCTGCTAGGACGCTCCGCGTCCTGCAACTAAGAAATAAATTTCAACACCCTCAAAGTCCGCTGAAAATCAATATCTTTCTGAGGATTTTTTTTAGCACTTTTCAGCTTCCACTTCTTTTCATCCACCAACCGCTTTTTAACAAACTCAACCACCGCCTTTTCTTGCTCAGGCTTATCCTTCCAGTGCCCATCTTCCAACGCTTTTAACAAACTAATATAATCAGCTTGCCCCGGAAATTTCTCAGTCACATCCGCCATAAAACCAGGTAAAGAAGGCCGAGCGGGGGCTTTTGGCTTTTGACTCAACTCCATTCGCAAAGTCTGCTCTGCCTTTTCATCTCTCACCAAATGCCCATACCCTGCCCCCGTCTTAGCCCCCACACCGAGCCATTGTAATGCCGCAACCAAAGACTCCAAAGCTGTTGGGACCATCCCCTCTGCCTTAGCATTCCGCGCCGCCACTGTGACTAAAAATTTCGCCTGTTTTGCCACTAAAAAGGGCACCGGCACCGGATCATGCCAATCCGCTGGCAAACGCTCTGGATGATCCAAAACCGCTTCCATATCATAACCATTAATATCTTGGCCTTTTTCATACCATTTACCACAATGCGGCGTCATAATATCCAACATCAATCGCACCGGCGCAATAGGTATCGCATCAAAAAAAACCAACTTTCCCGTCTCATTCTGTGAGCCAAACCAATCTTTTAAACGTTGCTCCCTATCAGTCTCATCCCAACACTCCACCCAAGCCCGGAGCACCCCCTTAATCGCACTCCCCGCCAAAAAGGGCACCCCCAACGTCTGATGCCAAGTAAACCCATTTTCTACTGGATGCGGCAACCCTAAACCCGTCGCAAAATGCCAATTGCTTTCACAAATGACAAAATCCCCTTTTAACGCCTTCACCAACTTCAATAAACGCAAACGGTACTGCCTAAGAGCAGCTTCATTCCCACACAACTGATTAGCAACCGTCTTCACCCAGTCCTGTTTAGCAGTCTCATCTAAAGTCCAATTATCAGTATAACGATTAAAAAAACGAGTGTACCACAAACCGAAATGAGCACCATGAGGCGGCGTATTAGGTGCTTCATGTTGTTGATAAAGTGGAATAGCCATCAATTATCTCCTTGCATAAAAGCAATCGCAAATTTTCTCGCCCAATTCATAAAAACCATCGCCTCAGCTTGCGCCACAAGGTAACTGGACATATCGCATTGAGTAATCCCCTCTAACAACTCTTTCCCCTCAAAAGGTTGACCCGGTTCTTTCAGCCAATCAGAAAGCAATTCATAGATCAAACGATAATCGTTTGTTTCACTGCCTATCGCTTTACTAGAATAAAAAGCGGCAGATTGTCCCAAGCCATTGGCATGAATCATAAACGGCAAACCAGCCACATGGCTACAATATTCATTTTGTGCCGCCCTACTCAACTTCTCAGCCGCCCTCTTTACTCCCTCTAAAGCAAACTTAGCACGTTGTTGTTGCATGGTTTGAATCGTTTCTTTTTCTTGACTCTCAGGATTGACTTCTTTTTTTTCCGTTTTTGTCGTTTTTGTTTTTAACTTGCTAGGCATTTTTAATTCCCCCTATGCAAAACTTTCACACAACACCAACCCATCCCAACGGTTTCATTTCCGCCCAATTGCAGATAAGGATGCTCATCCGAAAATAGATCATCAACAACATGTTTTAAAACTTCATTAGCCTTTTTATTCCCATCTTTACGGGAAGCCTGCGCCACC
The DNA here is from genome assembly GCA_000785145.2 of Candidatus Thiomargarita nelsonii. Taxonomy (GTDB): domain Bacteria; phylum Pseudomonadota; class Gammaproteobacteria; order Beggiatoales; family Beggiatoaceae; genus Thiomargarita; species Thiomargarita nelsonii_B. The sequence continues at coordinate 10,394 of JSZA02000036.1, forward strand.
AATCCCGTGTACAATAAAGTATCGGCTGGCAAACTTTCCTCATACCAAAGTGCCCCTGTTTTAACCGTTTTCGTCTCATTATCAATAGCAATATGAGCATTCACAGGCGTGGCAAACCGAGACAAATGGGCAAACATATTATCATTCACCACTGTCAATTGGCTCTTCAAAGCTTTATCAATCTCATTGGGTTCTCTGCCTATGAGTTTAGCGACACTTCTAATCACCTTATCAATTTCTGGACGAGGCTGGGTTTTAAAACGAAATTCTTCCAAAAATATATCCTGTTCCTTGAGCGTTTGAGATACTAATGCTTTGTTATTTTCAATGAGATTAGTCACAGAAAAATCATTACCATCAGGCAAACCTAAACGACGACAATCCGCTTGCCAACGTTGCAAGACGGCGGGACAAGTAAGCCATTTAAAATGCCCAGTCAATGAGCGCACGGGCAGGAGCAATAAACGCGCATCGGTGATAGCGAGAGCACCGGCATGATCCGAAGCGTTTTGCATTTCAGGACCAAAAACGTCTTCAACCCATGTTTTTTTATGACCACGCTTTTCGGCCAACTCACGCATAGCCCCTTTAACCGCCGAGCCATAAACACAAGGCCACCCGGTATGAGATTCGCGCTGAATAGGCAAGTCAATAACCCCTAACATTTGTCCAGTTCCTGCATGTAACGACGTTTCTGTGAATAAACCAAGCATTGCTGTTGATTGTGACATTCTATTGTGCTCCTAAATTTTTTATTAATGAGTGGCTTTATCAACCGCTTTTGCAATCAACCCTTCATCAACACCATGCTCTATTAAAGTTTTGGTCAATTTTTGAATGGTTGGATTATTCAATCGTTGCATATCGATCCGCAAGCCCTCATCGACATAATGCTGAATTAAAGGCTGATAATTAGAAAAACCAAACACGGGTGCAATACGCGCCAATGAGTTCACCACATTCTCTGGCATACGCAAGGTAATGGTCGTCATGGGAAAATCTGTTGGCATATCCAAAGAATAGGGAACTTCCTCAAGAAAGCGTTTTATAATATCATGCTCCGTGGTTTCCGAGCCAAGCTCAACTTCAGCAGAATAAGCTTCATCATAAAAAAGCAACTTATATTTGCGATCAACCAATGAACGAAGCCAGAGCGCGAATTGGGCGCAATTTCGTACATCTCCATCTAAAACCACACTTTGTCCAGTTCGTTCTAGGCTACCCTCTAATATGCTATTTTTGAGGGAAATTATGAACGAGAGAGAATAAGCTCGCTCTGGGTTGTCTAGGTGCTGAATGTCAATATTCGGCCATTCTGCTTTGAGACGATTAATCAATTGTGCAGAGTCAATTTTTAAGTTTGTTTTTTCTGGGGGTGAAATAAAGTAATTCATAGTACCTCCTTATAAAACAACAACACGCCCCGGTATTCTGTATCGCCGAAGTAATTTCTGAAAAAAGGGCGCCGCGCTAGACTCATTGATAATAACCTCAAGAGCGTTAATGGGCGTGTTAGGGTCGTTAATGACAGCAGCATACCGAAAAAATTCGTCTGCTACGCGATTAACTATCTTCTCCCGTATAAAATCCGGAATTTGTGAGCCCTCTATAAAAGGACTTCTATCGGCTTTAATTATAAATTTACATTCTAACAAAAAGCCATCTTTTACTCGAATACCATCTGCCCAAATTTTCTCGCCACCACCTTGTACTAGAATTTCTTGAGTGCCAGCAAATTTAATTTGGTACTGATAATTGGGACTATGACTTGGAGTGCCCCTTCTTTCAAACTGACTAGCCCATTCTGTAACAGTTTTTTTCATATAGGTGTGTGTTTTTAGCCAAGCGTGGATAATAACTACCAAATCCCAACCGCCAACTCCCCCCGTCCCAACGCCGTCTCCAAGCCAATCTGATAACCATGCAAATCCGCCGCATTACCCTTTTCTAGCCGACAAAACCAAACGCTACCGGCTGGAATCAAACTGATCACTTCACGCGGCTCATCATTCGCTAAATCCCAGCCCCCTTCACGGATCGGTTGACCCAAAACGGCACTAATAATCGTTAACTCGACACCATTGATCGAACCACGCCAGACTTTTTCATTATTTTCAATCACTTCAGAAAAACCATCTGGCTGCCAATTCTCCCCCAAATTCGCGGGCGAGAGCAAAGTCAACATAATATTTTTAGTCTTGCTCAAATCGGGATGTCCCAATTGAGGCAGATTTGAACGGCTTACCGTCACCGAAGCCAATCGCCCCTCTCCCCCAAATCGCACTCGCCCAGTTTCTGGATGTAAGGCATCATCAATACCCTCCACCATAACACCTATTTCTAATTGAAATTTATCCTCACGGAGGCGAATATGCTGATTTTGGTACAACATACCGTCTTCCATAGTACGGCGTTCTTGATTGATGGCAATCCCCAAACGGGGTTCAATCTTAAATAAATCTTCTGACTGATAATATGATGAAGGATTTTGACCCGCTAACACTTGCTTTAACGCTTGGGCAGTCAACCAAGCCGTTTCCATCGGCTTAGCACCGGGAATGGTTTGCTCAGGTAAACGAACAAAACCTAAATCGCATTCTACAGGGGCACCCGGGCGCAAGCGCGTAAATTGTTCATCTTTTTGCAATAGGCACAATGGCACTGGATAAAGGCGTTGTCCTTCACATAATAAATAAATGCCCCTCAAACGCAAATTGCCGAAACTGTTCGCATCTCCAATTTCTTGACATATATTAATATCTTTAGATAACTGATGTGCTGTACCATCCCCTTTGTTGAAAGCCTCCCAATCGACTTCCGCTTGTTCCCCTATCAAAGTCCGCACCGCACCGGCAACCGTTCGCGCCGGTGGCGGAAAAATATAAGGGCGGGCTTCACGAAAAAACCAAGTGTCTAATTGTGAAAAACACCATTGACTCATTTAATCAACCCCTTTAGTCGCCAAAAAGCGTACAAATAATGCCGCATCAGCATCCAAACGCTCCAGACCTTTATCATCAACCTCACGAATCACACGTCGGCATTGAATTAATAACGCATCAATCACTTTCTTAGCCTTAGCGAATCTCAGTTTACGTTTTTTATCAACACCCGAAGCCATATAATCCGCCGCTAACAGATGACAAGCTTGTGCCTGATCGAGTATGGCTTTGCCCTCTTTTGGAGGATTCAATAAATCAAAACGTTCCCGAATCCGGTAGAAAAATTTACGGCTAAAATCTTTTTTCTTCTCATTACGAAAAGCTTCTGCCACTTTTTCAATCACCAATCTGCCATCATCATCTAAAGCCTGTTTCCAAGGCATTGCCCATTCAGCCGCCTTACCGCCTGGTTTCCACACGCGCACCGCAATCGCATCGCGCCCACAGCCATCTTTGGCGACATTATCCAGTAAACTATGCGCGTCTCGGAGTATCTTAGTCAAAGGCATTTTGATATGTGCAAATTCTACCGCGCCCGATAAAGTTGAATGAATACCCGTACCCTCAAAGGCTTTTTCATACGCATCACGCAGCGTTTTTGCACAAGATAAAGCATCCTCTAAGGGGAGAATCGCTAACACATCATCGCCACCGGCATAGACTAAAAAACCGTTGTGACGAGACACCAATTCCGGCACTCGGCGAGTAAAGTTTTCCAAGGCATCAGAAATTTTAGTCGCGGCTTTGGTGTCGGTGAGATGCTTGCCTAAGGAGTCGCCATCCATCAGCAAAATCGCGTAAAAAGGTGCTGATTCGGGTGCCAGAGAGGAGAGTGAAGGTACGCCGGCGTTCAATTTCCAGCCTTTGAGTACCCAGCCGCCGGGCATCTTGATTTTTTTTTCTTTGCCGAGATTTTCAAAATGAACGGCAAAACGCCGCTTGACAAAGGCAATCGCACATAAAAAATCCTTTTCACCAATAGCACGCCAAAAATTTTCCAGTTCTGTTTTATTAGGAGAACGGATGCCCGACAATTCTTGCCAGCCTGCCATACTCATACATTTCACACCCGGCTCCTTGGGGGCAAAATGAGTTCGCCAATTTTTGCGACGATCTAATATATTAGAAGCTTCAGTCAGTGCCCAAGTGATTTCAAAAAAACCGCCAATTTGCCGATCCCAAATTTGGCGATGGATTGAGTCATTCTGACAGAAAGCTTGTAAATCAGCATTCCAGACCACTTCAGCCAATTCACGCCAAGCCATTTGAACACTATCGACTATCGCTTCTGGTTTAAAATTGTGATTCACTGCCGCTTTAAAACGATTAGGCACTCTGCCTTGCGCGGGCGGCTGATTTTTACCCTGTCCTTCTAAGCAGTTGAGATAATTGTCATCGGGCTTAGGAAAAATAATGGTTCCCCCTTGCTTTTGCACAGAGCGCATCGCTACCGCAGCCAGCCAAGATAAGATAAATGAGCCAGCCCAAAAGTCGCGGGTACGCTGTGCTTGGGCGACAAACTCTTGGACGGCGCCCAGGGTAAAATGAAAATACTTTTTGTCTTGAGTCACGGATAAATTCTCTCTCTATTATTAAAGCGATCCAAAAACTGATGTATCACATCCCAATCTATATCTGGTAAGACTCGACAACTTGTCGCGTGCCTCGCTTTCGCTTTGAGTTCAATACGATCCGAGGGCGGTAAAAAGGTTGCTGGCAATAGGGCTTGTATCGCTGCACATTCGCCATCAGGAAATTCATGTAAATGAATAAAGAGCGGCGAAGCGCGTCGCCCACGCCCCGCACTTGTCCACCTATGTCCTTCTTGCCTAATCGGATTAACATCAACTTGGGCATCTTTAGCCGGTTTGATTGAAGTAAAAAAATAATTATGTGGCAAACCAAACACGGCTCTATCAGGGTGTGTGGTAACAGAATTTCCCGTTGCCACCGCATAAGCTAAATCATGATCGGGCACAAAATTTTGTTCAGCATTTTGGTGGAGCTGCTCATGCTGTCCTGAGCGTGGATTCAAACGACCATAACTTCTATACAAGAGCATTTCTCTACCGACTTCCTCCAACAAGTCCCAAGCATTACGCCCTTTTAGGGAAATATCCACACGGCTTTTTTGTGAAAAAGCGGTAAACGGTGGCAAATCAGCCGACATGGATTGGCCGATTTCTGCTATTAACTCATTGTATTCAATGATATTTTTTGGGATTTGACACTGTTCAGTGCCACGTAATTGGTGAATAGCCACGGCACCCAAACCTTTACGTGCCCGACTACCGAGTCCTCCTAATAAACCAAATAAGCGTAAAGCTTCAGCCACACTGTCGATCTCCTCAGCCTTAACCCTGGGACGAAAACAGATAGAGATTTTAAAATCTTGCCCCGCCTTGAGTGCGTTACGTAAATAACCATTTTTAAAGTGATAAACCCCTTGTCCTAATAAATAAGGGATACCACCCGTCGCTTGGGGAGGGGGGTTGCATACTTTGATCTGAGTGGGACTGACTTGGAGAATAAATTGTCCTTGTCCCCCAAAATTTTCTTGGGTGGCCATGCCAAATAGTTGGCCTTCTTGAGTATGTAAAGATTGCAAGGCTTTGGCGACATTTCCCTGTGCTAATTTTAAATATTTACCCCAATTCAAGGCCCGCCACCAAAAACGCAAGGCGCCTTTGATAGAGGGTGGGCGTAAATCGGTGGCTTTTTGTGAGGCGTCACCGATAAACATGGGTGTGACAATACGATAAGTGGCTTCTAATATTTTCATGTGATTTTCTTTTTTTAAGGAGTCCAAGATTTATCTTGGGCGGCTCAACAAAGAGCCACGGTACATGGCGAAAAGTCCAAGATAAATCTTGGACTCCTAAATTTAAGCATTGGGTGGGGTGGTATTCATTCCTGCTGTCATCCCATTAATCCCCGAGTCGAGATTTAATCCTATCTCTTTCATGATGTTATCCAAGAGTGGGGCGTGCATACGGTAGCGCAGTGCCGCATTGGTCACTTGTTCGGCTAAGTTAGCATTATTGTTGTCCGCTTCGCCAGAACTGGCAACGGTATTGAGTCCTTCAATTTGGTAAATCTTAATCCCTTCAATTCTCTCCATCGGCTTGACACTTTGTTCAATGATGGCCGGTAATTGTTCAAGGGCTTTGAGTTTGAGCTGCATTTCAATTTGTGTCTCGGAGAGGGTATTAGCCGCTTCATTGATTTGACGCTTGCCTTCCGCTTCAACTTTGTAACGCACTTCATTGGCTTCTGCCCTAATTTTGGTCGCCTCCGCATCGGATTGGGCCGCAATTTTGATGGCATCTGCCTGACCTTGGGCGCGTAAACGATTGGCTTCTGCTTCGTCTTCACTGGCCCTTTTATTGGCATCGGCGGCTGTGGTGATACCGATGGCTTCCCGCTCTGCCTGTTTGTGGGCTTCAATCAGTTCAATTTGTTTTTGACGATCCGCTTGGGCGACTTCGCGGTACGTGTTCACGGTTTCTTCTGCCTTGACGGCTTCAGCACGGGCCAGATCTGCCTCTGCTTTGGCTTCTGACTCTTCCTTGGATTTATTGGCGATGGCAATCGCTCTCTCTTGCTCGGCTAATTCAATCGCCTTTTTCCGTTCAATTTCTGTCGATTCTACCGCCTTGCGTTGCGCGATCTCTTTTTCGGCAATAGCCTGTTTCTTTTCAATCATCGCGTGTTCTACTTGTTGCTCGGCAATGATTTTGGCTTCTTGTGCGGCTCGCTCCTGATTGGCTTTTTGTTTGGCGATTTCGGCGGCTTGTTCGGCGCGGTAATTTTCAACTTCACGCTGCTGATTCAAATTGGCATATTCGGTATCTCGCCTCAGTTCCAATTTGTGGCGCTCAGCTTCTAGGTCTTTGGTTTGCATGGCAACTTGCGTGTCTTGTTCAATATCGTTGCGCCGCTTTCTGCGCTCTTCAATGGATTGAGTCAGTTTGGTCAAACCTTCGGCATCGAAGGCATTTTGGGGGTTAAAGTACTCTTTGTCTGTCTGATCGAGACCGGTGAGGGAGACGGTTTCCAATTCTAGCCCGTTTTGTTGCAAATCTTCAGAGACGGCGACTTGGACTTCTTGGACAAAATTGACGCGCTGTTCATGGAGTTCTTCCATGGCCATCTTGGCGGCGACTGAGCGTAGGGCATCAACGAATTTGCCTTCAATCAGTTCCAAGATTTTTTCGATGTGCATGGTGCGCTTTCCTAGCGTTTGGGCGGCTGTGGCGATAGCCTCTTCATTGGGCGATACTCGCACATAGAATTCCGCCGCGACATCTACGCGCATACGGTCTTTGGTGATCAGGGCTTGCTCTTTAGCACGCGCCACTTGTAGGCGGTTGGTATTCATATTGACGGGTATGGTTTCGTGTACGATGGGCAGCACCAGGGCGCCACCGTTCATAATGACTTTTTGCCCGCCTAAGCCGGTGCGGACAAATGAGACTTCTTTGGTGGATCGCCGGTAAAGTTTGGCAAATATTAGGCCGATAGTGATCAGCGCGATGATGACAATGGCGGGTATAATGAGCAGCCAGCTATTTAATATGTTTTGTAACATGATTTATTCCTTAATAATTAATATTTAATCTAAGTACTTAAAATAAAATGATATTTGTAGGGTGCGTCCTACGCACCTTTTGAGCGTCAGGGTGCGTAGGACCAATGCCATTAAGTTAAGCTTTTTTGTAGGGTGGGTAGAGCGAAACCCACCGAATTGACGAAAATGGTGGGTTGGGCGTCCCGCCACTTCGTCCCGCTCCGCTCTACCCACCCTACATGATAGATATTTTTCCTTAACTTAATGGCATTGGTGCGTAGGACGCACCCTACAAAACCTCGTAAATGGACTTGTGTCGGCTCGATGAGTGCGGAGCTTGGGGAATGATAAAAAAAGCGTCACGATTCAGTACTGACAGCGAGATATTTTGCTCCTACATGCTCAACTAATAATACAACATTTCCCTCTGTAAATTCTTCATTTTCTGCATCAGGCTCGACCATAATCAAATGGGTGGTGCCATAATTATCTTTAAATTTCGCACGGGCGGGTCGTCCTTTTTTGGCGGTGCCCAAGCTGATGGTGGCTAGCCGCCCAATAAAGCTATCTTCAGAAATCACCTCAGTTTCGTCGCTTGGCATGATTTTACCAATGCCCTGTCCCAATTTACGCACAATTGGCATGGATAAAAAAAAGGCGATTACCGCCGCCAGCAGGGCGGGTAGCATATTGCCAAAAATTTCTAGCGATGTCGCTTGCAATGTGTAACCGGTGAGACCAAAAACGGTTAAAAATATGACAAATAAAATCATAATCGGCACTCTGCCCACATTGAGCCAACCGAACAATTTGCCAAGGGATGAGTCGATGTCTCCTGTGTCTATGTCTGTATTGACATCGGGTACAAAGTGATCTAACAAACTGGAAAGCCCAAAGCCTAAAAGGGTTAGGATGCCTTCCAGTAGGGCAATGCCCAGCATAATTAACAAGCAAATGGTAAAGGGCAAATTATGGGGATCTAAAATAAAAGTCATCATTATTTTCCTGAAAAAACGTGCTAAACAAGTGCCTCACCCTCTAAGTTAATTTCTAAATTAGGCCAATATATCAAGTCCTTTTTGTTCAACTAAGTTTAACAACTTAAGTGAGGTTCCCTTGGGTTTTATTTTTCCATTTTCCCATCTTTGTATCGTCGAAGGGCTGGTATTGAGATAAGCTGCGAAAACCGTTTGACTGGTATGATTTTTGAGTCGGATATGCTTGATTTGTTCTGGGTTATACTGCTTAAGTTGTGGATCGCTCCGCGCATCATATTCACGCAAAGTTTTTGCATCCATCAAGCCAGCCTTATTTAGCCCTTGAGCAGTTTCGTGAACAACTTCCAGTATTGATTTATCCATCATAACACCTCGATTATTTCTCCAATCTCAATCGCTTTTTCTAAATCGACATCATTATAACTTAACAAGTCCTTTGCCAATCGTTTTAATGTCTTGAGTTCATTCACATCAATATTGTCTCTCTGATTTTTAGCAAAGCCATACATAAAAAAAGCGTTTTCCTCGACTTTGAATGCTATCAATGTTCTCCCCCCCCCCACGCTTGCCCTGCCCTTGAATTCCTATGCGTTTCTTATAGACATGCCCACCCAAATCAGCATCTATAAGGCCTTGTTCCATTTCTTTGACCGCTTTTTTGAGGGATTCATCGGTTAGCCCTTCCTTATTAGCCCATTTGTGGAACAACTTAAGCTTAAAAATTTTCATGTCTCATTCTCAATTAAAGAAATGGATGGTACCATAATTTAGTATCTACATCTGTATTGACATCAACATCGGGTACAAAGTAAGCTAACAAACCTTGCATCAGAGGAGTAGCAATTAATAGTGGAACAATCAATTTGGAAACACAAGGGTTTTATACCCTATTTAGTCATTGTCTTTTTTAATGCGTTCACTGATCTCGGTCATAAAATCATTATCCAAAATGCCCTTTTTAAATTTTATGAGGGCACAGAGTTACGGATTTATACCGCCATCATTCAGGCGATGATCTTGTTGCCTTTTATTATGACTTTTACGCCAGCGGGTTTTTTGTCTGATAAATTTGCTAAAAACCGCGTTATTGTCTTTGCCGCCTTTATCGCCTTGCCCATCACGGCTATGATTACGTGGTGTTATTATACGGGTGCTTTTTGGTTGGCTTTTTGGTTGACTTTTATATTGGCTTTGCAGAGTGCTTTTTATTCGCCAGCTAAATATGGTTATATTAGGGAACTGGTGGGCAAAAATAAGTTAACGCCCGCCAATTCTGCCGTGCAATCGGTCACAATCATTGCCATTCTCTCCGGTACGCTGGTTTATACGCTGTTTTTTGAAAGTTTATTTTCTAATCACTTTGAAAATATGGGAGATATTCTGCAATCGGTTAAATATGTCGGATTCTTACTGATAGGCGGAACGCTCATCGAGGCTTTATTAGCTTTGCGCTTGCCTTTAAAACGGCAAACGGATACTCAGCTTCAATTTGATTTTGGCAAATATCTGCGGATGCGCTCTCTCAGAGACAATCTTAAAAGTGCGTGGACTCATCAAGGTATTTGGCTCAGTATCATCGGGCTCTCCGTGTTTTTTGCCATTAATCAAGTTTTACTTGCGACTTTTGGCGCACATCTCAAGGAGGTGCTTGGCGAAACCGATACTCGCGTTGCTAATGGCATTATGATGTTAGCCGGTATCGGCATTATTTTTGGTGCCATTTTTGCGGGCAAAGTGTCAAAAAATCATATCGAAACCGGTATTATTCCCTTGGGGGCATTGGGTATTTGCATCTCTTTGATAATTTTACCCTTTGTTACAAATTTGCTCTCTTTGGCCATACTTTTTACTGTCTATGGTTTTTTTGGTGGACTTTTTATAGTGCCCCTGAATGCCTTGATTCAATATCACGCCAAAGAGGGAGAAGTGGGGACTATTTTGGCTGCCAATAATTTTGTCCAAAATAATTTTATGTTGGCTTTTTTGGGTATGACTGTCGCTTTGGCTTATGTTCAATTTTCTAATCAAACCACTTTTTTTCTACTGGCGACAATTACTTTAATTGGTACTCTTTACACTCTCATTAAATTACCTCAATCCTTTATTCGTTATATTGCTACCGGGATGCTGACACGACGCTATCAAGTCCAAGTCGTGGGCATGAAAAATATTCCCTCCAGTGGCGGCGTTTTACTTTTAGGCAATCACGTCAGTTGGCTTGATTGGGCTATGCTACAAATCGCCTCGCCGCGCCCGATTCGCTTTGTGATTTTTCGCAGCTTTTATGAAAAGTGGTATCTCAAATGGTTTTTGGACTTATTTGGTGTGATTCCCATTGGACGAACTGGCAGTAAGCAAGCGCTGGTTCAAGTCCGCGAGAGTCTCAGTCAAGGCGAAGTGGTTGCCCTGTTTCCCGAAGGGCATATTAGTCATAATGGTCATCTCAGTATTTTTAGAAGCGGTTTTGAACGGGCAGTCAAAGATACTCAAGCTGTGATTGTGCCTTTTTATTTAAGGGGAGTTTGGGGCAGTCTCTATTCTTATGCAAATCGTAAGTATCGCTATTCGACGGGCAAAGCCGGGCGCCGTAAAATTACGGTCGGATTTGGTAAGCCGGTTTCTTCAAACGCCAGTGCCAGTGAGGTTAAGCAGGCTGTTTTAGAAACTTCTATCCATACTTGGCAAGAGTATATTGAAACTTTGGAACCGTTGCCTATCAGTTTTTTGCGAACGGCGAAGGCGCAAACGAGTCAGGTTTGTGTCATAGAGGCGAATACGGAGTTGACTTATGGACGTTTATTGGCAGCCACGCTGGTTTTTGCTCGCAAACTGAAGCCGTTGATGAGCCAACAGCAAAATATTGGTATTTTGTTGCCTGCCTCATCGGGGGGCGTGATCGCTAATCTTGCGGTTTTGTTCAATGGCAAAACGGTAGTCAATCTTAATTATACGGCGACTATTTCTGTGGTTGGGCTTTGCATGGAAAGGGCTGATATTAAAACGGTTCTCACTTCTAAGCGATTTTTAAGTAAATTGGAGGGGCGGGGGATTGATCTGAGTCCTTTAAAAGAACAAGCTAATCTGGTTTATTTGGAAGATATTAAGCAAGCTATTCCGAAATCGGCACTGTTTTTTGCTTTGCTACAGGCGAAATTTTTACCGACTGTGATTTTAAAGGCGTTGTATTTTAAAAATAGTGCTAATTTAGAGGATACTGCGGCGATTCTCTTTAGCAGTGGCAGCGAGGGCGTTCCTAAAGGTGTGCAATTGACGCATACTAATATTATGGGAAATCTCAAACAGATAACGGCGGTGCTAAATCCCAATGATGATGATGTGATCCTCAATGCTTTACCGATTTTCCATGCTTTTGGTTTGACTGTCACTACCTTTTTGCCCCTGATTGAGGGCATACCGATGGTGTGTCAGCCCGATCCGACGGATGCTAAAACGATTGGTCGTTTGGTGGCGCAGTATGAAGTGAGTATTTTATTGGGTACGTCCACTTTTTTGCGTATTTATACGCGCAGCCGCAAAATCCATCCTTTGATGTTTCAATCGGTGCGGATTGTCGTCGCGGGTGCTGAGCGTTTGAGCACTGAAGTGCGTCATGCTTTCAGAGACAAATTTTGTAAAGATATTTATGAAGGTTATGGTGCGACGGAAACCACGCCTGTCGCCACTGTGAATATTCCTGATATTTTGCTCTCTTATTCAGGTGATGTACAAATCGGCAATAAGATAGGCACGGTGGGACTTCCCCTGCCCGGCACGACTCTGAAAATTGTTGAGCCGGAGACTTTAGAAGATTTGCCTATCGGTGAGGCGGGATTAATTTTAATTGGGGGCACCCAAATTATGAAGGGCTACCTGAACTCACCTGAAAAAACTGAATCGGTTATCGTGGAAAAAGACGGAGTACGTTGGTATAAGTCAGGCGACAAAGGTAAGCTAGACGAAGACGGCTTTTTAACTATCCTAGATCGTTATTCCCGTTTTGCTAAATTAGGCGGCGAAATGGTTAGCTTGGGTGCTGTCGAATCCAAAATATCGCAAGTGATTGATAATCATGAGATAGAGATTATCGCGGTGGCGTTGCCTGATCAGAGTAAGGGAGAAAAGCTTGTGCTGTTGCTCGCTGGAGAAGTTGATTTGGATGCGCTCAAGAGTCAGATTCGGGGCAGTGGATTGAATCCGTTGATGATGCCTAAAGAATATTTTTGTGTGGCAGAAATACCTAAATTTGGTAGCGGTAAGGCGGATTTTGCGGGGGCTAAGAAGTTGGCACTTGAGAAAATATAAATCTCGTTCCCACGCTCTGCGCTCATCATTATACACAAATCCATTTTCGACAATTGTAGGGTGGGTAGAGCGATAGCGAAACCCACCAAACCGTCGCAAATGGTGGGTTGGGCGTCCCGCCACTTCGTATCGCTGTCGCTCTACCCACCCTACATATCTGCTTTTATTTCAAATATTTAAATACTTATGTATAACGATGAGCGCTCTGCGTGGGAATGCCTGATAGGACGCTCTGCGTCCTGTTCAGTCAGGTTTTGTTGAGTACACTTCAAAACCGTGAAAAAACTCTCAGTACATTTTTTTTCTTGTCATTGAATTATCCCTGCTTACCTATGAGATTCTGTACTTTTCTTCAATAAACTTGGTTTCTTGCCTAAGAGGTGATGTAGTCGCACCTCCTTCTAAAACAAACGCGCTTTCTAAGTGCGCTTTTACCAGATCGACAGTACTGTCAAACCACTTGATCTGTCGCACTGGCGAGCCGTCCGTTTTGTGGCGTTTGCCAGTATCCATGTAGATACCATGTTCCTTGCCCAAATTTGTTAATTCATAGTAGAGTCTATCCTTATGATCGCGGTTGGCGGTTTGCAAGCCGATTTTTGTGAGGATGGGGTTGATTTGTCTCTGTTTCAGACCAAGACGTTCGGCGATGTCCGACACTGTTAAGATTTGCTCTTGAGTTTCGGATTTTAGGCCATCAACGCCCCACTGTTCCAACAGATTGACACCGAACTCTTTTCGCATGACGTTGTTGAGCGCGAGGGTTTGCATATTGCCGTCTATATTGAACAAGGTCATCAGTTCTTTGTTGATGCGGGCGTGTTCTAGCATTTTGTCTGTGGTGGGTTGTTGCAATTCGACACTGCCAGTTGTTAGCAGTTCAAAAACCCAATCGCTCACCATCACTGCAAACTCGGGTGAACACCATTGAGCAAGATGGATAGCGATTTTAGGATGTACCCAAGTGCCTTGATTATTAGCAATTCCGCCTTTTATGGATTGTATAAGTCTTTGGTTTTGTTCCGAAGCCGTTGTAACGGCATCGCTATAAATAGGGATACCGGTTTTTAAACTCAGTGCTTTTAAAAATTCCTGAGTCGGTTGTGTGACATGATAATGACTCCACTTTTTACCAGTGGCCTTGCACATTGCTGTAGCGTCTAAATAGCTATCGCTTTTACGCTGCTTAATTTCGACACTATTGAAATGACGGGTAATATGACATATACTAGCCATTGTTAGTTTACTCCTAATGCAGTGACTGACATGGCAACTTTCGGATATGAGTCGCAATCAATCCCCGAAAGTTACCAAGCTTGAATAGAGAGTGTATTCCTAAAGCCGCCAAGCAATATTTGGAATACGCTCTCCCCCTAACATTCCTTTACCATCTCCCCAAAATCCTTTTCGGCTTGCCACCCGGCTGCTCTACCCATTCGTCTCGGTAATCTGTCCATGCGAGCGACTGCTTATAGTCACCATAAACACGTACATTATTGCGAGCGTGCGGGCGCGTTGCTAGTGCTGTTGGCATAGCTTTTTCTCCTAGTTGTGTAACGGTATCTCGTACCGTTGTAGGCATTATATAGACTATAGATTAAAAGTCAATATCTATTTTTTACTTATTTTTAATAAAAAAAAACGCCGATTATGCTAGGCGTTTTTCAAAATTATCTGGACGACTCTTTAAAAATAAATACTTATTTTTCACTTATTATCCCTATAATTTATTAAATCATTATAATCAACTAACCGCCCCCCTTTTTTGGCTTGTTTAGATGCGATGCTTCCTTGTCTAGCTAGTAAATCAATATGCCGAGACGAATAACCAGATTTTTTGGCAGCTTCCACTACAGGCATATAAATACCATTACCAATTATTTTAGGCCTACCGCTCCCACCACCTTTACCATGTTGTTGCTTTTTATTCCGCATGTTAATATGTGCCTGCAAACTGGCAATATCTACCCAAGAACACGCACTGCGCCCCCGTTTCTCAGAAAGATCCCCATCAATAATCCCATTGCCTAATAATTGATACAACCGCGCTCTCGACAACCCAAACCGCTCAGATGCCTCACGAATAGATAGCCTTTCCATATTTGCTTCCTTTAAATGTCAACATTTTTTTTTATATTATATGTGCTGAGTGTTGTAAAATAAATATTAATAGTTATTAAGTTATTAAGGCGAGACTAAGACAAAATACCACATTTATTTTGTCCACGCACTTATGATGATGTCAAATTTCTTTTAACAAGGAGACACTTATGTATATTTATCGCCAAATAAGACTGCTAGGGATAATTATATTCCTACTTGCAGCCTTTCAGCTAAGGGCAGAAATCACTTTCACGCCTGCTCACCCTCTCAGTCTCACGGTAGGCGAAGTCGAGTGGTCAGCCACAGATGGCTGGCTCGACGGAACCGGCACAACTGTTACCTATAGTGCCCCCACTCTGCCAGGGGCGGATGTAGTGACGGTTATGGACGCTGAAGATAACGCAAAACCAAGAGAACAAGATTTTGACAATGCCGTCTGGGAAGTGTTTACAAGTCGTAATAACGTTGAGGCACTTGCTTTATCGAAAGATAAGGCGACCCTTTGGGTGGGAGCCGGTGGACTTGAAAAACGTAAGGCTTCAACGGGAGAATTAG
This sequence comes from Candidatus Thiomargarita nelsonii, assembly GCA_000785145.2. GTDB lineage: Bacteria > Pseudomonadota > Gammaproteobacteria > Beggiatoales > Beggiatoaceae > Thiomargarita > Thiomargarita nelsonii_B. The sequence goes on from JSZA02000036.1 coordinate 25,864, forward strand.
AGAAGGTTTATATCAATACAGATGGTATGCCTTCCAATAATGTCAATGCCCTTCTCTCAGATGAACAAGGAGGCGTTTGGGTCGGAACTTCTCGTGGTGGACTAGCCCACCTCAAAGCGGATGAATCTTGGCAAGTCTTTAATACCGATAATTCAAATCTGCCTGCCAATGGGGTCTATGCCCTTCTCTCAGATGAACAAGGAGGCGTTTGGGTCGGAACGGGAGGTGGTATAGCCCATATCAAAGCGGATGGCTCTATGCAAGTCTTTAATACCGATAATTCCAATCTGCCTTCCAATTGGGTACGAGCCCTTCTCTCAGATGAACAAGGAGGCGTTTGGGTCGGAACTGTTGGTGGTGGACTAGCCCACTTCAAAGCGGATGGCTCTTGGCAAGTCTTTAAGACAGATAATTCAAATTTTCCTTCCAATGTTGTCAATGCCCTTCTCTCAGATAAACAAGGAGGCGTTTGGGTGGGAACTTCTGGTGGTGGACTAGCCCACCTCAAAGCGGATGGCTCTTCTGAAATCTTTAATAAAGAGAATTCCAATCTGCCTCACAATTATGTCGAGGCCCTTATCTCAGATGAACAAGGAGGCGTTTGGGCCGGTATTTTTAGTGCTGGTATAGCCCACCTGAAAGCGGATGGCTCTTGGCAAGTCTTTAAGACAGAAAATTCCAATCTGCCTTCCAATTATGTCAATGCCCTTCTCTCAGATGAACAAGGAGGCGTTTGGGTCGGAACGAATGGTGGTCTAGCACACTTCAAAGCGGATGGCTATTGGGAAGTCTTTAAGACAGAGAATTCCAATCTGCCTGACAATTCTGTCAATGCCCTTATATCAGATGAACAAGGAGGAGTTTGGGTCGGAACGAATGGTGGTGGTCTAGCCCACCTCAAAGCGGATGGCTATTGGGAAATCTTTAAGACAGATAATTCTAATCTGCCTTCCAATTATGTCAGTGCCCTTCTTTCAGATGAACAAGGAGGAGTTTGGGTCGGTTCGGGTGGTCTAGCCCACCTCAAAGCGGATGGCTATTGGAAAATATTTAATACAGAGAATTCCAATCTGCCTGACCATTTTGTCAATGCCCTTCTCTCAGATGAACATGGAGGCGTTTGGGTCGGAACTGCGAATGCTGGTATCGCCCACCTCAAAGCGGATGGCTCTTGGGAAATATTTAAGACAGAGAATTCCAATCTGCCTGACAATTGGGTCAATGCCCTTCTCTCAGATGAACAAGGGGGAGTTTGGTTCGGAACTGAGGGTGGTCTAGCCCACCTCAAAGCGGATGCCTCTTGGGAACTCTTTAAGACAGATAATTCTAATCTGCCTTCCAATAGAGTCAATGCCCTTCTCTCAGATGAACAAGGAGGCGTTTGGATCGGAACTTGGAGGAGCAAAAATGGGCCTGGTGGTCTAGCTCACCTCAAAGCGAATGGCTATTGGAAAGTCTTTAAGACAGAGAATTCCAATCTGCCTGGCAATAATGTCACTGCCCTTATCTCAGATGAACAAGGAGGCGTTTGGGTCGGAACTGTTCGTGGTGGACTAGCCCACCTCAAACCGGATGGCTCGATGCAAGTCTTTAATACAGATAATTCAAATCTGCCTGACAATTCTGTCACTGCCCTTCTCTCAGATGAACAAGGAGGAGTTTGGGTCGGAACTTGGGAGGGTATAGCCCACCTAACATTCGGAAAGCAACAAAGCGGAAAACGTGCAGCAATCATTATTGCCGGAGGTGGAAATCACGCGACAAACACCCTTTGGGACACAACCGAGTCCATCAGTCTATATTTTTATAAAATGCTGAACAAACGCAAATTTGTCAACTCTGAAATCTATTACCTTTCTCCGCAATCTTGGGCTGATTTTAATGGTGACGGCACTGATGCTCACATTGTCGATGCCCCTAACCCATCTCGACCTTTAACCTTGGATGACATAAAAAAAGCCTTTGAATGGGCCAAAGAACAGGGAACCCTTGATCAGCCTCTTTATATCTTCTTTATCGACCATGGCGGTGTAGGCAAAGTACTGCTAGCAAAAAATACCACTATGTCAGCCGAACAATTTAAAGGCATCCTCGATGATTACCAGCAAGCGACGAGCAATCAGGTTGTGCTCCTTTTAGAAGCTTCTTATTCCGGCTCTCATTTGCCGATTCTAGCAGCCCCTAATCGTGCCATCATCAGTAGTGCTAAGAGTGATGAATTTGCATACTTTGAGGAAAAACAAGGGTTTAGTAGTTTTTTCACCAAAAATATTCTCAAGGGCATGAGTTTTTTCGATGCCTTTGAATATAGCGTTCAGCAACAGAGCCGTCTGCTAAAAAAGATGGATGAACGACTTGCCGGTGGTTCAACCGAGTATGTTGTAACGACGCAGACACCTCAATGTGATGATAATGGCGATGGCGTTTATAATACTTCAGATGGTCAGTGGCTCAAACAGCTTATGATCAATGGCAACATCCAAACAGGTGATTTTACCTTAGCGGTAGAAAGTTTAACCCCATCGACTCACCTTCAAGTGGGAGAACCCTTTTCATTAAGCGCCAAAGCGAGCACGGCTTCAGGACATATCAAGCGCGTGTGGGCTGTGATCAGACCTCCTCGTATAAACCTAGTGCTCGATAGCAACAACACCCCTATTTTAGCCTATCCGACACAGGAACTTTCTCAAACCGAAAATGAGGATATTTGGACGGGTACCTGGAACCAAGCACTTTATAACGGAGAATATGAGATCAGCTTCTACGCCAAAGATAATGATGGCAATATCGAGATGAGCCAAGAATCCGTTAATATTTCGGTGACTGGAGGAATTGAGCCACCCGCCTCAGCCAGTGTGGATGTCGTGATTGAAAAGGATCGATACGCCAGAGGAGAGCCTTTTAAGTTTGAATTGGTAGAGCAGCTAGCCTGGGGATACGATCTCTACGCAGCGGTTGTGCTGCCAGACGGTCAATTTATCACCCTCGAAGGTACCAATGAATTTGCTCAGCTAAATCAGCCAGAAAACTGGCGTAAGTCACGGGAATATAATGAAAAGGTGACTATAATTGATCTGACACTCCCCTTTGAATTGGCAACGGGTACTTATTGCCTATACGGGATTCTATCAGCTCAGGGAGAGAATCCTTTGGCGGTTGTGGATAAATGGGTGTATTCTCACAAATGTTTTGAGGTGTTGTAAATACTGAGTCATAAGCTCACGTATTTTAACCGCAAACGTGGCTTATGACGGAGTGGCAAACCGGCAAAATACCAGATTGTGCTTTAGTATTTACCAAAAATAGGGCAACCATAAAGGATTGCCCCTACATCATATGACGTAGGGGCAATCCCTTGTGGTTGCCCTTAATCCCTTGTGGTTGCACTAGTTATTTCATGCACGTTCCTTATCGATCTAGGATTTTTCATACAGCCAGATTTTCACCGATTTCAAGTGCGTTCACTATAAGCCGTTTGTTTTATTCGTTGTACTCTATACAAAAAAATATTTTGCAATTTTTCTTTGATTAGGTTTATAATGTCGCCGTCAAATACTATCAGGTGCCAAAGCAGGCGATTGAAACAGGAGTTCCAAGATTGAGCCGTTGAGTTGGTATCACGCCGAGGCAGGCGATTTAAAAAAAAAGTCCAAACTAAAGTTTGGACTCCGACGCCTGAATAGCTTGCCACAATTGCGCTTGCACATTTATCAAGCGATGATCACTATCAAATTCAACTAATTTAATCCAAGGGCGAGTAGCAGCAAAGTCACGAGACGTTTGTATCGGTACCACCATATCTTGATTCCCATGCAAAATTAAGCTGGGAACGCGCCGTTGCAAATCAGCATCAACATACTGCTGCAAATCTTCTATAAAACCATAACTTATCAAGCGTTCCCCGGGTTCAGCATAATTCGTAAAGGCAAATTCACCTTGGCGACGCCACTGTGCAAAATTGGATTCACCCATCAGAATCCGACAATGATTCAAAAAGTTTAAAGCCGGTGCTAACAAGACAATGGATTGTATCTGCGGAAGTCGCTCTGCCAACCATAAGGCAATTAAGCCGCCAAAACTCGAACCGATAATGGTAACAGGCGAATTGGGTAATAATGCTTCCACTTGTTGAATTTGCTGAGTTAAGCTGAAATGATAAAAATCATTTGGATTTAAATCAGGAATCTGTAAACTTAATCCCCGTTGCTCAAAGCATTGTTTGAAAAATTGAGCTTTACTCGATTGTGGACTTGATGCCCAGCCATGTAGGTAGAAAAATGTCGTCATTGCTTAAAATGAAACTATTTTATTATCAATTAACCGCGCCTTGCCCAACCAAGCCGCCGCCAAAATCACTAAATCTTTATCAGCCGCCGTCGGCAGTTCCAATGTCTGAGCCTGTCGCACCGCAACATAATCCGGTTTAAAACCAAGCTCGGCGAGTGCCTGCATAGCATTCTTTTCCAACGACGTATAATTGCGCTCACCCGATTCTAATCTCATCTTATCAATCGTTTTCCATAAACATGGCGCGATGGCACGTTGTTCGGCATTCAAATACTGATTGCGTGAACTCATCGCCAAACCATCGGCTTCACGCACAATAGGCACACCGATAATCTCAATAGGCATAAATAAGTCCGCTACCATACGTTTAATAATCATCAATTGTTGATAATCTTTTTCCCCAAATAAAGCTTTATCGGGTTGGACTATATTTAATAATATATTGACAACGGTAGCGACACCTTTAAAATGATCAGGGCGCGAAGCTCCACAGAGTATATTGCTTAATTTCGGCACAGTCACGTAACTGCTCATACCGGCTGGATAAAGTTCAGTCACGCTAGGCGTAAATAATAAATGTGTACTGACTTTTTCTAATTTTTCGCAATCGGCTTCAAAAGTACGTGGATAAGTTTGATAATCTTCACCAACACCAAATTGCAAGGGATTGACAAAAATGCTGACCACAACACGATCAGCGACAGCTTGTTCGACGAGACTGAGGTGTCCAGCATGTAAATTGCCCATCGTTGGAACAAGGGCAATCGTTTTTTTTTGGCGACGCCATTCGTTGATTTGGGCGCGTAAATTTGGGATTGTTGAAATTGTATTCATCATAAGATGCGAGCGTCGCTGCGTCGAGTGGAGTTTTTTCTTTCAATCGCCTGCATTGGCAGTTACGGATTATAAAGGCGGCTGTAGCTCTTGTCAAGCTGTTTAATCGCGTTTATCAGTAGACTTGTCCCTTTTTAATTGTAACCATCATGTAGGGTGGATTCGCTATCGCTTAATCCACCTTAATTTATATTTATAGATTAATCAGGTGGATACGCTATCGCTTAATCCACCCTACTTATGTTTAAGTTATTTAGGTACCCGTTCTGTTTTGTTTAGGAGTGCGGCTTGTCTTGCCTTAGACTTTGATGAAGAGGCGGAAAGAATGATTGCTTTTGGGCTATCAGGCAATCCTCCGCGAGAGATTTTAGAGGAATTAAGGGAATTATTGATTTCCCACATTCCTATACGTCCAACAAAGCCTGTGTCAATCTCATTAAAGCAACGCCGCCCATTACCGGTATCTCCCCCGGTGGCAGCTCATCGTTATACACAAGTGTCTTTCCGACTTGAGCCTTCGATTTTTTTGATACCAACCTTAAAAAAAACTTGTGTATAAGAGAGTGCGCGAGGCAAAGGAACGAGAGCCATCCCTGCTAATCAAAATTAGCTTCAGTTAAAATCTGCACCTGTACATTAAGTCGATGGTTTAGTGACTCGCAATAGTTGATTATCTAATTGTAGGGTATTTTTTATTTGTTCATCAATTCCTTTAGCTAATTGTTGGTTATTCGGGTTTTGAGTACAGGCGATTACCCCATGATGATTGTGGTTATTTTTATGGAGATTGATAAAATCTTTCCGATTGTGTGTCACTATGGTACGGTTTAGTGAAATCGCATAAGCCAATTGCGTTTTGTCATCTTTTCCAACATTGCTCGCTTCGATCGTTGTTTGTACGTCATGTCCCAGTTTGATTAATTCTTCTTTGAGTCTTTTATCGCTGCAATCTTCATCAAGATATAATTTAGCCATTATTGCATTGGATACCATTAATTATTGATTTGTTCGTCGAGATTATTCTCGATATCTTGGTCAATTTCCACTCGGTTGTGAGCAGAGTAGTTCCACGCTGCTTCTAAGTCTTTTTGGGTCAATTGCGGATATTTTGCTAAAATTTCTTGATCAGATAATCCTAATTGATGCCATACCACTAAGTTCCAAACCGTTAAACGGGTATGTGCAATGCAAGCGCGTCCGCCACATATCCCTGTTGTTTTATGGATAAACGGGTTAGATTGCTTTTCAGCAGATTCCCGCTTTTGTTCTTGTTCACGCAAGAATTGAAGTGCTTCTTGTATCACTTGAGATTGGGATTGTTTTTTATAGGTTGCCTTGTAGTCATTGATGAAATGAACCAAAAAAGTGGGTAAAGAAATAGACAGTGTTTCAGCGTTTTCATAGTACATTTTTATTGTCCTCTCTTAAAGCAACAAGTCACTCACTCTAAATAAAGTTGGACTTTTTGGTTGGTCATTGGTGTGTTGTTCATGGATTATTTAGCGTTTATATTATCACACATGTCAACCCGTGCCCTACAACACCCATCAATTTAACATTGACTGAGTACTATAGATGTTCAGATAAATAATTACGCTCTGGGCAACCACTTGGGCAACCACAAGGGATTGCCCCTACATACAATATTCGTTTGTAGGGGCAATCCTTTATGGTTGCCCTTTGTGAAATTATTTATCTGAAAAACTATAGTTAAGTATAAGGATAAGCGGTGGCAGTGGCTGTATGATATTGTCGTATGAAAAATCCTATTTATTCAAAAAATAGGATTTTTTGTAACTACTCAGCGGAGCATCATTCCAAGCAAGAGAGGCAGAGTAGTTACGATTTTTTTTATAATTTAATAAATTAGATTAAAATAAATCCATTGGATCCACATCCAAAGACCAACGCATTTTGTTTGTCCCGGCGGAAAGCATCGGCAACCACTGTGAAAGTAAACGATGTAAGACTTCGCGTTGCTCAGTTTGCAATAAAAGTTGAGCACGATACCACCCACCCCGTTTTTCCATCGGCGCAGCAACCGGTCCCCATAACTGAACCCCGCCATCACTATTCAACGTCTCAGCCTGCTTTTTCGCCTGATTTAGAAACGCCATTGCAGGATCACTCTCAGTCGCCTCCGCACGTAACAAAGCTAAGCGGCTATAAGGCGGAAATCCCGCTTGTAAACGTTCTTTTAACGCCGCCTCTGCAAATGAGGCATAACCTTGACGAATAAGGCGAATGAGCAAAGGATGATCGGGATGATATGTTTGAATCAACACTTCCCCAGGATCATCGGCACGTCCCGCACGTCCAGCGACTTGCAATAATAATTGAGCCATTCGCTCAGTCGCACGAAAATCTATCCCATATAAGCCACCATCAATATTAATAACGCCCACTAGGGTGACTTTAGGAAAATGATGTCCTTTTGCCAACATTTGAGTACCAACCAAAATATCGACTTCCCCCTGATGGATACGATCTAACATTTTCTGCATAGCATATTTATTACGAGTACTATCACTATCAATCCGTAATATCCGCGCCTCGGGAAATTGATTTTGTAAATGTTCCTCAACACGTTCAGTGCCCTGGCCTAAAAAATAGAGTTTCGGATTCCGACAATTTGGACACTGGACATCAACCGGGCGAAAATCGCCACAATGATGACAACGTAATTGTTGGCTCGTTTCGTGATAAGTCAGACGGGCATCACAATGTTGACACTCCGCTACCCAACCGCACTTATAACAAGTTAACACCGGCGCATAACCGCGACGATTGATAAACAACAAAATTTGTTGTTGCGTCCCTAAACGTTGCTCAATTGCCTTTATTAATTGCTTAGACAAACTACCTTTCTGCTTTCGCATATCCACAATATGAAAAGTAGGATGAACAGCCGCCCCTGCACGCTCTGGCAAAACAAAGTGTTGATAACGTTGATTATTAGCATTATGCAAACTTTCTAACGAGGGCGTGGCACTGCCTAACAAGATAGGCACCTGGGCGCGATGTGCCCGCACGACCGCAATATCACGCGCAGAATAACGAAAATGATCTTGTTGCTTATAAGACTGATCATGCTCCTCATCAACAATAAAAACGCCTGGACGCGCCAAAGGCGTCCAAACAGCAGAACGAGTACCTATTACAATAGGAGCGATACCATCGCGGGCTAATAACCAAGCATGTAAACGCTCATTATTATTAAGCTTAGAATGTAATACAGCAATGGGAACAGCAAAACGCTGTTTAAAACGATTAAGCGTCTGCGGCGTGAGATTAATTTCTGGAATTAAAACAAGTGCTTGGCGACCACTTTCTAACACCTTATCAATAATTTGTAAATAAACTTCTGTTTTACCGCTACCGGTGACGCCATCAAGTAAACAAGGATAAAACCCTTGAAGATTGCTGCATACCTCATTGACCGCTTTTTGTTGTGCCGCGTTGAGTCGCAATGGCGGAGAAACTGAACGGTTCTCATTGACTTTTGGTACAATCGCTTGAGGACATATCCAACCTTTTTTTTCCAAAGTACGCAAACTAGGCGTTATATTGGACAAACTCTGAGAAATGGCAGACTGGCTCAAACCTTCTGGATATTCTTGTAATAAACTTAAAACAGCCAACTGTCGATGTGCATTTTTAGGTAGCTTATCCAACGCCCATCCTTCAGGCGTGAGTTTCCAACCGGGTAAAGCTTGAATGCTGGCAGGCAGTCCCTTATTCAGAGCCGATGGCAAAGCCGTTGAAACCACCTCCCCAATGGGATGATGATAATAGCGACTCGCCCATTGTAATAAATTAAGACAATTTTCTGGCAACACTGGCGTTGAATCAAGGATTTTCAATGCCGGTTTGAGTTTATCAACAGAAACGGTGGTACTGTTAGCGATAGCCAACAACACACCGACTTCAGTATGAGGACCGAAAGGAACGCGCAATCGTATGCCGGGATGTAATTGGCTAATATCTGTTTTTGGCGGCGGCAAATAATCAAAATGATTATAGAGCGGCTTAGGAATTGCAATTTGTAAAAACATGTCTTTTTACATCCTAACAAGACGTATACCAAGAAAATTCATCTTCCCCTCGCTGCTCCACCAATTATTGGTGCGATGCGTCACACCCACCTTGACCGGCAGATCGTACCACGAACCACCGCGAATCACCCGATTGCTGTTATCATACTGACTTAAACACTGTTGCTCCTCGCCATTAAATTCCGCCTCATATTTAGAACAAGTCCATTCTCGAACGTTGCCTACCATATCATACAACTCGAAAGAATTAGGCGGAAAAGAACCAACCGGCGCTGTTTCTTCATTATCCCAAGGACTACCGCAACCGTCACAATTAGCCCGATTAGAGCCAATCTCATTGCCCCACCAATACTTGGTTTCCGTTCCAGCCCTCGCCGCATATTCCCATTCGGCTTCAGTGGGCAAACGATAATTTTCGCCAGTTTCTCCACTTAACCATTCAGCATAAGCCATGGCATCATATTTAGACACATAAATCACCGGTCGATTACCACGCCCCCAACCTTCATCATCCGGTTTGTCTCTACCCGTGGCTTCAGCAAATTTATCATATTCCTCAAAAGTCACCTCATAACGCCCCATCGCAAACAGGTCCACCGACACATCTTGCACAGGCTTATCCTCGCCCTGAAACGAAGTAACGGTAACGTTAATATAACCCATACGAAAACGCCCCGCCTGAATCACCACCATTTCTGGCCCTAAAGTGCCATCTACTAGGCGATCACGGAAAAGTTCTCCCACTTCTTTATAATTAAGGAGTTCATTCTCTTCTTCCCAGTATTCTTCTGTTTTTATAGCCTCTATAGGCAATAAAACGGGGGCTTTCCGTATTTCCTCAACGACTAATTGGGGCACACGTTCCTCTGCACTGACTTTTTTATCAGTCTTCTGTTTTTCATCAACTTTCTCCTCAAATTCACTGACTTTAAAAGGTGTTTGAGGTTTCAAAAACGGGTATTCAGAGGGCGGTTCTACCGAAACATCATTTTTTTCATACAAATACCAAATCAAGCTGACTACAACTAAGGCAGATAGAGAAAAAAATAATTTTTGTTTTTTTATCATTTGTTATAGCTCCCTTATAAATAAAATTCCCCAAACCATATATTGGAGTCCAAGATTTATCTTGGAAATTCCACAATAAATAGACTACCTTTATTTTTACCTTCACTTTCAGCCCAAACATGGCCATCCATGGATTCAACCAATTTTTTGACGATTGACAAGCCCAATCCGGTCGAATTTTCACCATCCGTTGGTCTCGCACTCAATCGGGCAAATTTAGCAAATATTTTTTGCTGATCTTGCTTGGTGATACCTTGTCCTTCATCTTGGATTTCACAACGAACTACTTTTTCACTTTGGAAAAGCCGTATATTGATATGCTTATCAAAGGGAGAATATTTTACCGCATTGGATATCAGATTATCAAAAATTTGGGTGATTGCCGTTCTATCAGCATAAAGATAACAATTTTTATCAGTCTGCTCAAAATGCAATTGTATTTGTTTTTTTTCTGCTGGCATACGATGACGGTAAACCGATTCAAAAAGTAGTGCTGTCAGTTCTATTTTTTGAAGGGATAAGTCCCTCTTACCAGACTCAATGCGGTTTATATCCAGCAGTTCTGTAATAAGCTCAAGCATCCGTTTGCTGTTTGCTTCAATGAGCCTAAGCAACTTTCTTTCCTTGTCTTGAATAGAAGAGTTTAGTAAATCGGCAATACCAAGAATATTGTTGAGAGGATTTTTCAGATCGTGTGAAACCATTCCCAGAAAATCATTTTTTTCTTGATTCAGTTGGAGCAAATCTTCATTTTGCTTTTCCAGCTTTTTTTGTTGAAAACGGATGGTAATATGGGCACGGATCCTGGCTAACACTTCTTCATGTTGAAGGGGTTTTGTCACATAGTCAACTCCACCGACTTTAAAACCTTTCACCTTTTTATCTGATAGTGCCGTCATAAAAATGACTGGGATTTCTCTTGTGTTTTCGTTCTCCTTTAAATGGTGGCAAGTCTGAAAACCATCAATACCAGGCATGATGACATCTAATAAGATAATATCTGGCATGATTTTTGTTGCCAATTGAATAGCTTCTTCACCATTCCGAGCGACAAAAATCGTCAAACCAAATTTATCCAAATAGTCAATCAATACATCTAAATTTTCTGGCTTATCATCAACGACTAAAATTTTGCTTTTTTCTAAATTTGCCATATTATTTTTATTTTTCTCCTGAATATTGAATAAATTCAATGAGTTTTTCAAACTGATATTTTTTAGAAAATTGTTCAACAGTTGATATAAACAGTCCCAATTTAGGATCAAATTCTTTCATCTGATTGATGTATTGATGAATGCCGGTTATATGGTGTATTTCTACTAACGCCAATAATTCCTCAAGTTTTTCCCGCGTTGGAAATACTAAGTTTTGCGCTTGCGTATAAATCCATTCCAATCCTAAATGCGTTTGCAAATGTTCTAAAAGTGTCGCAAATTGAACCGGTTTAGCTATAAAATCCTGACAACCTGCGGCTAAACTTTCTTGTTTAGTCTGTTGAAAAACTTTCGCGGAGATGGCAATCACAATGATGTCTTTCAGGCTGGGGTTTTGTCGAATTTTGCGGACAAACTCAAAACCGTCCATTTCAGGCATGACTAAATCGAGTAAAATGAGCTGTGGCTGAAAATGAGTCATTTGAATTAAGGCATCACGTCCGTTCACCGCTTCGGCAATTTCAAAGCCTAAACCTAAAAGCATCGTTTTTAAAAACAAACGATTTTCCATGTTATCATCAATAATCAAAATATTGCGCTTGCCGCCCCGAAAACCAACGGGCATTTGTTGTTCCTTTGTGACAGGCTCAGAAATGCCCGAAACTTTTGGTAAATCCAAGTCAAACCAAAAAGTGCTACCCATTGTACTTTCCACATACAATTCACTCCCCATCAAATGAACTAATTGGCGACTAATCGCCAAACCTAAACCTGTTCCTTGTCTTTGAAGGCGTTGCTCTCCCACTTGATGAAAGGGCAAAAATATTTTTTCCAATTGCTCAGGTGGGATACCAATGCCCGTATCTTCGACTTGAAATCTTATATGAGAATATTTTGTTGTTTGCTCTTTCATTTTCAAGCTTTGGACTTTAAAAATCACCTGCCCTTGCTCAGTGAATTTTATCGCATTACTGAGTAAATTTAAGAGAATTTGGCGTAAATGTTTTTCATCACCCTGAACACCCGTCGGCAAGTCAGGCATGGGTTCGTAAATAAAAGAAATGCCTTTCAATTGCGCCTTAATCTGTGACATTTCTACCAAGGTTTTCAGGAAATCGGGTAAATGAAAATCAACAGACTCCAATTCTATTTTTCCCGCTTCAATTTTAGACATATCTAAGATATCATTGATTATCATTAGCAAATGTTCTCCGCTGCGATGAATGATATCGATCTGCTTTCCTTGTTTTTCCATCAAGCTTTTGTCATCCTTGAATAGTTGCGTATATCCTAAAATCGCATTGAGCGGAGTACGCAATTCGTGACTCATATTGGCGAGAAATTGGCTTTTGGCATGATTGGCCGTTTCGGCAGCCTGTAGTGCTTGCTGCAATTTTAAATGTGTTTGAACACGGGCTAATAATTCTTTATCATGAAATGGTTTAGTAATATAATCCACGCCGCCTGCCGCAAAACCTTTGAGTTTATCCTCAATATCGCTCAAAACAGTCATAAATAGTACTGGAATTTCTTGGGTTTGTTCATCGCTTTTCAGACGGCGGCAAGTTTCAAAGCCATCCATATCAGGCATGATGACATCGAGCAAAATGAGATGAGGTTGAGCGGAATGTGCGAGCTTAATTCCCTCTTCACCACTACGCGCAATCAAGATTTTGTAAGCTTTCAGATAAATTTTTATCAATGCTAAATTGGTGGGTTCGTCATCTATGATTAAAATGATTGACTCATAAAGAACTGTGCTGTTATTATTCATAGCTTTTTTCAGATGAATTTTTGTTATACTTAACTCACTTTTAATCAAAGCGTCACTAACATGTTTGAGCAATTAAAAAACCACTTTGACAAACCAAGAACGGCAGAGGATGCGAAGGAACGCCTAACAATTATCCTTCGCCAGGAACGCCATCAGGCTCATAGGCGTATCCATTTACCTACGTTACAAAGAGACTTGCTAAATGTGGTCAGAAAATACGTTACTGTTGAAGAAGAACATATCAAAATCAATTTAGAAAAACAGGGTCATTATGAAATTTTAGAACTTAACATTACTCTGCCCGAGCTGGAAAACCAGCAATTGCAAATCACTAATGGGGGGGGCAAAGTTGATGCTCTCTAGCTCCTTCAAATAATTGATATGCCACATTTATTAGTTGCCATTTCTTCGCATGGGTTTGGACATGCCATGCAAGCAATATTAGTTCTCAACGCTTTACGAAAGCGTTTGCCTACACTAAATGTTACCTTGCGTACACAAGTCTCAGCTGATTTTTTGGCAAGTCGTTTACATGGCGATTTTAAGTTGTTACCACATGCCAGTGATTTTGGTATGTATATGCACTCCGCTGTGGATGTAGATGTGGCGGCTAGTGCGGCTGCTTATAGCAAGTTTCATGCGAATTGGTCAGAAAAAGTGGCTGTCGAGGCGAAAGCATTGGTAGCCACACAAGCGGATTTAATTTTAGCCGATATACCTTACTTAACTTTGGCGGGTGCCAAACGGGCTGGCATACCAGCCGTTGCTTTATGTTCTCTTAACTGGGCGGATATTTATTGGCATTATTGTGCCCCCAAGGCTCGACAAATTCACCAGCAAATGCAAGGGGCTTATCAAAGTGCCCGATATTTTTTGCAAGCTGAACCGTTTATGCCGATGAGAGATTTAGACAATACCCGGCCTATAGGCCCACTAGCCACTATCGGCATCAATCGTCGTATTAGCATTAACCAACAATTACAATTAAATCCTGAACAATCTTTAGTATTGATAGCATTGGGCGGTATAAAAATGCCTTTACCCTTGCAAGATTGGCCTAAAATGCCTGGCATATCTTGGCTGGTACCCGCCGCTTGGCAAATTCAACGCCCTGGGTTTTACACTTGGGAAAGTTTGAACTTGCCTTTTATTGATGTCCTCCGTTCCTGTGATGTTGTCATTACAAAACCGGGTTATGGCACTTTTACCGAAGCGGCTTGTAATGGTGTTGCTGTGTTATATTTAGAACGTGAAGATTGGCCAGAGACGATTTATCTGGAAACTTGGTTAAAAAAACAGGCGCGTGCCCTTTCTATTTCACGTCCCCAGCTTGAGCAAGGCACGATTTTGGAGAGCTTAAAACAGGTTTTGGCCGCACCTAAACCAAAACCGCCAAGTGCCACAGGTGCAGTGCAAGCCGCTGAGTTACTTTTGCCACTTTTTTAGGCGTCCAAAATTTATTTTGGGCAAATTATATCAAGTGGCATCACTTTCACTTCTGGGTGTCCCAGCATCTGGTACTCAAAAATAGGCATGTAGCTCAAAACCCGTTTCACATATTTGCGGGTTTCATTAAATGGTATCAACTCAATCCAAATGTCTGCGGGTAAACAAGCGTATTTTTTCGCCCAGCGTTTGGCACGCGAGGGTCCAGCGTTATAAGCCGCAGTGGCTAATAGGCGATTGCCGTTGAATTGGTTGAGCAAATCTCTCAAATAGGCTGTGCCTAGCGCAATATTAATATCAGGTACAAACAGCTCTTTGTTGTTTTTGAGTATTATTTGTTGTTTTTTAGCAACGTTTTTGGCAGTCGCCGGCATCAATTGCATCAATCCTGAAGCCCCCGCAACGGAAATGATATCGCTTTGAAAAGCACTTTCTTGACGAATAACGGCATAAACATAAGCAAAGTCAAGTTGTTGTGCCTGGGCATGATTTAGCACAGTATCATAGAAGGGGAGCGGAAAGCGTATATCAAGATCATCATAATATTTGGCTTTGGCAATCGCACGAATGGCGCGATCATGCCATCCCCATTCGTGGGCAATGGCAGCCGCTATTTTTAATTCGGAAGTGCTTAAATTTGACAACACCGCATCCCATTCTAAACGAGCGAGATCAGTCAATCCAATAAAATACAATTCATGGGCTCGTAACATACCCGCTTGTTTTTCAAACAATTGATCTTTTTCTTTTTGACTGATATTTAAGGGATGTGACAGAAACTGATATTGTTTTCCAAGCCGTCCTGCCGCTAAAAAGCCATAGTAGTCCCGATTTTCAGATAATGTTTTAAAGCGTTTTTCGGCTTTTTTGGTTTCCCCTGTTTGTTCCAAGGTGCGTGCCCGCCAATATTGAAATTGGAGTTTATCTTGCTTAGTGATTGGCAAAGATTGTATGAGTTTTTTGACATCTTGCCAATTTTGTTGAGCAAGGGCGACTTGTAGTCTTGCTTGGATGATCTTATCATCAACCAAGTTTTTATCAACTTCTGTGAGCCAACGTGCCGCTTCTGGGTGGTTTTGTCTCACGCTCCTTAACACAATGTCGTAAAACAATTCCGCATTTTCCTGATCAGTGAAAGCGTAACTCGTTTTATAGTTTTTCCAATGTTGATAGGCACTGTCAGCATCTTGGCGTGCTAAGCGTCGCAACCCATGCAACAGTATCTCGCGGGCAAAAGGTGTCTCATCAGATAGCATAAATTCGTTCAATGTACTAGCTGGTTTGTTGTGCATATCCTGCCAGAGAGTCGCCAATTCTTGATCTGCCTCAGGCAAGCTTTTAGCGATAAAGCGAGCCAGTCCTATATTCCCCTTTTGCATAGCGAGGCGAATGCGTTGCCAGCGCATTTCATTGGTGATAAGTTCATTGTCATAGAGATAGGCAAACAATGGATCACATTCGTTGGGCTGAGAAATGCCGACGAGCCATAAATCTTTTACTTTCTCCAATAGCTCTTCTTTCAATTCTCCCTGAGTCTTAAAATGTGCTTGGAGATGGTAACACTGCAAAACGGTGCTTTTTTGTGGCGTGTAATTGGCAATGAAGGTTTGCCAAGCGCCTTTTTGAGCCAATTTGGTGAGCCACGCTTGTCGCAATAATTGTGCGATGGGACTATCTTTGTACTGTTCTAAAAATGCTTGGATAGTCTCTGCCTCCTCAAGGTGGGATTCAAGATAGAAGTAACGCAAATAATGGACAATCGGGTAATCTTGCAATTGCGCTGATAGTTGTTCAAAGCTTGTCTTTGAGTTCTCTTTCAAAAGAACTTGACGCGCTTCTTTAAATTGCCAGCGTTGTTGCAACAAAGGATTAGTCTGGGCGTTTGCAATGCCGCTAAAGAAAATCCCCATGCTCAAGATGTAAAAAATAAATGTTTTCATCTGTCAGTTATCAGTTATCAGTTAATTAGTCGGCCAGATTTATCTTGGACTCGCCGCCGTTAAAATACCACGCAAAATATTAACTTCTGTCTCAATCAATTGCACTCTATTAAACAAGCGATGTAAATGTCGCATTAATTGTCTAGGATTTTTGGGATCTAAAAATTCAATATCGATCAACGTTTGTTCAAGGTGTTGATAGAATTGTGCCACACTCTCAGCAGAGGCGAGTGGACTTCCCAATTCCCAATTCTCTTTAGTTGCTATATCTCGATTTTCTAACGTTTTAAGCAATTCGTATGCCAAAATTTGAACCGCCGCTGCAACATTGAGGGAGCTAAAGCTGGGATTGGTAGAAATTTGTACAAGAAAATGACAAAGATCTAATTCTTGATTAGTTAATCCAGATTGTTCTCGCCCAAAGACTATCGCTATTTTTCCTGTACTTTCTAAAGCTTTTTCAGCACAAGCTTTAGGTGTTAATGTCGGCCAAGCAATACGGCGGGATCGCGCACTGGTACCAAAGATCAGCTGACAATCCCATAAACTTTCTTCAAAAGTATCAAATATTTGTGCCTGTTCCAAAATATCGTCTGCACCAGTGGCTCGGGCTGTCGCCTCGGCACTGGGAAAGTGTTTAGGTTGCACGAGCCGCATGTGGGATAAACCCATTGTTTTCATGGCGCGTGCGGCAGCACCAATGTTGCCGGGGTGGGTGATGCCAACGAGTATTATTTGAATATTATCTAGCATTGTGTTTTTTTTCAAGCTTGGATGGTGTTGCAACACCATCCGAAAAGTTAATATATTATAGTTCAGCACGTTGAATATTTCAAAGACTGTACAAATTGGAGCAAACGATGATAACAACACATAAGCGCCCTCTATCGCCACATTTACAAATTTACAAAGCACAATTGACCTCTGTGATGTCAATTCTCCACCGCGCCACAGGTCTCTTTTTATCTCTTGGAACTCTCGTGCTGGTGTATTGGTTGATGGCGGCAGCCGAAGGTCCAACCGCCTATCAACAAGCGCAAAGCTGGTTAGCGTCTTGGTGGGGACTTTTTCTGTTATTTGGATGGTCTGTTGCTTTATTTTATCACCTGTGTAATGGCATTCGTCATTTATTTTGGGATGCTGGCTTAGGTATGGACATCAAAACGGTTTATGCTACGGGCAAAGTTGTTTGGATTGCCACTTTCATTTTAACGGCTTTAACTTGGGTATTGGCTTTTAACGGAGACATAAGATGAATGAATTGCGTACCTCTTTATCGCGTGTGCGTTTTTTGGGCTCTGCCAGAGAGGGCGCTAATCGTTTTATCGCACAACGCCTTTCGGCTATTGCTTTAGTACCACTTTTATTATGGTTTGTCGCCTCTATCATTTTTTTCATCGTCAAGGCTGATCATGCCAGTTTAGTCGCTTGGATACGATTATATTGGAATACGGAATTACTCATCTTATTGATTATAATATTGTTTTATCATACACATTCTGGTTTGCAAGAAATTTTAGAAGATTATGTGCATAATGAAATAATCAAGGCGATTGCGATGGTTTCGATGAAGTTTTTCGTTATTGCCATCACTGTCGCTTCCGTATTGGCGGTGTTACGAATTGCTTTGGGGGCTTAATTTGTCTACTGCATATCAGATTATTGATCATAGCTACGATGTCATCGTTGTCGGTGCTGGCGGCGCCGGTTTACGCGCTAGTTTGGGTATGGCAGAAAAAGGCTTGACAACGGCTTGTATTACAAAAGTCTTTCCAACCCGCAGTCATACGGTTGCTGCCCAAGGGGGTATCAGTGCTTCTCTCGGCAATATGGGAGAAGATGATTGGCGTTGGCACATGTACGATACTGTCAAAGGCTCCGATTGGTTAGGCGATCAAGATGCGATTGAATATATGTGTCGAGAAGCGGTGCCGGCGATCATTGAATTGGAGCATTATGGTGTTCCGTTTTCGCGTACTGATGATGGGAAAATTTATCAACGTCCCTTTGGTGGAATGACGACCAATTATGGTGAAGGCATCGCCCAGCGTACTTGTGCCGCCGCTGATAGGACGGGACATGCGATTTTACACACGCTTTATCAGCAATCGCTCAAATACAAAGCTGAATTTTTTATTGAATACTTCGCGCTCGATTTAATCATGGATGATGAGGGTGTGTGTCGGGGCGTGATGGCTCTGAATATGGCAGAAGGGACTATTCACCGTTTTAGTGCTCAGATGGTGGTGCTGGCAACGGGTGGTTATGGACGTGCTTATTTTTCGGCCACTTCTGCCCATACTTGTACTGGTGATGGTAATGGCATGGTGCTACGTGCGGGTTTACCGTTGCAAGATATGGAATTTGTGCAATTCCATCCAACGGGTATTTATGGTTCTGGCTGTTTAATTAGTGAAGGTGTGCGCGGAGAAGGGGGATTTCTGGTTAATTCTGAAGGCGAACGATTTATGCCACGTTATGCCCCCCATGCCAAAGATTTAGCGTCGCGTGATGTGGTCAGCCGCGCTATTACGATGGAAATCCGCGAAGGGCGGGGCGTTGGTGAACATAAAGATCGTATTTATTTACACCTTGAACATTTAGAGCCGGATATCATCAAGGAGCGTTTACCGGGCATTGCCGAATTGGCGCGAATTTTCGCTGGTGTTGATGTCACCAAAGCACCTATCCCGGTTTTACCGACTGTGCATTATAATATGGGCGGCATTCCGACTAATCATTATGGAGAAGTTGTCACGCTCAAGGAGGGTAATACTGAAGGAGTGGTGCCTGGATTGATGGCGATTGGAGAATGTGCTTGCGTCTCGGTACATGGGGCTAATCGTTTAGGTTCTAATTCTCTACTTGATATTATTGTGTTTGGGCGGGCGGCTGCGATACGCTGCGCTCAGATAATGGCAGGCAATGCTGCTGCGCCGCATAAGCCTTTAGCTAAAAATGCGGGAGAAGCGGCGTTAGAACGTTTAGATAATTTGCGCTATGCGAAGGGTAGCTATAATACTGCCGAAATTCGTTTGAAAATGCAGCGCGTGATGCAAGATCATGCGGCTGTTTTTCGGACAGGCGAAATCCTTGAAGAAGGCGTAGAAAAAATTGCTGAAGTCTTTCACTTATTTTCTGATATTAAAATCACAGATCGTTCTCTGATTTGGAATTCTGATTTGATTGAAACTTTGGAATTAGATAATCTGCGAGGACAAGCGGTGGTGACTATGAATTCGGCTTTGAATCGTACCGAAAGCCGAGGAGGACATGCGCGTGAGGATTATCCAAATCGTGATGATGAGAATTGGCTCAAACACACCCTGGCATGGTTAGACGCGCAAGCTCAGGTGACAATCAATTATCGTCCTGTCCATCTGTACACTTTGACGCCTGATGTTGATGTGATTCCGCCGAAGGCTAGGGTTTATTAATACTGTTTAAAGGAGTCCAAGATTTATCAAGGAAGTCCCAAAATATTTATCTGAAAAGCTAATGGGCGGGTAACCAGTTGACAAAGCCATGAGCAATGGTACATCATAACTATTGTTCGGCGACATAAGATGCCGCTTGTTAAAAATAAAATTGGAGGTAAAAATGAGATAACTTTAACACCTGATGTTGATGTTATTCTGCCGAAGGCTAGGGTTTATTAAGCAAATTAAGCGGCCTTCGCTAAACCTCCTGACTCTAAAAATTCGTTGTCCTACACAGAGGTGTACATTTTAAGGAAAACGTTATGCAAAAAAAACTCACTATCACACTTGATGAACAAGTGTATGA
This sequence comes from Candidatus Thiomargarita nelsonii, assembly GCA_000785145.2. Lineage (GTDB taxonomy): Bacteria > Pseudomonadota > Gammaproteobacteria > Beggiatoales > Beggiatoaceae > Thiomargarita > Thiomargarita nelsonii_B. The sequence goes on from JSZA02000036.1 coordinate 46,208, forward strand.
GGGACTATGCAGGGTGATCGGTCAGCAATATCTCAGCCAATTTATTGAACGGCTGGTGCGTCCACATGTTATTGAGACCGATTTAGAATTTGGTTATCGCCAAATGGCATTGGACGAAGCCCATGAATTTGAGGCACTTGAATGGGCAGAAGCCACTATTGGAGATGTATGTGATGAAACGCAGTGAAGTTTGGTGGGTCAATTTTGACCCTTCTGTTGGTGGCGAAATACGAAAACAACGTCCAGCAGTGATTATAAGCAATGATGCTTCCAATCAATTCTTAAATCGTGTACAAGTCGTACCTATGACAAGTAACGTAGATCGTCTCTATCCAAGTGAAGCTTATGTGATGCTAAATGGAAAACAACATAAAGCCATGACTAACCAATTAACCACTGTGAGCAAACGTCGCCTAAACAATAAGATTGGTCATTTGTCAAGTAGGGATATTCAGAAAGTAGAACAGGCTATTAAAATACAGTTAGGGCTCAAATAAAGAAATTATTAACGGTTTATTAATAGTGTTTAAAGGAGTCCAAGATTTATCTTGGACGTCCAGACCAAAATATTTTTGACGGTTTTTAAAAATCAGGTATTTGTTATGATGATAACAACAGAGACGATAACACCACAAAAAGTATTAAATTTAGCACTGTCTTTACCGATCACTGAGCAGCATTGGTTGAAGCAACAATTAAACCATCTTCTACTAAAAACTTTACCAGAAAATCCCACACTAGAACAAGCCATTGAATTTTACCTCAGCGATAAGTGCAGCCTTGGACGGGCGGCGGAGTTAGCGGGCGTGACTCGATGGGAGATAATGGATATTTTGTCGAAGCGTGGTATTCCCACCAATGGTGGACACGAATTCACGACAGATGAAATAGAAACCATGCAGAACGTTTTTGAGGTACGCTATGGCAGTCGTAAGTGATACTAATATACTCAGTTCTTTCGCAGCTGCCGATGCATTTGTTGCCAAAACTTTTTCAGGGAGACACGCTTTATATACCGCCTGCTGTTGAGCAAGAATTACAAGTGGGATTGGATTATGGTCTTTTATGAGAGTTGGACTACCGCAAGATATTACTCCTTTTAAAAAATAACGAGCCGTTTTTTGAGCACTGACTTGTGGATCGCCATTGAAATGCCTAGCGGGGACTTATTGTTTATGACAGCCGAGCCCTTTGAGCCATTCAGCCTAACACCACAAGTTTTTAGAAAGTCGGTCAAAAACACTTCAGCGCTCTATCATCTGTTAACATTTGAACTCCCGCCGGATTTGGGTGGAAAATACACTTTTTATGCCGTCTATGTCAAAGAAGGTAAAAACCCAGTAACAGACAGTTTTTTGGTGCTGCTGTCCTATATTGGAATAGCTGAAACGACTTTAAGCAATCGCTAGTTGCTGCTACTCATTTCAAATCAAAAACTTGAGGCACTGAGCTTAAAAAACTCGGTGCCGGTTGCCATTGTAGGATAATCGGTTGTCACGCCGAACATCAATCACATCAATCACTAGACCTGTCAACATTGGCAAAGACTTCGTTATTATGTTTTTTCATACGCTTGCAAAAAATCGCGACGAGGAATAGCTGCTTGTGTACAAACGGTTCTTAATGTTGACCCCTTAATTTTGGGATGGTTAGGTAAAGTCAGTGGCGTTTTGGTGCCATCAGGATTGTACCTAAGCATGGCAATATGTTCACGTTCACGCACAACATGAAATCCTAATAATTCAAAGGTTTGAATCACTCTGGTTTTGGGCGCATCGATAGGGAACTTGGACATTAGATAGCAATCCTCGTTTCTGCAACAAAAGCTTCCGACACTTTATCATCATTCTCTTCAAAAGCCTCTGTTCCAAAAGTTTCAATGTGAAAACGGATAGCCGAGGTAACATCAATCAATGCTTCTTCATAACTATCTCCTTCGCCCACAACAACACCTTTAAACCCAAGCGGGTAGGCAACGTAGCCATCAGAATGTTTTTCAATGATAATTTTAACAGGTCTTAACATATTGGTTATCAGTTATCAAATTATAAGTTTATGCGCCTTCGGTAGTCCCTACAAACCAATGCAGGTATTAAGGCGTTGCCTAGACTACCAGCCCACGTCTAAAACTAATGCAAAATAAGCTTTTATTTTTCTATTTAGAAAAGCTGTATTATGAAGCATCGATACGGAACTTGGACATTAGATAGCAATCCGTTGCGGCAAGATTAACGAAAAAAACGGATTGAATAAATTGCTCTTTCTTATCCGTTTTTTTCGCCAATCCGTTGTACTATGCCAATCCAACTATAGCGCCTTATCGAAAATAATCCCTATCAGATTTTTCTCGGTTAAATGCTAGACACATTTCCAAGGTCCTCCTCGACGCCGCCGTAAATCCCAACAAAGAGAAATTGAGGAACAACTCATCAGAGCCGCCACTTCCTGCCCTGCCTCGACCCTCATTGTGTAGTTAATTCTATGGAGGGGCTTCCTATCAACACGCAACGCACCAAAAAATGCTTTGGAATCGTATGTAGTGCGTGCAGGGCTCGGTAATAGCATTATGTTCTCCTAGATATATACACAACTTGAGCAGCCCAATCAATCATAAAATAAGCTACAAATTCATAATTGAGTTTAGCACAAAAAACAACTGAATACATTATACGCACTTTAAATGAAAATCTTGCGGTATGAAATGAAAAATCCTATTTCTTTAAGAAATAGGATTTTTTTGATATTTTGGATTAGCTGATTAGCTTGAGAAACCTTAAAGTCCTTTCTCAACCGCTAAAATCACATCGATGGCTCTGAAAACAGCCGACATCTTTTCACCTTCCTTAATATCTAAATCAGTGAGAGTTTCTTGACTCACAAGCGCTTGGAAAGTATTGCCGCTTTTAAGTTGCAGCGTCACCCACGCATTAATTGGACCACTTTGGGTTTTGATAACCTTGCCATAGAAATGATTTCTGGTACTGAATGTCAGATCAGTATCCGCATGTGCCAGCATCACATCAGAATTTCTGATGATAGCATAAGCTTTACGGCCTTCTGTTAAACCTAAGTCACTCAAGGCTTGAGCAGTAATGAGTGCGACAATCTGATCGCCTCCATCGAGTTTAAGTGTGACTTCAGCAAACAAAACATCTTGTTTGATACTAACCACACGACCTAACAGTTGATTTCCCGCCCCTGTTTGCATATTGATGATTCTCATCTTTTCAGAATGAGTCATCTTCTGCTCCAAACCTTGCGTCAGATAGGGAATGATCTGTTCATCAAAAGCTTTATGCCAAGCTTGCACACAGCCATCATTCCAAAGCTCAGGGCAATATTCATTGCAATATTCCCCTAACACCTCCAAAAAGAGTTGCTTGAAGTTCAAAAAATCTTCCCGCTTCAAATTGAATTGACGGTGCTTATAACCCAACTTCAGCAGACGCGAGTGTACGATTTCAGGCGCATCCATTCTAGCGACAAGCGCTATGGTTTTCACAATTTTTTCCATTTGTCGATTCATGGACTCTGGAAAAAGTGATTTGTAGTTAGGATACTGCTCAAACAGGCGCTCATAAAGCGTCTGCACCAAGGCATCCTGTTTATCCGCCAGTTTGTCCCAGCTTTGTGTTAAACTTGGCCCTGTACATCACCCACCCCGAAGGGTGGAACACTGCCCAAGGCCAGTCTTCAAAACGGTACGTGAGATTTTCAAACTCATACCGCTCCTCGGCTTAGCTTCATCCTGTTGCTAAGTAACATTACTTAAATAACGTGTTACAATTGTGCGTATGGCCTTTTAGACCAAAGTCTGCTATGCCCAAGAACTTTAATGCCGTAGCTGACTGATTACTAAGGTAAGCTTGTAAATGTTAATTACTACGCTTATCCCCAACCTACTGTTATCAAGTAGGTCATTTCAGATTTCGTACAGGAGGAGGAGTTTTTCTCATAAACCACATTTTAACCAATTTCCACTTGTTTGTGACTTTATCTCTAACTCTTTTCGTTTTCCGATACATTTTACTCCGAGGAATCATCTTTACTTCCCCACTTTTCCAACTCTTTACCCGTATCAGTTCGTTATCCTCGTTACTTCCATTGCTGTGGGTTTCCTGCGGTTTTGCTGTGTCCTTGTCCCTATTTACTATTCCTGGGTTTCCTCCCAATCTAAGTATCTTTGAGCTACCTTTGTTTTCTTCAGCCCCTTGTCTCAATTTAGCTATATCAGGGCCATATATTGCTTCGACTTCAGGTGATACAAACACACCTTTCTTAATTAACTCATCATACTCTCTGGAATCCTTACACAGTTCGCGCTTTCGTTTCCCATATTCTCTATGAATTTTGTCGTGGCAGTGGAGATGCAATAAGACCATATTCTTGAATTCCCACAGTCCCCCGTATTGGCGGGGCTTTATGTGATGGGCTTCAGGTAAGTCTTCATTCGTTAATGCACATTTACATACCGGACATATTCCATCTTGTCTCTTCAGCAATTTAGCTTTTGACGGAGTGATGTTACCATAGCCTTTGGATAGCCGTCCTGCCCAATAGGCAGTATCTCCGTCATAATATGACCTATCATACCCAACCTTAGCGTAGCTCCCAGTTCTTTCTTTATGCTTCGAGTAACCTTTGAGAGATTTTACTATCTCTCTATCCTTACCTTCGCCTTTGATTTCAGCAAAAGTCCATTTTCTACCTTTCACAGTACAAAAATATTTATCTGCCACCCAGCGTTTACCTTTATTTGGGTGTCGCCTCAAGGCCCATTGATATAACCTTTTCCATAGTAAGTGGTCTAGTCTTCCGAACGCCTTACTAGAGTGTACTGTTCTGTAGTAATTAGCAAACCCTGATATTTTGGGTTGCAAGATACCGATTAACTCCCTTGGAGTTGTTGCCTTCACTTTACCTATAATGTCACTTAATTCTTGGTAGTGACCATTAACTTTTTCTTTGGTTGGTTCCACTCGTAATACGTGCGTTGCTGCTGCCCTTCTTTGTTCAGTGGGTGTTCCATTAAGCAATTTCGCTTTATAATTACCCTTAACTCTGTTCTCATAATGCCTAATGTGATGCCCCAGAAAGTCGAAACCTTCTGTCTCGTTCCCAATCTTGGTCTTTTCTTCTGATAAAGTTAAACCTCTTAGTCCTAACCATTCCTTGATAAATCTCTCGGATTCCTTTATAACCTCTTCATCCTTATGGATTACCACAAAATCATCGGCGTATCTTACTACACAGGTATGTAAGTTGTTTCTCACCTTGTATTCTTTCTTCGATTTCTTATTTACTTGTGTACTTACTGTTGTTATGCCGATTTTCATTTTCCAACCTTTAATCCCACGCAAGTGTTCAATTAAGTCGGTTTCCATTTGGTCTAAGGCTATGTTTGCCAAGAGTGGGGATATGATACCCCCTTGTGGTGTTCCCATCTTAGTCAGATTGTATGTGTTTTCCTCCACATAACCCGCTTTAAGCCACTTCTTGACTATAGGTCTCCAGTACTTCTCTGTTTGTTCTGTTATAAAATTGTGGTCAATATTATCGAAGAACCCTTTAATGTCGGCATCCAGTATGAATTTCTGATTGTAGAGTAACACTGATGCTATTTTATCAATGGCATCGAGACACCCCATACCAGGTCTGAAGCCATAACTTGCTGCTTCAAATTTTGCCTCATAAAATGGTTCTAAAGCAGATTTAGTCACTGCCTGCATTGCTCTGTCCAGTACTGTTGGGATACCCAGTGGCCTTTCTTTGCCATTAGCCTTCGGTATATAAATTCTCTTAGCCGGTTTGGCTTCGTACTTATCCCACCCTTTTTGTATTGTATCTAGGACATCAACCACCAACTTCATTTTCTGTCTTGGCGTAGTTACTTTAACTTTATCAACTCCAGGAGTCTTTTTACCTTTGTTTTCCGTTGTTACCTTACGGACTCCTAGTAATGACGCATAATACGAGTTTTGTAATAGGTACATTAAGCTACGTGCTTTTCTGTACTTTCCTGCTTTCGTAAGCTTATAAATCCGTTTCTGCAAGTTAAATACTAATCGCCGCACTTTGCCCCAGATGATTTCATCCCAATCCCATAAACGCATGTCCGGTGAACTAATCGTTCTAAAACAGGAGGGACAATGCCTTATCCCGCTAACCGTGTGAACTTTATCTATTGCACTGGTAGAGGTTGCCCCCTCCGGTGATAGGGAAGGGGAACCATCTTCAAGCTTGTTTTGCCGAAGAATATTCATAATTTAGGTGTGAACCTCGCGTTATTAGTACATAAGATAGCGTACCCATTGCTTAATAAGAATTCGTAATAACACAATACCGAGAGTGAATCAGCATATCCAGTATCCCAATGTGACAATTTCAACTGGCGTTGGCTTCCCACTCTATCCTACCCGATGCTGTCGCTAAGACCATTTCCATGCTCCCCTCTTGCGTTCCTGCAAGTGACGTACTGACATCGTTTTTCCCTGTTTCTCTTATATGTTTGTTACCTGCGGACTTAGATAATATCTATAATCGGATGATGTATTGGACAGACGAAATGAGACGATAGCAAATCCCATTTCCCACCATTTTTTTGTCTTTCGACCAGAGTGACCGACCTTATTCAATTATCACACTTTATAAGCTCATAGAAACCTTCAACAGGATACGGTGCTGTAACTGCTCACCTTACCATTTGTAATATGGAAGGAATTTCCACCAACTTTTGAGATTATCCGTAACGCTTGCTCCCATGAGCTTCAAGACCTTGCACTGCCAGTTAAAACATCTAACCAGCGGTCATTGCTTTCTCCCAGTCTGTCTGAGGAGGCGAATCCTTTCACACCATATAAGAAATTTTATACACATATAAAAAACGTGTAAGTAGGCTTTATTTTAATTGCGTTCATTCCCGTAAATCAGAACGAAATCAATCAATTAGGCAAAAACAGGTCGCACCCAATCAGTTCTGTACTCATCAGTATCTCCTTGTGACTAACGGACGTCCAAGATAAATCTTGGACTCCGACAAGCATTATATGCTATTCAATTCCATTATTAATAATAACAATATAAAAAGTAATACTATAAATTAATTAAATATGAGACTTAAATCTTTGAGCCCTATCTTTCATTCAATTTATTAATTATTAGTATTTTATTAAATTACTAAATTACTAAATTAATATTTTTTGATTTTAACGCAATGTGCTGCTTTGCACTCCAATCCAATCAGTGAGGGCACTTAGCTGCTAATCAAAATCTGAAAATTTTAATTATTATTTTATAGAAAAAAATAGTTATTTCAACAATATTATTTTTAATATTATTAATCTTTTTTTAAGTTGTTTTAAACTTATTATTAAATAATAATATAGTGATTTATTTGTTTGTTTTTTATTTTAATAAGTTATAAATAAAAAATTACATATAAAAAGCCTATTAATAATCCATCTATTATGATAAATAAATGACTATTTTACTCAATTATTATAAAATAGCTTTACTATTGCCATAAACTTGATATTATACATCCAACTTTCATTTTGCTCTGTCCATAGGTCGAAATAAAAACACTGAAATAATGAAACTTCTTATAAATATTTTGACAGAGGCCAGATTATCTAACGAATTTGAATTTTTAAGGATGAAGGAGAAATATTATGGCTTGGAAATTTCCTAAGCTCTCTCGACGCTTTAAAAAGCACAGGCGCTGGTGCAGCGGGATTGAGTTTGTTGAAAACCAATTCATTGCTGAGTAAGCAACCCGATGAACTGTTGAATGTTGATAAAGAAGAAACCAGTTACACGATCTGTAACTTCTGTTCCTCTTTGTGTAATGTCCAAGTGACCAGCCGTACTAGCAACGGTGTTAAACGGGTTGTCAAACTGGATGGTAATCCACACTCTACCCTGAATCGGGGCAAAATGTGCGCTCGTGGTCAAGCCGGTTTGCAGCAAACTTATGATCCTGATCGCTTTAAAAAGCCCCTAATTCGGGTGGAAGGCTCTAAACGTGGAGAATGGACATTATTAGGCGGCTGGACTTCCTGTATTTTTTACATGAACTGGTCAGTCCCCTTTGCCGTGGCCAATGGCATACCGAATATTGTGGCCTCGCCCATGCAACACTGCGTGACCACGGGACATTTAGGCACAGATGCGGTCACAGGGACTTTCAATGTAACAATTCCTCCATCGGAGGCGTTTCGACTTGTCGCGTTGTCCGCTTTGCCCAAGGCCGGAAAAATGGCGCCAAGGTTGTGGTATTAGATCCGCGCTTATCAGAAACAGCATCCAAAGCCGATGAGTGGGTACCCATTCGTCCTGGGACGGATTTAGATTTTTGTCTGGCGATGCTCAGAGAAATGCTTGACAAGAGATTTTTTCATGCAGAATTTCTGAGAGTGCGTACCAATATGCCCTTCTTGGTAGATGATAAGGAAGATTGGCAACTCGTCAAGGATAGCGAAGGGCGGCCTATGGTCGTATGGGAGGGGACTTCCGATATTCATACCATACCCGCATTTAGCAATTACAACCGTACCGATATCAACGGTAAAACCTTTTGCCCAACCCTTTATGCACCAGAAGATGTCACTGTTCCCGACGGTTTAGAAGGGGTAGGACGGCCTGCTTTCACCGTTTTACAGGCCCAATTTGAGGAAATCAAGCACTGTACGCCAGAATGGGCGGAAAAAACCACCGGCATTCCCGCAGAAACCATCCGTCGCATTAGCCATGAATTTGGTACCACCCGACCCGCACTCATCGATCCGGGTTGGCATGGTGCCCGCTTTGGCAACATGATGATGACACGGCGCGTACAAGCCATGATCCAAGCCTTAAATGGTGGGATTGATAAAACCGGTGGCTGGATTCTGAGTGGTGAATTTCACCATAAACTCGCGGCTCAGGTTGAAGCATCAATGCGGCTAATCCAGTGCGCCATTATTATCCAGATACTTACTGGAAGGAGATGTTCTCGAATGACAACATCGAGCGGGTGGTTGCCTTGGATGTGCTGCCTTCAGACACCACGCCCTATGCCGATGTTATTTTACCACACAGCACTTATTTGGAGCGAGATGAACCCACCTTCTATGGTAACGGGGTTAATCAAGATTTGGCCGTGACAACCCGTTATGCTGCTATTGAACCCATGTATGACTCGGAAGAAATACCCGATGTATTGCTCAAACTGACGGAAATCATCAGTGGTAAGGAAGAAGCATTCGATAAGTTGGCGGGAATGATGGAGGGTTTGGCGGGATTACCCGCAGCACCGACCAAAGCGGCATGGGAGCGCCTAAAAGCGGAAGGAGAGAAGAGTCCGTTTACCAAAGCTTGCCGTGAAGTGGGCTTGATCGAAACAGCGAAAAGACTGCATACAACGCCAGAAAATTTGGACAAGACTCTGCGGGAAAAGGGTGTTTACCATGAGGAGAGTATGCATGAACTGTTAGAACAGTACGCAGTGCCCCATAAATTGCCGACGACGACCGCAAGTGGACGCATTGAATTTTTCAGTACCTTGTTTGATATGTTACGTTCACAGGGATTCACCACGCCACATTTTAGTGTCTTGGCGAGACCCTTTGCAGCCGAATGTCGTGAAAACAAGACAATGGATCAAGCCCTAGATGAGGATGAATTCTACTTTACTTATGGTAAAGTCCCCACCGTGTCTTATGGTTCTACCAATAGCAATAATCCAGTGTTAGCTGCCATTAATACTTGGAAGAAGGACATTTATACCGGCGTTTGGCTCCATCCAGATCGGGCGGAAAAATTGGGCATTCAAAGCGGCGACAAGATCAGATTGAAAAATACCTTGTCTGGTCAAGAAGCGGATGGTCATGCTTATGTGACGCGCAAAGTGCGTTCAGATACCTTATTCCTCCATTCGGCCTTTGGCGTGGAAAATCCACAATTAACCCGTAGTTATGCGATGGGAGGAACAGCGACTAACCATCTTATTCCTCATAATGTCGAGCCTGTGGTGGCGGGATTCCGTTCTCAGGAATTTACCATCCGTATTGCTAAGGCCTAATGAGATAAAAGGAGAAAACCGATTATGGCTAAGACACCACATTATGCGATGGTCATTGACCTAAATACTTGCGTCGGCGCCTGTATGGCGGCTTGCGCGATGGAGAATCAAACGCCCGTGTGGGAGAATAAGTGGCGTACTTATGTTCACGATATGGAAATTGGCGGCGACAACGATGAACTAATACGGCGGCGTTTTTTCCCGCGTCTCTGTAACCATTGTGATAATCCGCCCTGTATGAGCGTTTGCCCAACGGGTGCGACCCATAAACTGGATAATGGTATTGTGATGGTGGACGACGAACTCTGTATGGGTTGTCGTGCCTGTGCAATGGCCTGTCCTTATGATGCCCGTTACGATGTGACATACGATGATGTGGATCAAGGCAAGGAATTTTATGGTGAACTACACCACCGCAGTCGTCCTAGCGTGGATAAATGTTCCTTCTGCGCCCATCGTGTCATGAGGGGACTCAAACCGGCCTGTGTAGAAACCTGTGTTGGTTCATCACGGCTATTTGGCGATCTGAATGATCCCAAAGATGAAGTGTCTAAATTGGTCAAAAGTGGGGTGGCTAAACCTCTGATGGCTCATCTGGGCACAAGACCCAATGTTTATTATATCAGCGACATAGAGAGGACAACCTAATGGAAGGCATGTTTTATTCAACACAAAATGTTTGGACATGGTGGATCGCCATTTATCTGTTCTTAGGCGGATTAGGCGGAGCGCTTGTAGTCATCAGTTGTCTGACCCACATGTACATTAAACCCCATAAACAACTGGTGATATGGGCAAATCTATCATCATTTGTCATGTTGAGTGTGGGATCATTGATGTTGTTTCTTCACCTGCTGGATCATTTGGCGATCATCCATGTGCTGAATCCTATGGTGCTGGTGAATAAACCTGATGCTTGGATATCGTGGGGCACCCAATTCATCGTTTGGATGATGGTTTGGAGTATCGTTTATAGCTTGCCTTATATGCTGGAAACCAAGTTCTGGACTAAGATGCCAGTGGTTGGTACTATCCTTGGCTTGTTTGCCTGGGTGGGCAACTTACCTCAGAGTATCCATAATATCATCGGATGGTTAGCCATCATTAATGGTATTGGTACTGTTTTATATACAGGTTTGCTATTGCAATCTTTCCCAGCCGTTGCATTATGGCATAATCCGGGGGTACCGCTGCTATTTATTGTTTCGGCCTTTTCGACGGCGATGGCTTTTCTGCTATTGGTGCTTTATTTGGCGATTAGACAAGACGAAGATCATGAATTGCGGGTTTTTTATGAGCGCACGGATGTCATCCTCATCGGCATAGAATTGTTGATTATTTTTGTGTTCTTCCACTTTACGACTTACGGACTTGAATCCGCACGTCATACAGCGGCCATTTTGTGGGATGACATGGGTTGGATTGTTGGCTTTATTGGATTTGGACTCATCGTGCCCTTTTTGATTGAATTCAGAGGTGTGACTAAGGGATGGAATAGCGCAGCACCGGTTGTGTTAGCGGCAGTGCTAGTACTCAGTGGAGGTTATTTATTGCGTCACTATTTCACGTATGCTGGAAGTTATGAACGCCCCTATCCGGCGGTGAATAGTATTAGGCAGCATTCACAGGCAGGACCCGTAACTAAGGTGGTGGCTGTAATGCCGAGTACGGAGCGATAAATTTTTGTCGGAGTCCAAGATTTATCAAGGAAGTCTCTTAAATACGAACCCCGCTGATCAAGTTGTTTGACGTGAGGCGGGGTTTTTTGGTTTTTAGCGATGAGCTGATGTAGTGTGTTATTCTATGGCGTTTGTGTTTCTCTCGATGAGCAAGAGTGCATTTTTACGGAGACAATGTGATGATAACTACCCCGTTATTAGAAGAGATATATAATACGCAGAAACGGTTGGATGAAGAAGCCCAACATGATATCGAGAAATATGTAGAAAACTCGCAAAAAATTATGCTTGAAATTGAAAAAAAGTATGGATTAAAGTTCAAATACGGCAAAATTCAAGGGCAGACTTTAGAACCACTTAGGGAACTGACTGCCTAACCAATCTGATTGGTTTCAAACGTACAAAATGATTTGAAAACGGGTTTCAGAACGGTGCGCCTAGAATTTTCTATTATTGAAACTGAAATTAAACATACGCAGGGTGTTTGTGGTGGAGATGCACGTATTCGCAACACCCGTATTCCTGTGTGGACTCTGGTATCTCTCCGTCAACAGGGTGCGACTGACAGAGATCAGCTTGATGCCTATCCAAGTCTCATTCAAAGCGATTTAGAGGCAGCATGGAAATATTATCAACACCATCAGGGTGAAATTGACCAAGCCATTGCATCACAAGATGATGATTAAATTATATGCCGACGAGAATTTCCGTCAAGCTGCTGTAGAAGCTTAAGGAACATGCTGGGATTATCGTATGTACGGAAAACCATAATGATCAACAACTGGCTCAAAGAGTTCACACTCAGTTAATGGCACATCTTTCATTAGAAAGTAAGCTTATTCGTGTGAATAAACAAGGATAATGGAAAAAAAGTAAGCTTGAACTCTACGAGCCAGCCCGCCACGGTGAACGGAGCTTTTTTTAGATTAAGAAATCCTATTTTTTGGAAAAATAGGATTTCTCACCGCGATGATTGTTGGCTTTATTGGATTTGGTCTCATCGTGCCCTTTTTGATTGAATTCAGAGGAGTGACTAAGGGATGGAATAGCGCAGCACCGGTTGTGTTAGCGGCAGTGCTAGTACTCAGTGGAGGTTATTTATTG